>NZ_JAAITU010000050.1 GCF_013304385.1 Blautia glucerasea
CATCATAAAAAACACCGCCCTTCTGATATTTATTATATCAGAAAAGCGGTTCCAACAATAGCAAAACCCTGCAAAAGCAGGGCTTTGTCTACAGTCTGTACGGTGCTACCCACTTGGGTAACACCGTATATTTTTTCCGCTTTTATTGATTTTTATATTTATCCATTTCAACTAACATCTTATATAGATGTTCTTGCTCGGATTTACTTTTTGCTGCGACCAGCTCGTAACATTTCATAGGATAGCTGTCGGTGCTGCTTTCGCCTATCTTCTCAAAAAGCTGAGCAAGCGAGACATTCATAGCTGAAGCAATCTTTTCGATACTTTCAAGAGTGGCGTTCTTTTCCCCTCGTTCCACTTGCCCGATATAAGTAGGGTGGCAACCGGATAACTCAGCAAGCTTCTCTTGGCTCAATCCCTTATCAATTCTATAATTGCGGACACGCTGTCCGATTGTTTTTGCAATTTCACTCATAGTTCCAGCCTCCATTCATAGTCTATAAATATTGTTTCCGTAGTTCCACAGACTATTGATATTTATTGTTGACTTTGATATACTATGAGTATTATAATTAGATTTTTTGTGCTTTTAGGCTTTGAACTGGCTGGTGAACTTTAATGAGGGGAAAAACGGCTTGCTTTACCGGACATAGAAAAATACCGCCGGAGAGCATACCGGAACTCTCTCAGCGGTTAAAAAACACCTTGCTTCGACTGATAGAAGAAGGATATATGTACTTTGGCGCAGGCGGAGCATTGGGCTTTGATACGCTGGCTGCTCAATGCGTTTTATCCTTGAGAAAGCGATATTCGCATATCAAGCTGATTTTAGTCCTTCCATGTACCACACAGACAAAAGGCTGGAGCAAAGATGATATAGCGGTTTATGAGGAGATCAAAAGTCAGGCGGATAAGGTAGTATATACTTCTCACGACTATTTTCGGGGCTGTATGTTCAAAAGAAACCGCCATTTGGTAAATGGCAGCAGCGTCTGCATAGCCTATTTAACACAGGAGAAAGGCGGGACTGCATATACGGTAAATTATGCTCGGCAAAACAATGTGCAAGTGATAAACTTAGCTGCTCAATAGATGTGAAGAATGGGAAGATTGAAAAAAGTTCATCTCCGAATGGAAAGTATACTTGACATTTGCGCCCTCTTTGCTATAATAGAGATATGGAAAGCTGGCTTTCCATAGAAAGGAGGCGCACCGTGAAAAACCGTTTAGAGGAAATCCGGAAAGAACGGGGAATCAAGCAGGAAGAACTGGCTGCCGCACTGGAAGTATCCCGGCAGACCATCGGCTCGTTGGAAAACGGACGATACAATCCTTCAATTACATTGGCGTTTAAGCTTGCACGGTATTTTAATATGAGCATTGAAGATATTTTCATTTACGAGGAGGGAAAGCAATGAAGAAGAAAACCGGAATATATCTTGTAATCGGCATAGTCGGCATTGCTTTGGCTCTGAGCGCAAGGTTTCTTTTACAGGACTGTTTGAGCGATTCGCAAAGCGGCGCAATGATCGGCATAGGTGCCGGATTGTTCGGCTATGGGATTGCGAAATGGTGCGTCGCTCTGTGGGGCGCAAAAAATCCCGATTTGATGAAAATCAATGAGATTGAAGAAAAAGATGAGCGCAATCAGCTCATTCGCAGCAAAGCGCAGGCAATATCCGGAGAGATACTGCACTGGCTGCTGATGGCAGGTGCTTGGGTATGTATTTTTTTCGACGCACCCATATGGACTGTTCTTACTCTTGTAGGCGCTTTCCTGCTGAAAACAATCCTTGACTTTATTTTGATGGCATATTACCAGCATAAGATGTGACGGAGGATATTATGAAATTTGTGATTGAACACTTGTCAAAGAGCTTTGAGAAAAAGGAAGTTCTCAGAGATATTGATTTTACTTTTGATGAAGGGAAAATTTATGGGCTGCTCGGCAGAAACGGCGCTGGAAAAACAACGCTGTTTAACTGTTTGAACAGGGATTTGAAGGCGGACAGCGGCAATTTCTATATAGAAGATGAAAACGGCGTCCGCCGTGAGGTGTCCGCAGAGGACATCGGATATGTACTCTCTACCCCGACCGTGCCGGAGTTTCTTACAGGCAGGGAGTTTTTGAAATTCTTTATGGACATCAACGAGAAGTCTATCAAAAATCCGAAAAGCATTGACGAGTATTTCGATTATATGAGTATTGAGCCGGAGGACAGGGATAAACTGCTCAAGGACTACTCCCACGGTATGAAAAACAAAATGCAAATGCTCATCAATATCATCGCTCAGCCGAATATCCTGCTGCTCGACGAGCCTTTGACATCCCTTGATGTGGTTGTGGCGGAAGAAATGAAACAACTGCTCCGTTCACTGAAACAAGACCGCATTACCATTTTCTCCACTCATATTATGGATTTGGCGCTTGACCTCTGCGATGAGATTGTGCTGCTTAATCACGGCGAACTGGAGGTCGTGGAGAAAACCGATCTGGACAGCAGGGAATTTAAGGATAAAATCATTGCGGCACTCAGGGAGGAAGGAAATGAATAAGACGCTTAAAATATCTTTTTCCCTGAAAAATACATACCGTGTCAACGGTGTCTTGTTTTCCTTAAAGCAGATACCGCTCGTAAAGCGGCTGCTTCCGGCAACGCTGTATCAGGTAAAGGGGCTGAAAATCTTTGCAAACATTTTGTCCGTGCTGTGGGAAATCGTTTCTGTATTCCTCGGCAAGTTCCTTTACTTTATCACGATGGTATGCGGTATCGGTATCCTTTATAACGGACTGCCGGAGAATGAGGTGTTCCTGCATATCCTGCTGATTCTCACGGTAATCGGCAGCTTTGTAAACACACACCTTTTCAATCCGACAAAGGATAAATATTATGCGATGATCCTGATGAAAATGGACGCACGAGAATATACGCTTGTAAACTATTTCTACTCCATCCTGAAGGTCGTTGTGGGCTTTTTGCCCTTTACGATTCTGTTCGGTATGGACAGAGGCGTACCTTTGTGGTTTTGTCTGCTCCTGCCCCTTTGCATAGCGGGTATGAAGCTGTTTGCGGCGGCTGTTACCCTGTGGGATTATGAGAAAAGGGGATTTGGCTACAACGAAAATAAGCTGTCCAAATATGTGTGGTGCTGTATCGCCCTGCTTTTAGCCGCAGCCTATGCTCCGCCCGCCTTTGGTTTTGCTTTGCCTGCGGTCGTACCAATGGTTATATTTTTAGCGTGTATTCCCCTTGGTATGGCAAGTATCACAAGGCTCACTACCTTCCGTGATTATTACGCAATCAACAAGGAATTATTAGCCGGATTGACCAATCAGATGGACAGCACGGCACAGACAAAGCTTATCAAACAGGCAAATGAAAAGAAAATATCCGCAGATACTTCCATTAGCAGCAACCGCAAGGGCTTCGAGTATCTGAATGAGCTGTTTATCAAAAGGCATAAAAAGATACTCTGGAACTCGACAAAGAAGATTTCCTATGTGTGCGCTTTCCTTGTCGCCGCCGTGCTGGCAGGCGTCTATCTGCTGCCCGAAGAAAAAACCGTCATTAACGAAATCGTGATGACTTGGCTTCCGTACTTTGTATTTATAATGTACGCTATCAACCGTGGCACGAACTTTACACAGGCGCTTTTTATGAACTGCGATCACAGCCTGCTGACCTATTCGTTTTATAAGCAGCCAAGCTTTATCCTGCGGCTGTTTCAGATTCGCCTGCGTGAGATTATGAAAATCAACGCTGTTCCGGCGCTCGTGATCGGTATCGGACTGGCGCTGATCCTGTTTGCCACCGGAGGGACGGACAATCCGCTGAACTATGTAGTGCTGGTTGTTTCCATCCTGTGTATGAGCCTGTTTTTCTCGATTCATTACCTGACGATTTACTATCTGCTCCAGCCTTACAATGCAGGGACGGAGCTGAAAAGCGGCACATATCGGATTGTTTTGTCAGTAACCTATGTCGTCTGTTTTGCTCTTATGCGGCTGCGTATGCCGATTATGATATTTGGAATAATGACGATTGTTTTCTGTGTGCTTTACAGTATTGTCGCCAGCATTTTGGTATACCGCTTTGCGCCGAAAACCTTTAGGCTGAGAACATAACGGGGCGGTTTTACCGCCGGAAATCCATAAAAAGAAACGGAGGATTTATTTATGAGAAAGTGTCTCAGATGTGGAACGGAAATGAAAGAAAACTGCGCCATCAAGGTAGAAGGCGCAGGATACGGAATTGTAATGTCATCGGACGAAAATAAGCTGTTCGGCGGCAGAATCGGCAAGCCGAAGGTAGCAATCTGTCCCAAGTGCGGCGAAGTCTCCATCTATGTGGAAGATGTAGAGAAGCTGTGACGGTAAATGGAGGCGGTATGAAATGAAAAAGATTTTATCTGTGTTTTTGATGTCATTCATCGTATTCGCTCTCTCTGCTTGCAATGCTGATGTCGTGAAGATGGAAGATTATGAGTGGAAAATGAGAACGGTTATGAGCAATGATACGGAAGCTGCCCAATATCAGGATGAACTCGTGGTTGCCGTAGGAGAAGCTGACGAGCTGTATCCTGACGCTGAAATCGTGGATATGACTTTGACTGCTAAAGATGGAGAAATCACGATAACGGATACCACAAACGGCAAGACATATAACGGCACTTATGAGGTAATGCAGAAAACGCCGAAGGGAACGGACTATGAGATTATCATTGATGGAGTGACCGGCTATGCTACCGTAGCTCCTACGGAATACTATGATGGCTCAGAGATTCCAACACTACCAATCAATATAGATGGCTATTCCTTATACTTTATCCCAAATGAGTCGTAATCTACTCAGGTTAGAGAAAGGCATAATGATGAAGATCGAGATTGAAAAGGATTTTCCCCAGTATTTTAAGCCAGCCTATCCGGAAGAATTTGAGCTGTTCTCTCACTTTGAAGTAACAGCAGGAATACCGACCGTTCTCTTTGCTGTCACGACTTGGAAAGAGAACGGGAAACCGAATGTGTGCTTTCATTCGTGGAGCTGCTTTCACGGAGATAAGACCGCTTTTTTCGCTGTGATGGGCAACCTGTATCAGCATACCCACACCTATGCCAATATCCAAAGAGAAAAATGCTTTTGCATTAATTTTCTCCCGATAAGCTGTTATGACAGGTTGGTAAATACCATTCATCAGAATGAATGGGACGATGACGAATTTGCAGCAGGAGGCTTTACTGTTTCCAACGCCAAAACCATTCACGCACCTGTAATCAATGAAGCGTTTCTCACGATGGAATGTACCCTGAAAGATATACAGGATTTAAGCGGTGCAGGTATTACGGCTATGGTCATCGGACAGGTACAGCACATCTCTGTGGAAGAAGCGTATGCACAAGGGTATGAATTAAGATATGGCAAGGACGGATTTATGCTGCTCGTGCCTGCGCCGCAAGACCTTGTTACCGGAGAGCCAAATCAGTCGGCGATTGCCACCGTGCATATTGAGAAATACGACTGATTTAAGGAGAGAGCAAAAATGGCGGTTTCAAATATAAAAGCGCTGATCCCCGGCGAACTTCAAAAAGTGTGGGAGCTGGTGTTGAATACGGAGAATTACGCTGCTTGGAGAAGCGACTTGAGTAAAACAGAAGCGATAAGCGACAAGCAATTTATCGAATATACCAAAAACGGCTACCCTACGACCTTTACCGTGACGCTTGTTAAGCCATACAGACGATGGGAATTTGATATGGAAAACAGCAATATGACAGGTCATTGGACTGGCATTTTCACTGCCAAAGGCGATGAAACAGAGATAGATTTTACGGAACAAGTGAAAGCGAAGAAATGGCTGCTGAAGCCTTTTGTGAAATCGTATTTGAGAAAGCAGCAGACACAGTTTGTTGCGGATATAATGAAAAATTTTTCATAAAGACTTATATATAGGAAGGCGGTTTGTTATGAAGAAGTATGAGTATATGACAGTTGATTTAAGCGCAGAGCCATCATTTAATGTTCATATTAAGCTGGATCGGTATATTGAGAAGCTCAATGAATATGGAAAACAGGGCTGGCGTTTGATTTCCGGAACTGATGACTGGAAGTATTCGATCTTTGAGCGTGAAATTGATGATGAAGAATAAAAGACAGGAGGCGTATAACCTATGAAAGATATGATCGGATACTGCGGATTGGACTGCGAAAAATGCGACGCATACACAGCAACCATCAATGACGATCAGGTTTTGCGGGAGAAAACGGCGAAACTGTGGGCAGAGTTAAACAACGCCCCCATTCTGCCGGAACATATTAACTGCGAGGGCTGCCGTATGAACGGAGCGAAAACGGTATTTTGCGATAGTCTGTGTGGGATTCGGAAGTGTGCGTTAAATAAAGGCGTTTCCACTTGCGGCGACTGTCCGAAATTAGAAAACTGCCCGACTGTTGGAGCGATCCTCGAAAACAATCCGGTGGCTTTGGAGAATTTGAAAGGATAGAATACATAGAGTATCAAATTAGAATTTGTGGTGATGAGGAAATGACAGAAGAAACTAAATTAAGAATAATGAATGAACTGCAACAGCATGGATATGCCATAAACAATATCAATGATTTGTTTAATATATCTCATAAAGATAGAAAACTTATTCCTTATTTATTAGAATTGCTCGACTACTTATCTGATGAAAGAGATAAAGAATTTGTTGTACGTTGTTTAGGGGTAAAGGGATTTACAGAAGCAATACCGAAGTTGTTAACAGAGTTTAAAAGTGCAAAGAATAATTATTACCGTTGGGCGATTGCAAATTCAATCAATATTATACACAGTATGACAATAGAAAAAGAGCTGATCGAGTTGTCATCAAGCAAAAAATATGGTACTGGACGGCAAATGTTAGTGCTTTCTTTGGGAGAATATAAGTCGGATTTATCATTAAACTGTTTGGTCAGTCTCTTAAATGACGAAGAAGTAAGAGGTCACGCTTTACAGGCATTAGGAAAATGCGGAAATCCTGAAGTATTATCAGATATTGAAATGTACTGTAATTCTGAGAATAATTGGATAAAGAAGGTAGCAATCAATGCAGCTAAAAAAATCAAAAGAAAATATCTATAAATCCTAAGTTGTCGAGCTTGAAAAGGAGCGAATGAAATGGCTTTTGACTACAAGAAAGAATATAAAGAATTTTATATGCCGAAGAACAAGCCCGGTATTATAGAGATTCCGAAAATGAACTACATCGCAGTCCGGGGAAAAGGCAATCCCAATGAGGAAAACGGGGAATATAAAAGCTCCATCGGCTTGTTATATGGAATTGCCTTTACCATAAAGATGAGCTACAAGGGAACTCATAAGATCGAGGGCTTCTTTGAGTATGTCGTGCCGCCCCTTGAAGGGCTTTGGTGGCAAGAAAACACACAGGGACTTGATTACGCCAGAAAAGAAGATATGCACTTTATCTCTATGATCCGACTGCCAGATTTCGTAACGAAGGAAGATTTTGAGTGGGCAGTTCAGGAAGCAACAAAAAAGAAAAAGCAGGATTTTTCTAAAGTTGAGTTTTTCCCCTATGACGAGGGGTTATGCGTTCAGTGTATGCACATCGGCTCGTATGACGCTGAGCCAGCCACCGTTGATTTAATGCACGACTATATGAAAGCAAATGGGTACGAACTGGATATTACGGATACAAGATACCATCACGAAATCTATCTGAGCGATCCGAGAAAATGTGATGTGAGCAGACTGAAAACGGTCGTGCGCCACCCGATCCGGAAAGCGGAGTAATCGGAGGTTAGTATGCCAAAAGAAGTCGAGCCCAAAAATACGACAAGGGCTGCGGCGTATGCGCTTTGGATGAAAGCGCCCAATCCAATGGTCACTTTTTTCAAGACCTTTGATGTGACCAATCTGATCAAGGTCAGCAGGAAAAGAAATCTGAAATTTAATATGTTGCTCGATTACTGTATCGGCAGAGCTGCCGCAGGGGTAAAGGAATTTTACATCCTTCCGGTTGGCGATAAGCTCATACAGTATGACACCATAGCAGTCAATACCATCGTGAAAAACAAAGAGGGCGAAGTCAGCTCCTGCGACCTTTCCTATAAAGCCGAGTTAAATCAATTCAACGAGGAGTATCTGAAATATACGACACAGGTCGCCGCAAGGTGTCAGGACAGGGACTTATCCGAAAACAGTATGGTCATCGGCACTTCCGCCATCATAGATACGGAAATCGACGGAGCTGTTGGTATGAACAGCGGCATTTTCAACAATCCCTTTATTATTTGGGGCAGATACAAAAAGAAATGGCTTCGGTATTACCTGTCTCTCTCTTTCCAGTTCCATCACACGCAGATGGACGGCGCTCACGCAGGCACATTTTTGAAGAACTTGCAAGATGAAATCAATCTGCTGAAGTAAAAAACCGTAGGGCTTTCATTGAAGCTCTACGGTTTTTAACATTTATTGAGTATGACTATCCTTTGGAATAGGGAAAGAAATTGTAACGGCAAATCCACCTTGTTTGCCGTGATCGAAAGACACTGTACCATTATGGGCGGAAACGATCTGTCCGACAATCAAAAGCCCTAAGCCGTGCCGTGGCTCGGTTGTCCCGCTGTCACTCATCATATAGTGGGGCGTAGTCCTGAGTTTCTCTAACTTTTCATCGGTAACGCCGACGCCGTTATCTTCTACGACGATTTTATATTCTGTATCGCTTTTTCGGACGCATACTGAAATCGTACAGCCATCAGGATTGTGCGTTTGAGAATTTGTAATCAGATTTCCGATTGCCCGCCGCAACAACTCTTTATCTCCATTTATGACACAGGCAGTCAATGCTTCATCTGTATTCCATTCTATCGGATACTTTTCTTCCATATCTAAATTGATAAAGTCAACAACGCTTTGTCTTGCGATTGCTACGAGATTGACAGGCTCTGGATGGATCGGCTGCATATTATATTCTAACTTCGAGGCAAGATTCAGGTCATTGATGAGATTTTTCATTTTTGTACTTTGCTGACGGATAATCCGTGCCTTTTTCCTTTCGCTTTCCGGCAGGCTTTCATTGTCCTCAATCTGTCCGGCATATCCCATTACCATAGAAAGTGGTGTGCGAATATCGTGAGAGACTCCGGAAATCCAGTTTGCTCTTGCTGTTTCCTTTCTTTGCAGGTTTCGCTTCTGTTTTTGGAGAATATCCGATGTTTGATTGATTTTAGCGGCAAGGTCGGATAAAAGTCCTTTTTCCTTGACATAAACAGGCTCACCTGAAGGTAGCGCCTGTATGCCGTTTGTAATCGGTTTAACGGATTTCAGCAGCTTGGAATTGGCGATCATATAAATCAGGAAAATCAAAAAAACATTCACACCGATTACAATCAGGACAGTATACGGGGCGTTTTTGATGAAATCATAATCCCAACTCGGAGACATATGTTTCCAATATCGGTCTTTCGGATAGCCGACAACGACCAATCCATTTTCGCATTCTCCCGTATAGGTCGGGTATCCATCAATATATCCTCGTGTCAGACTTGCAATGTCGGAGATCGTATAGTGCAGAGGAACGGTATCCGGCAGATTTTCCGTGTGCCATTTTACCTCTAATGTGTCATTATCTATATAGATTGCCCACGCATTCTCCCCGCTTAACCGCTCCGTCATATCGCCGGATAAGATATATCCCGTTTCTGTTTTCTGTAAAGCTTCAGCAGTTTCTTTTGCAGTCGTCCACGGTCTGCCATTTGCCGTTTGACTTGCGGAAATAGCAGCAAGAATAATAATGTTAAGGACGATGACCAAGACTGTGCTTAACAGCAATATGCCTACAAACCGCCGAATGAGTTTCGTAATATCTTTCATATCATTTCCCCGTTAATACTAACTTGTAGCCTAAGCCTTTTACCGTAATGAGGGATACCGGCTTTGACGGGTTAGCTTCAATTTTTTCTCGGATTCTGCGGATATGCGCCATCAGCGAGTTTTCATATCCGTATGGATTATCTCCCCACGCAGCTTCGCAGAGCTGATCGATGGTTACAATTCTTCCCGCATTGCGGTAGAGCGCCAGCAGTATATCGTGTTCTTTTGCAGTCAGCGGGAAATGTTTATTTTCTTTTATCACTTCGGCACGGTCAAAGTCAATTTGGCTTCCGGCAAGTTGGACGATAGGATCTTCGCCTTTGTAGTACCGCCGCAGAATGATTCCGATACGCAGGGATAATTCTTTTGGCAGGAACGGCTTTACCATATAATCATCTGCACCAAGTCCCAATCCTTTCAGCTTGTCCTCATCTTCTCCACGGGCAGTTAAAAAGAGAACTGGGACTTCGGTAAAAGTCCGCATTTGTTCAAACAGAGAAAAGCCGTTCCCATCGGGCAGCATTACATCGAGAATGGCAAGATCAGGCTCCCAATCCCTGCATATTTTCAGAGCTTCGGCTACTGTTCCAGCAGTCTTGATTGTTTTGAAACCGTCCTGCTCTAAAATAGATGTTACCATTTCACGCAGATCAGCCTCATCATCTACGATGAGGATTTTTTTGTATTTTAAGTAATCATAGTCCATAATGCAATTCTCCTTTTTCTATATTATAGCATATCATTCCTGCATTTTCGCAGTGCAGTTCAAATGTAAGGTAAATGTAAGGTAGCCAGAAGGTTGACACAAGGTTGCGCCTTTATACTAAAGACAACAAAGGAAAGGAGATTTCACAATATGAATATAATCGAAACTCAAAATCTGACGAAAACCTACGGCGATTTCACGGCAGTATCCCATCTGAATCTCCATATTCGCAAAGGAAGCGTTTATGGATTTTTAGGTCCGAACGGGGCGGGAAAATCCACAACGATGAAAATGTTTCTCGGTTTGACGCAGCCGACAGAAGGAAGCTTTCATATTGACGGAAAAACATACCCTTCAGACCGAGTTCCCATTTTGAAGGAAGTTGGTTCATTTATTGAAGCACCCGCCTTTTACGGGAATCTGAGCGGAGAGGAAAACCTTGAAATTATACGGAAAATTCTTGGGCTTCCAAAAAGCTGTGTCGATGACGCTCTGGAGCTTGTCGGCTTAACTGAATTTAGAAAAAGACTGGCAAAAAAATACTCTCTTGGTATGAAGCAGCGTTTAGGTTTAGCAGGCGCATTGATCGGCAGACCGCCGATCCTGATTCTCGACGAGCCGACCAATGGGCTCGATCCGGTGGGTATTCACGAGATACGCACCCTGATTCGTTCCCTGCCGCAGAAATATGACTGCACGGTATTGGTTTCTTCTCACTTGCTTCCTGAAGTAGAACTTATGGCTGACGATATTGGTATTCTGAATCACGGTCATCTGCTGTTTGAAGGAACAAAGGAAGAATTGAAAACAAACGCTCGTGCCGCCGGATTCCCGACGGATAATCTGGAAGATACTTTCCTTGCTATGATTGATGAAGATAATCGCAGGAGAGGAGGTACGGTATGAGTCTCTTAATAGAATCCAAAAAGCTGAAGCGCACAGGCTATCTTCCTGCTTTTTTGGCAGGTGGCTTTCTTGCAGCAGCTTTTCCGGTTGTCTATATGATGGTAAAAGCAGAGGAAATGACTGCACTCGCAGGCAATCCGATTAACATACTGATGTCTGCGAACTGGCAGATGATGGCGATGTTGAATATTCTCATTTCCATTTGCGGCGCTTGTATGATGTACCACACGGAATATGCCGATAACGGTATGCAGAAAATGTCGGTGCTGCCCATTCGTCAAGGTAGTATGTTCTTTGGAAAATTTCTAATTGCCGCTTTGGTATTATCCGCAATGGTGGTCATAGAAATGGCAGTCTTAGTCGGCTGTGCAAAGTATTGGTTTCCAAGTTATGTGTTTGACCTGACCGAAATATTGAAAACCGCAGGTTTCCAAATTATAGTTACGCTGCCGACCGTAATGCTTATGCTGGTTATTGCGTCTGCCTGTAAGAATATGTGGGTATCCCTCGGTATTGGCGTGATTTTAGTATTTACGCTTTCCATTCTTCCGCAGGATAATATTGTGCTGAGCCTGTTTCCGTTTGCTTCCCCGTATCAAATGCTCTCTGCGGCAGTGGAAAATAGCCGTACCACCTTATTTTTAGCTGTTTGCGGGATTGAAACGGTCGTGTTCGGTATTACCGAAGTCCTTTATCTGAAAGTAAGGAGGTGCTTTGAATGAATTTCTTATCATTAGTCGGAGTGGAACTCAAAAAAATCCGCCGCTCTAAAATCTTATTGATCTTGCTAATCCCTGTCATTATGATGTGGATTCCGAGCATTATCAATGCGGATATGAACTTCGACCTGAGAGGAATCCCGATTACGCCGGAAAACAACTTTTTCATTCAGGGCTTTATGGGTATGGTTTGGTTTATGATCCCGGCGTCGCTGGTCATCTGTACGGTACTGCTGAATCAAACGGAACGCTCCAATAAAGGAATTTTGAAAATGCTGTCCCTGCCGATTAGCACAACGAAACTATGTCTTGCTAAATTCACAGTCCTGATTTTGTTGGCGGCATTTCAGATGGTTATGTCCATTGGAGCGTACTATATCTGTGCGGCAATCGTTACCCATACGCAGGATTATAACTTTATCCTTGAGCCATTATATGTCTGCAAAAATGTATGCAGTATCTATGCCGCTGCAATTCCAATGGCTGCTGTATACCTTGCGGTTTCCACTTTAATTCAATCTCCCATTTTTTCGGTCGGTATCGGTCTGGCTTCGATTGTACCTTCCGTGCTTATGATAAACACAAAAATATGGTTTGCCTACCCGATGAGCTATCCGTTCTATCTGATAATGGTGGCGTATGGGAGAGCTGCTGAAGGTGTTTATGAAACACAAATCGCTTGGCTTCCGTGGCTGCCTGTTGCAGTCGGAATCACTATTTTGGCACTTGTCGTATCCTGTATGCGATACGGCGCATCTGAAAGGAGATAACTACAATGAAAAACAAAATTTTAACTGCGATTTCTACCATTATGCTCTTTGTCCCATGGACGATCCTGCCACTGCGTACCTTTGATTGGGCGCTGGAATCCCCGGTAGCGGAGATTATGGTTTACAGTTACGCCGCCTTTATGATTTTTTCAGGTATCTTTTCCATTCTCAGCTATACCAAAGGAAAAGTAAAATCCAAACTTATGCAGGTATGTGTCGTGATTAACAGTATTTATGCGGTTGGCGCAATCGCAATTATCGGTATGAATATTGTAACGAGGATTGGCGGGTGATGATATGAAAAAAATAAAAATTCTGATTGCCGTTTTGCTTTCCTTATGTTTGGCTTTTGCTGTTACAGGGTGCAGCGGCGACAACCTGAAAGATAGTGTTATAAACGGCTTTAATGATATGCTCCAGCATTTCAGCAAATATGCCCTTACGGACGAAAAAGATTTGCAGGGCGATAAGACCAAAGGGGAAGATACCTATACCGGCTCCTATACAGCAGATTATGAGGATTTCAATGATAAAGAATACATCTTTGGAGGTACTGCGTTAGAACGGGATAAAGGAAGTGAGCTTACTGTAACTTACGAGTTGACGGTTGATTCCGGCACGGCGAAGCTTTACTGGCTTGATAAGGGTGAGGAAAAAATGATTGCCGATACAAGTAAAAACGGAACATATTCCGTTACCCTTGACGAAGGCGACAACTATCTTACTTTAGAAGGCAATGATTTTTGCGGCTCATTGCAGGTGGTTGTGGAATGATTGCAAAAGCAAGAACAAATCCGCTAAATCTTTGTGCTATGCCTAATACTTTGGAATGTTCGATAAACCGCTAATTCACTCTTGTTCAGATAAAGCAGAGCTGGATTTAATTCGCCATCTACTTTGCCATTGTCGCCATTTCACTCGCCATTTAATTTGCCATTCCGTATTGTCGCATTGAGCATAAAAGCGTTATCAATTTTATTTCCCCATTTTTTAGCATAACATTGAGTAGTGAAAAGAATGAAAACCGCAGGACTTCGATATATAGCTCTGCGGCTTTCAGCTTTTCGATATTTTAGTCTCTTTTGATATGCTTTTGTATATCTTCCACAGACGGGAGCTGTTTGCTCAAAGCTTCAGGAAGCTCACTTGTAACTTTGTATTCGCTGACACCGATTGGCTTTGACATATCTTTTAAGGCATATTCAGCGACTAATGCGTTTTTGCTTTTGCACAGCAACAGACCGATAGAAGGATTGTCATTATCCTTTTTCAAAATCCCGTCAACGGCTGAGAGATAAAAGTTAAGCTGTCCAGCATATTCCGGCTTAAATTCTCCGGTTTTCAGCTCAATCACAACATAGCAGCGAAGATTAAGGTTGTAGAACAGAAGATCAATGTAAAAATCATCGCCGCCGACATTGAGATGATATTGATTGCCGAGAAACGCAAATCCCGTTCCCAACTCTAAAAGCAGCTTCGTTACATCCTGAACAAGAGCCTGCTCTATATCCCGTTCTACCATATCTTCCTTGAAAGGGATAAAATCAAAAATGTATGGATCTTTCATTGTTTGTACGGCAAGCTCACTCTGCGGCGAAGCAAGTCGACTTTCAAAGTTTGAAATCTTATCAGCAATAGCCTGCCGTTCATATAAGCCGCTTTCAATCTGATGAATCAAGACATTATGCGACCAGCCATTTTCTGCGGTCTTTCGTATATACCACTCTCTTTGCTTTTCTCCTTTAACCTTATCCAAAATTGCAACATTGTGCGACCACGGAATTTGTGCAGACACCGTCTGCACAAATTGCTCATCAGGATAAGTGCTTGCAAATTTTGACATATATTTAAGGTTGCGAACAGAATAGCCCTTTGCGTTCGGGAACGAGAGCTTAATATCAGCCGCCAGATTTTCAATAAATTTATTGCCCCAAGATTTATGCTCGTTTATGATTTTTCCGATATTGTAATACAGCATAATCAGCTCTTTATTTACACTTAAAGTAGCTTTGTACTGCGCCTGCTGAATTTCCTGTTTGATAGTTTGCACCAAATCAAGATACTCGTTATTATTCATCAACATCTTTATACCCTCCAGTTATCTATTTCAAAAATTGATTGCGATATTCCTGATGACGGAAACGATAGCCCTGTGCGATCAGCGTATCCGTTTTCAATGCGACCAAGTTTATGTCCGAGTGCATTGCCCGTGCGATCTGTTGAATATCATACCCGTTTTCGATATATTCCAGTATTTCATCATCAGGCAGGGAGATTTGGGAAGCAAAGATGTTTGCCTCGTACTCCATTCGGCTTTGCCGCATATCGAAAATATTAAATTCCTTGAAGCCGCCAGCTTTGACCGCTTCTTCTCTATGTAATGCGTCGTGTCCAATCTCGTGCAGCATTACAATACGCTCCATTACAGGGTGCAGATCGTCTTTTATGAAGATAAAACGGTTACGCATTAAAACCTTGTATGCCCCTCGCTGTTTCTTGAAGGCTAATGGGATAACTTCTATGCCCAGTTCTTGTGCGATTCTATGCGGATCTCTTGTGCAAAGGTCATTTGCCAGCCGATTCGCCTTTCTGACAATCTCTAAAGTCTGAATATCCAAGAGCAAACACCCCCATTCTACTGCCAGTAAGTATATCTTATCAAATACACTGTCCGAAAAAGAGGACATCAAGCGTTATTTCCGGTATTTTTTGGGAGTGTACTTTTTATTCTTCTCTTTGGCGATCCAGTACGCTTCCTGAATGCCTTTCATCATCTCGTCCAAATCCTCATCTGCAAGCTCGCCGCCTGCAAAAAGCCCCGTAACCTCTGCCATAAGCTTCTTTGCCTGTCTTGCGCCTTTGCTTCCGTATTTGGATTCAGCGTTCAGCAGAAATTCCTCGTCATCGGTAAGCAGATAGTTGACATCGACCTTCAGGACTTCCGCCATCTTATAATAGGTTTCCCTCTTTTTCGGGTAGCGGGTGCCAGCCTCATAATTCGATATTGTCCGCAGAGAAACGCCGATTGCTTTTGCAAACTCATCTTGCTTTAAGCCTGCCTTCGTGCGGGCTTCTTTTACTTTCTCACAGAATTTCATTTCATCTGACCTCCAAATTATCCCACCTGATTTGAAAATATCTTGCGTATCCATATTGACAAGCGCAAGTTAATTTCGTATAATGTCAATACGCAAGTAAGTTGCGTATATATAATACCTGAACTTGCGTGTTTTGTCAAGGGAGTCCAGCAAATTAGCTTGAACTTTTATCTACCAACAAATGATACCCGTTTTAAGGATTGAGGCGAACAGATGGGACGGAAAGATACACTCGCTGCGAAAAGCATTCGGAAAATGTATGAGCAGCTTAATTTGAATCAATCAGATATATTCTCGAAAACAAAACTGCTTCTCAGCGTATACCGTGATGTGGTCTGGATTACGCTGAGCGAATCTGCCTGTGTGAATGAGGAGCTGGTCTATTACGGAGAAGAACTGAACAGCGCCCTTGTTTATTTGGAGCTGTTTGCGCCGGATACCGAGAAGCAGGAGTTTGAGAGCCGTATCAGCGCCTTGTTTGAAAACAAGTGGATGGTTGATCTGATTGATACCGCTATGGCGAAAATATATGGCTACCATAACAACGGCAGGCTGTACCACGAAATCATATCAAAAAGCTACCTGACAGCGTTTCGGTATACGGAGAGCGACCTGCTCGATCTCTTGAATATGGAGCGCAGTACCTTTTACGACCGGAAACGGGAAGCAATTTTGCTTCTCGGCGTATCCCTGTGGGGATATGCGATTCCGAGCTTCAAAGGAATCTTTAATATGAAGGGAGCTGATGAAAGCGACGATATTCCCGATTTTTTCAAATAAAGGCTTGTCCGACTAAAGTCCGACGAAATCCCTACTGAATGTCCGACCTTGCGTATGCTACACTGTGTATGCTGCCCGAAGAACGGCTTTCGTTTATGGAACGAGGCTGAAAACAAAATGGCAGAAAATTGGCGCAGTTTTGCCGATGATACGAAAAAGCAAATCTGTTACAATTAGTATGCCTAAAGCTTTGAGAATTTTTCTTGATTTTCAAATGCTGGTTGAATATCTTTTAGGCGGCAATACAGCAGCTTAGGCAAAACGAATTGAATAGTGTTTTGAAAAAGCAGTTATAGCTTTCAGGCGTTAGCTTGAATGTTATAGCTGCTTTTTTTGTGCAGCCCTTTTCGCTTTTGTCAAGCGGAAAGGGAGCTTTATGTCTATCACAGTATGGCAGGCATTTATATGTAGGTATCCGTGATCTCCGGAGTTTTTGATTTCGACCTTGTATATCAAAAATTCCAAATTTAAGGAGATTACGGAAATGAAAAAACTTACAGTAAACGAGCAGGAAGAATTATTTGCACAGGATTGTAAACTCATCAACCTTCGGTATGAGTATAGTGGTTTCACTGGAACGGAAAAATGGGCAATTATAACGGAGCTGTCCGAAGAAGCATTGTGGGATAAGTACCCTGATGTCATCAGCAGGTATACGCCTTTTATACTTCTGTCAATGGCACAGGGAGAAGTGATTAGTGAATCACATAGAAATAATGATAAATATGAAAAGCGCAGCAAAAGGACGATAGATGTATACGGTTATGAAGATGATATTTTTGAGCAGTTCCATCCGAAATCTATCGCCCCATTTATTGATCCGTTTGATAAAGCGGAGGAGGAACAGATCGAGGAAGAAAAAGAAAAGCTGCGGCAGTTAGAACTTTCTAAGGTAAGACAAGCGTTAAGTATGCTCCAACCTGTTCAAAGGGAGCGCCTTCTTAAATCCGTTTTGCTTGGGATTAGTTCAAGGAAAATTGCAAAAGAGGAAGGCATAAATTATAGCTCCGTAGATAAGTCAATCGCTGCCGCAATAAAAAATTTCAAAAAATTTTATGAAAACCTCTGATTTTGGGTGTGCATTTCGCACCCCTTTGTCCAAATGAGTGAAGGGGTATTTCTATTCCGGATATGAAATGCGCTTTCAAAACTCAATGAACAGAGAGGTTATACATAAAATGAAGAAAACAGAAATCAGGCGTGGAGATATATTTTCCTACGATTTCGGCACAAGAATCGGCTCTATCCAATCAGGTGTAAGACCTGTGCTGGTAATTCAGGCAGACAATTTCAATGCGAATGCGCCTACTGTTATTGTTGCGTCCATTACGAGTGTAATAAAAAAGAGGTATTTGCCGTCCCACATTATTTTAGGCGAGGATTTTGGTCTGACGAAGCCTTCAATGGTGTTGCTTGAGCAAATACAGACTGTGAATAAAGATGATTTGACAGAGTATATTGGCTTTGTTGATGATGAGCGCCTTTGGAGACAGATTAACGCAGCCTTGAAAAAAACATTCGGTCTATGGCTTTACAACACTGACAGGATCGGCGACATTCGCTGCCTGTGTCCTAAATGCTTAAACGACTATTTTCGCAATCCGAACTATGTTGTCAGACGCCTTGATCCTTTCGCTAAAAGTAAAGGCACTTGTGATAAGTGCAATGATAGAGGTTGGGATTATATCGTTTATGACAAACGCACCTCTTTCAAAGGGAAAGGGGTATAGGGATGTCGCAAAACAGGGAAAGGAAACGGAAGTTTGACATTCCTATATGGTGTAAGGCAAATCTGACGATTGAAGAAGCCGCAGCCTATTCCGGTATTGGAATGGCGAAACTTTATGAGATGACAGAAAGTGAGGATTGCCCATTTGTCTTATGGATAGGTAGCCGGAGAATGATTAAGCGAAAAGTTTTTGATGAGTATATAGAGCGGCAATACTCAATTTAATGAAAAAGTCAAGCCTGCGATGAGCCGATTCGCATAATTGGCTTATCGCAGGACATTGGCTATGCTGTAACTACCAAAAGCAAGGAGGTACAGCAATATGCTCAACAAAAAGAACGATCCGGATATGTCGAGAGTCCCGTTGTGGAAGAAAATGAATTTAACGGTGGAAGAAGCCGCCGAATACTCAGGAATAGGCGTATCTAAAATTAAAGAAATTTCAAATCAAAAAAACTGTCCCTTTGTCCTATGGAATGGAACAAAGCGGTTGATTAAAAGAAAACAATTCGAGGATTATCTCGAAACACAATATTCCGTCTGAGAGGAGGACAAGCTAATGGATAATAAACTGACTGAAACAGGCAGTTCCAACAGGCGTGTAGCTGCTGTTCCAATTTGGGTAAAACCTTATTTGACGATAGAAGAAGCGGCAGAGTATACGGGAATAGGCAGGGATAAGCTTTATGAAATGACGAGCCTTGCCGATTGTCCGTTTGTGCTGTGGGTAGGCAATCGGAGAATGATTAAGCGCAGGATTTTTGATGAATACATTGAGCAAATGTATTCAATATGATGGAGGTTGTATGGACGAAAAAATTTTAGCTTACAGAAGTGAACTCCAAAAGAGGTCGGAAAACACACCGTTTTGGACGAAAACGATTTTAACCGTTGAAGAAGCTGCCGCATACACCGGAATCGGAAGGGCAAAAATCCGCCAAATCATTTCACAAGGGAATTGTCCTTTCACGGTAAATAACGGCACACAAATCTGTGTGATCCGAGAAGCGTTCATTGATTATCTTGATAAGCAGTTTCGCATATAGGAGGAGAGAGAATTATGCCGAGAACAAAAAGAAAAGACAAGTCGAGAGCCGTGCTTCGGACAGGCGAATCGCAAAGGGCTGACGGAACTTATCAATTCCGGTGGACTGACAGTAATCATAAGAGGTTTTGCGTATATGCCAAGACGCTTGATGAATTGCGCTATAAGGAAGAACAGATTAAAAAGGATAAGAGCGATGGCATTAAAACCGAAGCCCGATATACGACGGTCAACGAGGTCTATGAGCTTTGGAAGGAGCTGAAGCGAGGGCTGAAGAACAACACCTTTGAGAATTATAAATATATGTATGAAACCTTTGTCCGTCATCAAATAGGCTCAAAGACAGTTTCATCGTTGAAAAAAACAGACATAAAGAGGTTTTATAATTACCTTACAGACGAGCGTCAGTTAAAGCCTTCGACCATTGACAGTATCCATACGGTTTTACATCAGATTTTGGATATGGCTGTTGACGATGATTACATAAGGAATAATCCGTCAGATAATGTACTTAGAGAGTTGAAGCAAGCACATTGCTTTAAGACAGAAAAGCGCAGAGCTTTAACCCGTCCCGAACAGGAGTTGCTTTTAAGCTATTTGAAAAATACTCCCGCCGCACAATATTGGTATCCAATCTTTGCGGTTTTGGTAGGAACAGGGCTTCGAGTCGGAGAACTTACCGGATTAAGATGGTGTGATGTCGATCTGGAGAACGGTGTTATTGATGTAAATCATACTTTGGTTTACTATGACCACCGCACCGATGGAAGCAAAAAAGGCTGCTATTTTAATGTCAATACGCCGAAAACTCCGGCTGGAAAGAGAAAAGTGCCAATGCTCAGTTTTGTGAAAGAGGCAATTATAATGGAAAAGGAAAGGCAGGAGCTGCTCGATCTTCATTGTATCGCTACCATTGACGGATACACAGATTTTATCTTTATCAATCGCTTCGGAAATCCGCAACATCAGGGAACGCTCAATAAAGCAATCCGCCGTATAATCCGTGACTGTAACGATGAGCAGTTTTTGAAAAACGAAAATCCCGAAGTGCTGCTTCCGCATTTTAGCTGCCATTCATTAAGACATACATTTACAACGAGAATGTGCGAAGCTGGAGTCAATGTCAAGGTCATTCAAGACACGCTTGGTCATAAGGATATTTCAACAACGCTTAATATCTATACCGATGTGACGAAGGAGCTTAGGCAGTCCGAATTTGAAGGTCTTGACTCATATTTCAAAAGCGAGTATAATAAAGTGTCAGACGAGTAAGAAATATTTCGGAGACGATGAAAAAAGCTTCTACACCATTTACACCAATTTATACTCCAATCCCTCGAAAAATAGCACGAATTTATAGGGATATAGCGATTCAGGCAGAAACCCCGTTTAGACCTTTTATGAGATATGAGTAGGTTTAGGAGAGATTGAAAAGATGGTTGCTTTCGTCCCGACAATGAAGTCTCTTGGTGGAGACAAAACAGAGTCAAAGTCAAAAAATGACACTCCTGCAGTACCTGTAGCAGAGGAAAAAATTGATTTTTCCAAGGTACAGATTGAGCCGCTGTTCACTGATTTCGTAGACTTTGATACTTTCAGTAAGTCAGATTTCAGAGCTGTTAAGGTTAAAGAGTGTGTTGCAGTTCCGAAGAGCAAAAAGCTCCTTCAGTTTACACTGGACGATGGAACAGGCACAGACCGCACCATTTTAAGCGGAATCCACGCATTCTACGAGCCGGAAGAACTGGTTGGCAAGACATTGATTGCAATCACAAACCTGCCGCCGAGAGCTATGATGGGAATTGAATCTTGCGGAATGCTCCTCAGTGCAATCCATGAGGAAGAAGGAGAAGAGAAACTTCATCTTCTTATGGTTGATAATCATATTCCGGCAGGTGCTAAACTGTATTAATAAAAGAATATCAAAAAATAACACTATGCTTTGTACCAATTTTCGAGAGTTTGTACCAATTTTGTACCAATCATTCGGAGATTTTTGAAGAAGTATGGTAAGATATGTGAATGGAAGAGACTGGAATGAGAAGTTCTGGTCTCTTTTTTCGTCTATTAAGGCTGCATAGTACATACAAAATCTATAGGCAGATAAGCCGGAAGAGAAAGGGGAAAAGAGAATCATTTATGATTCGGAACATTATGGACAGTATGATAAGAAAATTATATAGCATGGAGCTGGAAGAACAGGACGGGAGCAGTCGGCAGGATGAGGAAATGTTATTGGAAATCAAACATCTTTTGGAAAAGAATAAAGCTTCTATTTGTGTTGAGGCTGTGAATGGACGTAAGGGGGATGACCTGGCATTTGCACTTGCAGAGCTTGGAGAAGAAATTGGGTTTGAGAAAGGCTTTAAGTGTGCATTTCGGCTCTTTATGGAATGTAAAAAGGAATAAATAATATATCAACAAAAGGCTATGCGTGGGGAGTACGCATAGCCTTTTAAAGAGTTTTTATAAATTCGATCAATGCAAGCTGTTGTTCTTCTGTGAGGGCTGTGGATGCCTCAAGTAACTGTCGCTGCGTGCCGGTGAGGACATAAGGCTCTTCGTTTTCAGAAAAGAACTGTGAGAGGGTAATCCCGAAAGCATTACATATTTTTTCGAGGGAAGGAATAGATGGTACCAGATCTTTCCGATACCAGGAAGAAATGGTGGATTGGGTCAGACCGGATTTTGTAGCAAGCTGGTATTCTGTCCAGCCTTTTTGATTGCGATAGTTTGTAATTCTATCAAGTACAGGAACCAATGTATCACCAACTTTCTAAATTTATATCGTTAATTTTATACGAAAAAACGTTGCGAATTAATATTTATTATCGTATAATTTTAACTAATAAAAGAACTATGGGAGGAGAAATGGTATGGAAGGGAATGCATATGAGATAGAACTGTTTGGAAAAAAACTGATATACAGTGAGGGTAAACTACGCGATATTAAGTTGCATTTTTTTATGGATGATTTATACGAGCTGATAAAAATGCAAGTTGGTCAATTATTTGATAATGCAGGGGATTTCAATGGTTTACTATATACGACTAATGAGGATATTACTGAAGTATATGTAACAATGTATGATGTGACAATTCAGTACATAGAAAAGAATGTATTGAAGGGTGTTGAAGCTAAGGAGATATTTCTTACTCCAGGCGAAGAACCTCTTCGGAAAAAATATAAGCATTGGAATCAAGAAATAAGGCAACGAGAAAATGAAGCCAAAAGAAAAATGGAAGAAGATGGCATACCTTATGATGAACAAATGCACAGGTTTGGGGAGTATGCACAGCGAGAATTTGAAGATATGAGGTATGTATATGTATTGGGTGTAATTAATGACATAGTCAGTCTAAGATCTCACATAGAAGATTTATTTAGGCAAAAGCATGTACCTATAGAAATAATTACGGATAAAGATCAAGATGAAGCAGTTGAAATGTTTACATATCTTCGTGCTAATCCCAATCTGGAAAATAAAGCTGGTTATGTTTTAAGAATATTGAATTCGTGTCCAGTGCTTAAAAATTTTCCGGCGTATGTAATGAAAGAGTTTCCAGATCAGCTAGATAAGCTATTACAATTATTTACATTTATAGGAGCAAGTGTGCCTGAAAGTGTAATAGAGGATGCTTTAAACAGTTTATACGAAAAACTTCCGCATGATACAGAAGCGCAAACACTAAAAATTAAAAAAATATTGGATAATGTGCAAAATATAAAAGATATACAGGGGAACGTGATTGTTGGGAAAATTAATAAGTTATTGGTTCAGTTTGATCTGCAAGCAAAATCATTTCAAGGTATTCAATATCCGACTAGAGAAGCGCGAAAGAAAGCAGAAGATGATTACAATATTTTAGCTGGAAAATACCAGGAAATTAATAGTATGAATGAAGGGCAATGTAATAGTGCAAGAGAGTGGATTATATCTCAGTCGTTTGATTCTCATATTGCTCAAATGTTTCTTTTGAAAATGGATAATAGAATACAACAAATTTGGAAAATAGAAGATTCAGAAAAATTTTCTGTCCTGTTTCAGAACGTAGATATTCATAGTGAAGAATCTAAAAATCAAGCAATTAAAATTATAGGCTTAATAGGAAAATCCGTTGATAAAAACAGGTACATAGATGCAATTAAGGGGATGAATGCTGAAAATATTTCTATGTTTCAGCAGTATGAAAGGTGGAAAAAGAAATCTATTTTTCAAAAATATGGAATCGCATGGGGAATTGTGGGGTTAGGCTCTTTTGTCCTTATGAATTCACAAATTGGATTCCTGGGAATTATTGTTGGATGTATTATACTTTTTTTTCAACAAAGAGAAACAAAGAAATTGCAAGCAATATGGAACTTGTTGACGGTAGACGGAACAATCATACATAAGCAGCTATTAGAAAAAGCAAAGGATGATGAGAAAAAACTAACAAGTGAAAAATAAAGTAGAGGTGGGAATGCAATGGTTAAGTCATTATTTTGGATCTGGTTGTTGCTTACGATAATTGGATTAGTTTGTAATCATAAAAACGTAAAGCTTGAGACATTTGTACAGGACATTAAAAAGTGTTTTAAATATAGTCCGGTTTCTTCAACAATTATTGTGGTAATTATTGTAATAGTAATCAGTATCTGCAATCAGAAGTTGTTTGGAAATAAAGAAACATCAGCGGAAAATAAAGAAAGTCCTGTGGTGTCCGAGGAACAGGCTATGCAAAATGCAGATAGCATGGCTGCGGTTGAAGATAACACGGATGAATATGATAACACGGATGAATATGATGACACAGATGAATATGACGAAGCAGATGAAAATGGATATAATTCGCCGATATGGTCAACTGATTATTTGCTTTGGTATTTAAAAGAGTATGATTTTTGTGAAATTAAGAATCTAGTAGAGGTTGCAGTGGAGTTCTGGAATCAGAAGGCTGAACTAGAAACAAGTAATGAGCCAGTACCCGTAAAGTTAAATAGTAAAGTATTTTCTGCTGATTATTATTCGCTTACCTCTGAAAGGACAAATTATGTATACGTAGGAGACATGGAGGATAATAAGCCTTCGGGATTCGGAGTCTTAAGTCTTATGTTTGAGGATGAAGGATGCTACAGACCAATTTATTGCGGCAATTTTAAGAATGGAAGGTTCGATGGAACAGGAATAAAGATGCAAGATTACAATACTAATTTAATATTCAACGTTACTAATGTAATAGAAATGGGAATGTTGCCAACAGATGATGTTAATGATTATGTAGAATCTGTTTCCTATATTGGTAACTTTTCAAAAGGAGAACAAGATGGTTTTGGGATATTTATAAAATATCCGGACTTGGATGCGTATTTGAATTTTTTACCGGGAGGAACATCGGAATTAGCAGATCTGTACCTTGCTAATTCAGGTATAGAACTTAGAATAGGAACGAATAAAAAAGGAGTGTTTCAAGGTAAGGACTGTTATATTTACAGTAATAAATATTTACTTTATGAAGGGGAGGTAAAGGATGGGAAAATGAATGGAGATGGAACTGAATACTATCCAAGCAGTGACCAGATTAAGTATGAAGGGCATTTCCGAAAAGGTAAATATGATGGTAAAGGTGTTATGTATGATGAGAATGGGAAAATCATATATGATGGCAAGTGGAAAAACGGCGATTACGCAAGCTAAAAGGAGGTAGAAAATATGTTAATTATTCTTTACGTTATCTTAGGTTATTGGGCAACTGGTAAAACTATTTATGCAAACAAAGTTATGATTGGAAGTTGGGGTTCTATTTTTTTAACTAGATTTGCGTTTGGATTTTTCTTAGGCTGGATTCTTATTCCGTGGGCGCTTATAAAGTGTATTTTCCATTGAATGTATAAAGACTATAGTTCTATATCGGAAAAGTGAAATTTTTGGCTATAAAGTTGCTTATTCCACCGATAAAAAAGTGAAAATCCAAGAATAAGGAGGACTTTAACATGAAGAAAAGTGCAAAAAGAGCTTTAATTATTGTATTGGCTATGATGTGCATATTGCGAAGCTAAACGGCCGGATTTGCGGAGCAAAACGGCCGCATTCCGT
>NZ_JAAITU010000051.1 GCF_013304385.1 Blautia glucerasea
CGAATGGAGGTGATAGCGCATGCGCGCACTTCAAGCAACGACCGCAGGTCGCACCTAAATGATACTTGCATTCCCATGTTGTATGGCTTAAACTATTCTTATCCATTTTGGATACCTCCTTGATAATATTATGTGAGTTTTGCGGACCCACTTTTATATTATCACAGGAGGTTTTTTACTTGAAGCTAAAGCTACTCCCTCCACCTGCCGAGCAGGTGGTTTATTTTTCTGCCATACAAAGAAAAGACGCCGGACGCAAGCGGCCACATGGCCGCCGCGCCCGGCGTCTGCTGTTATTTATTCGTTCTCGTCTGTGAAATAGAATTTCTGGCTGTCATAGTCAGAATCCGTCATACGTTTCAGCTTGGAAAGGGTCTGCTGGGCCAGCGTCCACATATCCCCGTCCATACCCGGCATGGCTGCGGTGATCTTGCCTATCGTCCTGCGTCGGTCTGCGTTGTGGTACATACAGATCAAATTTTCTTCTTCCACGGTAAAGTGCATCATTCCTCATACCTCCAATTCATTTTTCTTGGTTCTGGCCGCCGCCTTTTTCGGGCTGGTGGCCTGTTTGCTGTCGGCAAGCTGCTTGCGGATAGATGGCCGGGGCTTGCGAATACTCACATCACGGCGCTCATCTTTGTTAATCATGGCATATACCCCATAGGGAAGCTGGAAGACCGAAATGTATTTTCCATGTCAGGTGGTGAGAAACAGCTTCTTGCGTTTGCATCAGTATATGCCATGAATCCGCAGATTTATGTGTTGGATGAGCCGTCGGCAAATCTTGATATGGCAGGAATCAAACGGTTGAGTGAAAGACTGAGGGTAATTAAGGGAAAAGGGCATGCGGTAGTTGTGGCGGAGCACAGACTTTCCTGGGTTCAGCAATTTGCAGACCGAATTCTTTATATGAAAGATGGACATATAGAACGGGAATTTACACCATCGGAGTTCAGGACTTTGTCAGATTCAGAGCGGGAACAGTTGGGATTAAGGCGTATAGTGCCGGAACAGATACAGATTCCGGAAATTTCCGGTGACTTGGAAAATGCAGAGCTTAAGGTGTGCAATCTTTCCTTTAAGAGAAAGAAACAGATGATTTTTCAGAATATTAGTTTATCTGCAAGAGCGGGAGACATCATCGGTATCACAGGGAAAAACGGTGCCGGAAAATCTACTTTTTGCAATTGCTTGTGCGGTCTGCTTAAGCCCAAAGGCGGCGAGATTCTGTATCAAGGGAAAAAGCTGTCGGAAAAGGCCCGGACCAAACTGTTCGGGATGGTCATGCAGGAAGTCAATCATCAGTTGTTTTCAGATAGTGTGAAAAATGAATGCCTGCTTGCAAATGAAGACGCTTCCGAACAGGAAATCAGGGAACTGCTTGAAAAATTTGACTTAGAAGAGTATGCAGAATATCATCCGATGATATTATCTGGCGGACAAAGACAAAGGCTTGCTATTTGCCAGGCAGTTATGGGTGGAAAAAAGCTGTTTATTTTCGATGTAAAATGAGGTATAGATGGTAGGCGTGTATAGAGTGTATCCAGTTTACTCTTAGAGGAAAATAGGTACATGATACACAGATAATGGAAAAGAATGTGTATCTAGTTGAATATAGAAGCAGGTAGTAGGTATGAAAGAATAGGATTCTTCCATGCCGTTTTTTATTATAGAGAAAGAACAGATTGCACAGTATTGACCAGGTCATTTCAGTAGATCTGCTGAATAGCTTTCTTCCAGAAGTGTGGTATAGTCTTGTGCTTGGAACAGGGAAACGATACAGAAAGGAGAAAACGATATGTCAGTACAGCCAGATATCATCTGGAACGAGCAATGTCTGGGGATACGGATAGGAGAACAGGTATGTATCTATCTGAAAAAGCATAATGCGGAATACCAGAGACTGCAAAAGAAAATACTGGAATTTACAGAAAAGTATCCAGTGATAGAAACATTTATGGAGACGAATCAGTCAATCAGCCTAACGGAAGAAGAGCATAAGGCAGTACATCGATATTTCCAACTGGAGAGCGAAAAGGAAATGATAGAAGAAGAGTACCATTTTTATATGGGACAGGCTCAAATGATTTCTTATGGAGCTATGCTGGGGAAAATAAAAAAAGCAATACTGGGAAAGGATGACGGTGACACACAGAAACTGCTGGAATTGCTGCTGGATACCTGGATTGATGAGATCGAAGAACAGCTGAAAGAAAATATAGCGTACCAGGGAATGCTGGAAAAAATATCAAAATATGAAGAACAGGTTCAGACAATGGGATTAGCAAAAGAAAAGCGAAAAACGATAGACGCATATGTTACTGAAGTCAGTGAAAGATGGATATTATATGCGGAATCTTTATATCAGGCCGGTATGCAGAAAATCTTAGAACTACTGAATCTGTAATAAGGACGGATAAAATGGGGAAGCACGATTGAACTTCCCCATTTGTCACTTCTATTCGTCTTTGCCATCAATGAGAAATATGTATGAAACCTGAAAGATTTCAGCAATGGCTTTTAATTCAAGATCAGTGACATAACGCTTGTTTGTTTCGATTCTGGTGATTACATTTTTATCCATATCGTAACCAGCTAACTGGAGTTTATAGGCAAGATCACGCTGAGACATATTGTGAGTCCTGCGAAGCTCAATCAACCGTTGGCTGATCAGATTCTTCTCACCAGACTGTGTCCTTGGCTTTGGCATTTTAAATCTCTTCCTCTCTGGTAAAAGGATGGCTTGTCTCACTTTTTGCACCATCTGTATTGATTTTAACGATTGGACAAGGTAGAATCGGTTGTAAAAGTGAGACAAAGTAGAAGAGAAGGGAGAAATATATGGAGCAGGCAAAGATAGAACAGCTTGCATTTTTATATCTATGCAGCGAGCATGATAAAAGGTTATTGCTGAAAAAAGAAAAAATGCCGTTAGCTGATTTTGACAGGTTGACCTACTTGATTTACCATTTTGGTTTTAAGGAATACCATATAAAAGTGTGGATGGAATTTGCAGGAGAGTTCAAAAAGGAATGGGATTGTCTGGAAGCACTTCAGGAAATGGGGGGCTGTGTTGGAAACATAGGAAATACAGAATCAGAAATTAGCTTGCATAAAATGTGGATGCAGAATTTTTGTAAAAATGCACCCAAAGAAAGCAGAGAGTGGATTCAAAAATTGAATTAAAATATGCAGTAGAACATTTTTGTGATATCATTATCAATAGAGCAGATTTGTATTTTATGAATTTGTAAAAGAATAATGAAGCGAAAAGGTGTGAAGCTAATTATGAGTGAATATGCAGATATAGTAATTGGAAATTTATCATTACATTGGTTTAGAAACTATTTGGATAGCAAAATCGTTAGTCTGTTTTTTTCAAAAAATGACCTTATTGTAGTAAATAATTGTAATATAGACGATGATGATAAAGATGCCGGAACATACACTAAATATATGTATAGGACGACTGTTCGGCGTGCAAAAGAACGCTTAGATGCACAGGGATTTGGACTTAATAATTTTGAAAAAATATTTAATGATGAAATGGTTCAAGCAGTAGACTACTCATCTTTTTTGTATCATTTACAGGGAGATTATGATGAAGAGGACAAGAATAATGAAATTCGGATTAAGAAAAATGTTTCATTAAAAAAATGGAAAAATGCAATGAAAAAAATTGTTTCTTATGAACTTGCAAATGGAAACATACAATTTGGAGGAACACTTTCAGAGGTTAATATTACAACAGAGTGTGACAAAGTTATATTTTATTCTTTGAAAGATGAGGATAGCGAATCATTTTATGCTTTAAATCCTGAAATAATCAATTATAAATATGTATACAGACTTATACTAGAATATTGTGCAAATGATATGGAGATAATATTGGATTTCTCAAATTTGGATAATTGGGCAGATGATTGTATTCCCAAAGCACTAGCAGCGACAGAGAACGTTTCAAAAACAATTGTTCTTGTTGAAGGGTCAAGCGATAAAGATATTTTAGAATTTGCGATGTCACAGTTATATCCTCATCTTTCAGATTTATTTTATTTTATGGATTTCAGTGATGAATCTGGTGGAAAAAGAGATGGAGGAACATCATATGTAATAAAAAATCTTAAAACTTTTTATTTTTCAAAAATTAGAGCAAATTTTATTGCAATTTTTGATAATGATGCAGAGGGATATTCTAGTAAATGCTCATTATTAAATGAAATAAAAAACTGGCCGGCAAATTTTAGAATATTATTATATCCAGAAATTACAATGTTTCATAAATACCCAACTATTGCACCTAATGGGAAAATTGTGCCTGATGACATTAACAAGAAAGCTGCTTCTATTGAATTGTATTTGCCAGATTCCATTATAAAAACTGGTGGGAACTATTATCCAATTGAATGGGAATCGAGAAAACGAATACGAAATAAAAATAATGTTGAAGAAGCATTATATCAAGGAGTGATTTCTTATAAAGATGATATAAAGCATAAGTTTCATGAAATGCGTAATAAAATTGAGAGAGGTGATGAAGTTTTTAAAACAGAAGAATGGAAAAATATGAAAAAATTACTAGAAACAATAGTATTCGCTTTTAATAACGAACAATAAATAGCAACGTAAACTAATGCAAATATCATGGGCAGGGCTCTTCGGGGTTCTGCCCTTTTTCTTTTTCCAGACCAAAAGACCACCTGCTGGAAAAGAACAAGAAAAACCTGAAAGGATGTGGTGACTTATCATTATAGGAATCGATCATGGATATTATGCCATCAAAACTCCCCATGTGTGTTTCCCGACTGGACTGACCGGGTACGATTATGAGCCGTATACCATGCAGAATGTCCTGCAGTACAATGGGAAATTTTATGTGTGTGGAACTGGGCGGCAGACGCTGGTGAGAAGCAAGACTTCCAATGACAATTATTATCTTTTGACAATGGCAGCCATTGCACAGGAGATCCGCTACCGCCGGGGAGAGAGGAAAACAGATGTGGTTCTGGCAGCCGGCCTCCCACTGGCAAGTTTTGGCAGGGAGAAAAAAGGGTTCCGGGAATATCTGTTTCGGAAAGAGCAGCCTCTGCGTTTCCGGTACGAGGATGAGAGCTATGAGATCCGGATTCAGGATGTAAAACTGTTCCCACAGGGATACTCTGCCCTGGCTCTTCACCCGGAATGTGTTCGGGACGAGCCTTCTGTTCTTCTCGCAGATATCGGTGGCTGGACCGTAGACCTGATGCGGCTGGACAACAGTGTTCCAAATGCCGCTACCTGCCGCAGCCTGGAACTTGGTGTGATCCGGTGTGTGGATGAGATCACCGAGCAGGTACGCAGAAATACCGGACTGTCTGTAACGGATATTCAGATCGAACGTGTTCTGAACGGCCAGAGCTGCAGCATGGACCCGGCCGCAAAAGAAATCATTGTCCGGCAGGGAAGGCTCTACACGGAGAAAATACTGTCTGCAATTATGGAAGCCGGGTTCGATCTGAAGGCAATTCCGTCCGTGATCATGGGCGGCGGAGCCAGCATTCTGAAACGGCACGTGACACCGCAGGACAGGCTGTGTCGGCAGATTTACCTGACAGACATACACGCCAATGCTTCCGGCTATGAGCGGATTGTGGGGCAGATGTGCGCGAAGTAAAGAGACCCGTTTTCTCGTTCCGCCTGAACCTTGATAACCCAGATCACAAAAAGGCATGGGAGATCCTGCAAAGTGTTCCAGATGGACAGAAGAGCAGCTATCTTGTTCAGGTGATTTTAAAAGATCAGGAAAACAACCAGCTGGAGAAAAGCATCCGGCAGGCAATCCGGGAAGAACTGGCAGGTGTTTCCATTTCTGGCTCCGGGGAGAGGGTTTCAAAAAAGGAAGAAATCCCGTCCCAGATGCTGGATTTTCTCTCCGGGCTTGAGGATGCATTCTGAAAAAGTCAAGTCTTTCCTGGTGATAAAATAGCCAAATTTCAAGCAGTCAAATTAGTATAAATCACGGATTTTTGAAAGGGGTGATGCCTATTGAATGTTATTGGATCTGCATCCTTTGGGAGCTTTTGAGAGCCTCATATTCGTTGGGTATTGTGAATAGCTTTCTGTCACGTTTTAGGGTATGTTGTATGTAGAAAAAAGAAAGGAGAACGAACACAATGGAGATGAAAAACATATGCGGAAAAATTCCGGTAGAGCTGCATGAAAAGCTAAAACTGGAAGTCGAAGAGTTAGGAATCAGCATACCAAAATACCTTGAAATGGTAATCGAAGAACACATGACAAGAAAAGGAGAAAAGACGAACATGGCAGATTTAAGAACAGTAGCAGTACAGGTAACCGAGGATTTATTTTCCAGACTGAAAGCAGTCCTCGCCAGGAATGGCATGAAACAGAAAGACTTCTTAATCGGGCTTATCGAAGATGCAATCGAAAAAGAAGAAGCCAAATGGAAAGCAGAGTCAGAGGAAGCCGAAGAAACAGAAATGGAAGATCCTGAGACTGCGAAATCAGAACCGGATGAAGAGTCAGCAGAACCTGAAGCAGAAGAGCCTGAGACAGAAGCACTGGAAGCTGAAACAGACGGAGAAATGACAGAACCGGACGAAGCTGAAGCAGATGAAGAGCCGACAGAGCCAGAAAACGAAGAGCCAGCGGAAGCAGAGCCAACAGAACTGGAAACCGAAGAAGCAGAAGAATCTGAGCCAGAGGAAGCGGAATCAGAAGAATAGACATCACAAAACAGAAACCAAGAGACGGAAACGGTGCAGAGAAATCTGCACTGTTTTTTTCACAGCGAAGGGAGGCTGATAGCCGGAACAATTCGATTTTTTGACCTGTTCAGTGGAATCGGAGGATTCCGAGAGGGGCTGCACAGGGCAGGGGGCTTCACCTGTGTCGGACACTGTGAAGCAGATGCATATGCAGACCACAACTACCGGGTGCTGTTTGATACGGAAGGAGAGTGGTTCTGCAATGACGCAAGAAATATTGAAACAGAACGAATGCCGGACTTTGATCTTTTATGTGCGGGATTTCCTTGCCAGGCATTCTCAATCGCTGGACGAAGGGAAGGATTTGCCGATGCAAGAGGAACCCTTTTCTTTGAAGTTGCCAGACTGGTTGCAGACAAACGACCTGCGTATTTTCTCCTTGAAAACGTACCCGGTCTGCTTTCGCATGACAAAGGGCGGACGTTTCACACCATCCTCAGTACGCTATCTGAACTGGGGTATCATGTCGAATGGAAAGTGCTTAACAGCAAGGATTTCGGAGTCCCCCAGTCAAGGAAGCGGGTGTATATTGTCGGATATCTTGATGGAAGATGTGCCGGAAAAATATTACCTTTCCCAAAAGCAAATGGAACAGCTCTTATACAAGTCCATGCTGGCAAACAGGGAGAAAGAGTCTACGCAGAAGAAGGACTGAGCTGCACGCTGACCAGCGGGGCTGGTGGTATGGGCGGCAAGACCGGATTATACGAAGTCGGTATCCCAATCAAGGAAAACACCCGAAAAGGATACAAGATGGCCTACGAGGGGGACAGCATCGATCTCGGATATCCGGGAATCAACAGCCGCAGGGGAAGAGTCGGGCATGAGATCGCCCATACCCTGACGACCGGAAACCAGCAGGGAACACTGCATTTTGTAGATATCTCCCCTCCGCCGCTGGTGACAGACGTTGCAAGATGTCTGAATACCAGACAGGATTCCAGCATCCATAACCACAGGGGCGAAAGTTCCGGGGTGCTGGTGGAAGAACCGCCAAGGGCAGTGCTGACACCGGCCAGGGAAAAAGTCCGCCAGAATGGAAGAAGGATGAAAGAACCGGAAGAGCCAATGTTCACCATTACGGCAACTGACCGTCATGGAGTGATTTACCACGGCAGAATCCGCAGGCTGACGCCAAGGGAGTGTCTGCGGCTGCAGGGATACCGGGATGGTCAGATTTCTAAGATGGAAAAAGAAACATCGGATAACCAGCTTTACAAGCAGGCCGGTAATGGTGTCACTGTCAATGTCATTGAAGCAATAGGCAGAAATTTGAAAGCAGTAGATGAAGAGATCCAAAGCGGCTCACCTGTTCCAGAAGCGAAGGGTGGGTGAAGCAGATCGACCTAAAAGACCAGTATTTTGGTACAGAGATTGAGATGACAGGTATCAGCCGCTATGATGCGGCTGTTGCGATTGGAAGAATGTTCGGAACAGAGCCATATCATATCCGTTCTTACGATTCCTGGTGTGTAAAAGATTCAGATGGAAAAACGTGGAAATTTTCAAGGGACAGCAGTATCGACTGTGAAAGGCTGGCAAATGGTACTGTAATAGATGCCGATGGAGATTATTCGACAGAAATGGTATCCCCGAAATTGGAATATTCGGAAATGGGGAAACTCCAGGAAGTGGTGCGGTGTGTCAAAAACGCAGGTGCTTTTGTCAATTCATCCTGTGGCATGCATGTCCATGTGGACGCATCCAATCATACACCACGGAGTCTGAAAAATGCATTGACGATTATGTACTGCAAAGAGGATATCCTGTTCAAAGCCTTGAATGTACAGACCAGAAGGGAAGATGAGTACTGCCAGAAAGTCCGTCCTATGGTACTGGAGAAGATCCGCAGGATGCCCAACAGCACTATCACAATGGAAAAATTCAAAAGGGCATGGTATGAGGGAAATGACGGAAGCTCCGAGCATTACAACTGGACAAGGTATTATGCATTAAACCTACACGCTGTTTTTTCCAAGGGAACACTGGAATGGCGCTGTTTTGAAAGCACCCTCCATGCAGGAAAAGTCCGGTCGAATATCACACTGGCACTTGCCATATCCGCACAGGCGATCAACCAATCCTGTACCCATGCAAAAAAGACGGAAATAGGGGATAACCCGGCATTTACGTTCCGCACCTTTCTGCTTCGCCTCGGATTGATCGGGGACGAATACAAAAATGTGCGGAAGCATCTGCTTGCCAATCTGGACGGGGATAAGGCATGGCGGTATGACAAAAGTACCTATGCCTGTCTGCAGAATCCAAGACGGACAGACGATGTAAGGTAACAGAATAATGAGAACAGACAGGCCGGGTGGGAACATCCGGCTGTTCTTATGCTAAATGAAGAAAAAGAAGAAAGAGGTAGAAAACATGAAGAATAAATATCGATTCAGGAGGATCCTTTCCGGGATGATGGCCGCAGTTACCATCTTATCCGCAGTCATTTCACCACTGACCGTTTATGCTTCAGAAGAACCAAAAGCGGTAGAACCGCCAGCATATGAATGTGTAAAGGATCTGCTGGATGAAGAGGAAGTGGTAAAAGCCACCGATCTGGAGCTGGAAGTCGGACAGGACTTTGATGTTTCCACGGATTTTACAAATTTGGAAATTAAGGACGAAAGCAAAGTCAAAGTGATATTCCAGAAAGCAGAGAATGACGCCGGGGAGAACTTCAGCACCAGCTATGCAGACACTTACCATGCCGTTTATTATGTGGAGCCAGTCAACCAGAACCACCCGGTTTATCAGATTGGGAGAAATCTGATCGTAAAAGAGCCTGTGACAGCAGCTCAGAGTGAACCGCAGACAGAACAGGCAGTTACCGAAGAGGATACAGGTTCTGATGATGAGGAAGCTGCCTCGCAGGAAGAAACTGAGACAGTGCCTGTAGAGACAGAAATTGTTGAGCCGGAGACAGCTGAATCTGAAACAGAGGAAGCGGAGACAGAAGAACCGGAAGAAAAAGAATCCGAATTTCAGGATGGACTTTCTGAATCCGAGTTTGATGCCGCATTAGAGGAATCCGAAACGGAAAATACAACCGATGCAGAATCCGGGCTGACACTCAGCGATGTTCTGGAGCAGGCAGGGGAACAGGATATTGACCTGATAGCAATGGAAGATGGGGAAACCGTTTCATTCACCGCAGTCAATACCAGTACAAGAGCAACCCAGGACGTGGATGTGACAAGAGGGACTGCATACTATTATGCAGACTACGGTCTGGGCTCCTATGTAACCTATAAATATACCGTTAAATTTGGAAATGTGTCTGCAACTGCCTACTGTGTGCAGCCATCCAAAGCGGGACCTGGGGATGGTGTTTACAAGATCACCAAACTGGGTGACAGCAAAGCACTGGCAAAAGTGTGCTACTACGGAACCAAAGCATCCGGTGAAAATGGATTTTTTTCTGAGAAACATCCTGATTTTTCAGCCGGAAAACAGTTTATCATTGTCCATCTGGCAGCATCCTATGCAAATAACAGCGGTGACGCTTTTTCTGGTACGAATGCAACCGGACAGGCTCTGGCAATGGAACTCTACAATTACTGCATGAGCCAGCCGGAGATCCCGGAAGTGGACATGAGTTTCTCCAATGCAGATGTTACCGCATATATCAGTGGCAACAGCCAGAGAACCGAAGAGATCACCTTCAAGGCATCCGAACTGCAGACCATCACCATGAAACTGCCGTCCGGTGTCAGACTGCATAATGTGACAACGGGAAAAACAAGCAGTGCAGGTGCATCCGTGGAGATCTGCGGCGGTACCAAATTCTACTTATCTGCACCGCTGACACAGGCAGTGGATGTCAAAGGGGAATGGTCTGTCACCATGAAGGGAAGCATCATCAAAGATTATTCCGCTTATAAGATCACAACCGGAAGCGAGACACAGGACCTTGCCCTGGTATTTGGCGAGGGTGTGACCGATGAGAAATATGTAGATTTTAAAGTATCATGGGTAAAACAGGCAACTCTGGAGATCGTAAAGAAAGACCGTAAGAGCAACAAAGCCATCGCAGGTGCAGTTTATGGCGTTTACAGTGACAAGGATGGAAAGAACCTGATCACAAAGATGCCGGCCACAGATGACAACGGAGCTTCCAGCGTTACGATCACCAAAACACAGGATACCGTATACCTGAAAGAGATCTCCGTACCAAACGGATACCTGCTGGACACTAAGGCTTACGATGTGAACCTGGTCATCGGCGGCACTGTAAAACAGACCGTTACTGATGCTGAACAGATGGCAAGCCTGACTGTTTATAAATTAGGAGAAGTTCTGACTGGGGCAAAGGTAACTGATGATGGTGTTTCCTTTGTTTATACCGAGCAGAAACAGAAAGGTGCGGTTTATAACGTTTATGCCGCGTCGGACATTGTATCCGCAGACGGAACAGTAGTCTACAAAAAAGACGCATTAGTCAAAGCCGGACTTACCACCGGAGATGACGGAAGTGCCACACTGGATAATCTATATCTGGGGAAATATGTAGTAAAAGAAATGCAGGCACCACAAAATCTGGTATGCACAGGCGAAAGCCAGGAGATCACCATTTCCTATGCTGGAAGCAACGTAGAAAAGGTCATGGGAAGCGTGACATTCAAAAATGACCGCCAGAAAGCAAGCGTAAGTGTATACAAGCAGGATAAGGAAACCAGGAAATACCTTCCGGGCGGCACTTATGGTCTGTATGCCGGAAATGACATCAAAGCAGCGGACGGAACCATTGTGGTCAAGAAAGATACTCTCATTGAGAAAGCAGTGACCGGAACAGACGGAAAAGCCGTATATCAGGCAGACCTGCCGATAGCCAACAGCTACTACATGAAAGAGCTGGGTGCACCAGCTGGATATGTGAGAAACGGCGAGGATGTGTACTCCTTTACCTTCCAGTACACAACAGACAAAGAGGCAACGGTTTCTTTCAACCATACGTTCCAGAATGAGCGGATCAATGCGAAGATCAAACTGGTAAAAGAGGATTCCGAAACCGGAAAGACCGCACAGGGAGATGCAACCCTTGAGGGTGCTGTTTACGGATTGTATGCCCGTGAAGATATCGTACATCCAGATGGACAGACAGGTGTTCTTTACCCGGCAGGAACACAGATTGCAACCCTGACTACGGATACAGAGGGAAATGCAGAAGTCGCAGACCTCTATCTCGGAAAGTATTACGTTAAAGAACTGACTCCGCCTGTCGGATATCTGGCAGACCCGGGAGAACATGATCTGGAGTGTAATGACGAGGGAGATCTGGTTCAGACGGTAGAACGTACCGTAACTTCTCTGGAAGATGTGATCAAACAGCCGTTTCAGGTCATCAAAGCCGCCAACAACGGAAAGACCGATGCCGATCTGTTAAAAGGTGTGGGATTCAGTGCATATCTGGAGAGCAGCCTGAAGAAAAATAAGGACGGTTCCTATGATTTTACATCCGCTACTCCGGTCGTGCTGACTGCAGACGGACAGACAGAAATGTTCACGGATGAGCGTGGATATACATGCTCCATTCCGCTTGCATACGGGACTTACATTGTAAGAGAAAACACCACACCGCACAACTTCAAACCAGTTGATGATTTCAAAGTTGTGATTTCAGAGAACAATCCAGAGAAACCGCAGGTATGGCGTGTGCTTCTGGACGAAGAGTTTGAAGCAAAATTAAAAATCGTCAAAAAAGATGACGAGACAAAGAAATCTGTTCTGGTTCCGAATACTGAATTTAAAGTATACGATCTGGATAACAAGAAATATGTAGAACAAGTGACTACTTATCCATCCACTACGGTACATAAATCCTATTTTACGGATGAAAACGGATACCTGATCCTGCCACAGAATCTGGCTTGTGGAAATTACCGCATCGAAGAAGTGACTGCACCAGATGGATATACCCACAGCACCAATACCGTGGAAATCAAGGTAGACAGTGATACCGCATACCAGGAAGATCCGGTCAGCGGTGACCTGATCATCGAGGTGGATTTTGAGAACCACCCAGCTAAGGGCAGACTGACCATCCGCAAAGAAGGCGAAGTAGTCAAAGGTTTTGATAAAGACTTTACTTATGAGGAAGCCAGCCTTGCAGGAGCCGTGTTTGAAGTTTACGCCTCCGAGGATATCTATACCGCAGACCATCAGACAGATGAGAACGGCAACCGTTATCTGGAATATGCCAAGGACACACTGGTGGCAACGGTAACGACCGATGAAACCGGAAGTGCCGTAATCGAGAATCTTCCGCTCGGAAAATACCGTGTAGAAGAGAAAAAAGCACCGGAAGGATACACCTGGAATGCCAAAGGAGAAAAGGTAACCTTTACCTATGTCGGACAGGATACCCCGGTTGTAGACGAAGAAGTGACATTTACCAATGAACGCCAGAAGGTAAGCATCACCGTGGAAAAACAGGATGCAGAAACCGGAAGCGTGGTAGCTAGAGCCGTCTTTGGTCTTTATAATAAGAATGAGATCAAATCCGGTGACAATGTAATCGTGAAAGCGGACACCTTATTACAGGAGATTACAAGCGATGAAAAGGGACAGGCACACTTCACCCTGGACCTGCCGCTTGGAACTTATTATGTAAAAGAAATTTCTGCACCGGACGGTTTTGTATCCTCTGATGAGGTACTGGAATTTGATGCCACCTATCGGGGACAGGACATCCAAACCATTAAACTGAAATCGATTAAGAAGAACCAGCCGACGACCATCGAGGTGACAAAATCCGATCTGACAACAGGCGTGGAGTTGAACGGAGCATCCCTTTCTGTTCTGGATGAGGATGGAAACGTGATCGACAGCTGGACTTCCGTAAAGGATGAGCCTCATGTGATCAAATATCTGACTGTTGGAAAAACCTATATCCTCCGTGAATCCCTTGCACCGCTTGGTTATTTAAAGACTACGGATGTGAAATTCACCATCGAGGATACCGCAGAAATACAGAAAGTGGAAATGCAGGACCATGTACCGAAAGCACTGCTGATCGTAAACAAGAAGGGCGAATTCCTCGATAAGATCACCCTGCTGGATAACGTCAAAGGTGTTGTGGAACATTTCTTTGAGTACATTACAGGAAGCCTGACAGACGTTACCTTCGAAATCCGTGCTGCCGAAGATATCAAAGCAGCTGATGGCGTAAGCCCGGACTATTATTCCAAGGACGAACTGGTAGCAACTGTAACTACCGATGCAAACGGTGTTGCAGAAGTATCTGACCTTCCGGTTGGAAAATATTATGTCAAAGAGGTAGGCACAGCATATGGTTATATCCTGGATGAAGAACCACGATATGTAGATCTTTCCTACCGCGATCAGGATACCCCGGTTGTCGTATACGATGAGGACTGGCAGAACAACCGCCAGAAGGTGAAAGTGAACGTCCTGAAGAAAGAAAAGGATACCGACCGTGTATTAAAAGGCGGCATCTTTGGATTGTACACTAGGAACGACATCCTGTCCGCATCTGGAAAGGTGCTGATGGAAGCAGATACCCTGATCGAGTTAAAAACAACAGATGTAGATGGAAAGATTTCCTTTATTGCAGACCTGCCGATTGACGGAACCTATTATGTGAAGGAGCTGTATGCACCGGATGGATTTGTCACCACCGGAGAAGAAAAGGAATTTGTTTTTGAGTACCAGGGAGACAAAGAAGCAGAAGTGTCCTATGAGTTCGTATTTGAAGATGAGCCGACAACCGTGGAACTTTCCAAAACCGATCTGACCACAGGCGAGGAACTGCCGGGAGCCAGATTACAGCTGACGGATGAAAACGGGGCTGTTGTTGAGGAATGGACATCCACCAAGGAGCCGCACATCATCAAAGAATTGGTTGTAGGAAAATCGTACACCCTGACAGAAACCAAGCCAGCCGATGGATATGCCACTGCGGAAAGCATCACATTCACCGTGGAGAATACTGTAGAGATCCAGAAACAGGTAATGGAAGATGATGTGACCAAAGTGGAGATCAGCAAAACGGATATTACCGGAGATAATGAGATCGAAGGAGCCAAACTGACCATCACAGATGAAAATGGCAATATCGTAGAAACCTGGACTTCCGGTAAAGAGCCGCATTATATCGAAAAACTTCCAATCGGTAAATACACCCTGAAAGAAGAGCAGGCTCCAAACGGTTATGTCGTTTCGGAAGAGATCACCTTCGAGGTGGCAGACACCGCAGAGATCCAGAAGGTAGCCATGAAAGATGATACCGCAAAGGGACGTCTGATCATTGAGAAAACGGACAAGGATACCGGAGCTGCACTGAAAGGTGCGGAATTTGAATTGAGGGATGCCGATGGCAAAGTGGTAGAAACCCTGACCACTGATGAAAACGGTCATGCAACCAGCGGACTGCTTGCAATCGGAACTTATAAGGATGGCAAATTTGATAAGGCAGCCATTTATTATCTGGTTGAGACCAAAGCACCGGAAGGATATCAGATGGATGAGACCAAGCATGAAGTGACATTTACTTATGTAGATGACAAAACCCCAGTGATTGAAGTCATCCAGAAAGTGACGAACGAGAAGCTGCCGGAGGACACCCCGTCTGTAAGTAACCCGAAAACAGGCGATGACACCAACCTCTGGTTTCCGGCCCTGTGCCTGATCCTTTCCACAGGCGGTCTGATCGGCATGGGTGTGGCATCCAGAAGAAAGAAGAAAAAAGGAGGCAGATAGGCTGAAACAATTATATTTTGCGTATGGAAGCAACATGGATCTGGACCAGATGGCATATCGGTGCCCAAAGGCGGAGATGGTAGAAACCGTCCGCCTGGAGGGGTATCGGCTGACCTTTGCAGCCGCAGGAAGCGGTCTTGCCACCATCTTCCCGGAAGAGGGAAGCCATGTGGACGGCGTCCTCTGGTCACTGACCGGGGACTGCGAAAAGAGCCTGGATCTTTATGAAGGCTATCCTGATTTTTACGACAAACAGGAAATCACCGTCAAGAATAAAGGCGGAAGAGAGATCAAAGCCATTGTCTATATCATGACAAAAGATTACATGCAGAACTTTAATCCGCCCGGACGGTCGTACCTGACCGGAATCTTAAAGGGCTGCAGACAGAACCAGATTCCGACAGAGCCGATCCTGAAAGCAGCCAGAAAACCGCCTGTGCCGGGACAGACGCAGAAAAGCCGGCCAAAGAAGCAGAGGAAAGCCGGACAGGAACGATGAAAATCGCGAAAAAACTTTTTCAAACGGTATGCCTTGCAGCACTTTTCTTAAGTGCCGGGTTCCTGCTTTACCATATGGTATATCTCCCAATGGAGAACAAAAAGCTGGTGGCAGAGCTGAAAGGGAATTTCCCGGAGCCGGAAGCTCCGGGAGCCTCAGGCTCTGAAAAGAAAGACCAACCAGCTGGGAGAAAATGCCCGGTGGCTGCGGTAGACCTTGTTTCTCTCCAGGAACAATACCCGGATGTGCAGGGATGGCTGACCATACCGGATACCGGGATTGATTACCCGGTGCTTCAGTCCGAACAGGAGAATGGGGAGTTTTACCTGAAACGGAATTACAAAAAGGAATATGACATCAACGGAAGCCTGTTTTTACAGGCAGACTGTAAAGTGTCCGAAAGCAGGAATCTCATCATTTACGGTCACAACATGAACAGCGGGGCGATGTTCGGAAACCTGGACTTATATGCAGGGGAAGATTATTATAACGCCCATCGTTTTGCTTATCTTCAGACAGAGGACGGCATTCAGGAGTATAAGATTGTCACGGTACTGAAAGCAGACCGGAATCTGTTCCCGTTCCAGCAGAAACTTCCAGATGTGGTGGCCGTGCAAGAGTACCTAAAAGTAGCCAAGCGGAGGGAAGTGTTCGAAACCGGAGATGATTACCTGAAGTGTATATACGATAAGGTTTTGACGCTCGTCACGTGTTCATATGAATGGAGCGGTGCCAGGAATATCGTCCTGGCGGTGCCGGTTTCCGGGGCAGTGTGGAGTCAGAAGTGTTCGTAAGTACCCGAAAAGTGCAGAAAATGAGACAAATAATGACCGCATGGGCAGGGATGTGTTCAAAACAGGGGAGTATATAAAGGGTGTATGCCAGGTGTATTCAGATGGAAAATGTGTTCAAAAGTGGAAACTTTGGTAAATACTCTACGGAATATCAGCGAATGCTCTAACGAAAAGTGTCTGAAAGCCCCCAAAAAGTGTAGAAAATGAGACAAATGATGACCGCACAGACTGGGAAGTGTTCAAAACAGGGGGATTATGTAAGGGTGTGTGTTGGTAGTATTCAGGTGGAAAAAAGTGTCTGAACGTACTAGAAAAGTGCAGAATGTGAGACAGTTCATAATCCAGATCCGACAGGAAGTGTTCCAAAAAGGAGTGCTTTCTGCTGGATCTATTTAGTTTATAACGAGCAGCGAGTTTTGACTCGTTGGAAAGGATGGTAATAATTATGAAACGATTTTATACAGCAGAATCCGTAACGGAAGGACATCCGGATAAGCTCTGCGACTTAATTGCAGACAGTATTCTGGATGCGTGTCTGAAAGAGGACGAAAATTCCAAGGTGGCCTGCGAAGTGCTGGCTACTAAAGGGAACATCATTGTGGCAGGAGAGATCACCAGCCGATATGAGCCACAGGTGTTTGAAATCGTCAGAAAGGTGTTGGAGAGTGCAGGCTATGAAGCAGATGGAATCCATATGGATGCCCTCATCCACAAACAGAGTCCGGATATCGCCGGGGCAGTGGAACGTTCCAGAGAACGCAGGACAGGGACTGTTTCTGTTCAGAGCGGACTTGCCAATGGAGCCGGGGATCAGGGAATCATGGTGGGATACGCCTGCGATGATACGCCGCAGCTTATGCCGATGCCAGTAGTTCTGGCGAACCGCATCGTAAGAGAACTGTCTGCAAGCCGTAGAAGCGGATATATCATGGGAATCCTGCCGGACGGAAAAGCACAGGTGACCGTGGAATATGAAGATGACAGACCTGTCCGTCTGGATACGGTCGTTGTGTCCTGTCAGCATGAAAAGGAAAAATCCCTTCGGAAGCTGGAGCATGAGATCCGGGAGAAAGTGCTGCGCCCGGCACTCCGCATGCTGCCGCCGGATGAGGATACCAAGATCCTGATTAATCCATCGGGCAGATTTGTGTGCGGAGGTCTGGATGCAGACACCGGACTGACCGGAAGGAAGCTGATGGTGGATACCTACGGTGGCCTGGTACCGCATGGCGGCGGTGCATTTTCCGGGAAGGACTGTTCCAAAGTTGACCGATCCGGGGCGTATATGGCTCGTTACATCGCCAAAAACATGGTGGCTGCCGGACTTGCCAGCCGATGTCAGGTGTCCCTTGCCTATGCCATCGGGGTTGCCCAGCCAGTCATGGTGCAGGTGGATACCTTTGGAACCGGAAAGATTTGTGCGGATGACTGCCTCGCTGCAGCGATCCCTCTGGTGTTCGGGCTTACCCCAAGCCAGATCTGTGACACCCTGCACCTGAAGCGGCCAATCTACCGACAGAGTGCCGTGTTCGGGCATTTTGGAAGAAAGGAATTCCCGTGGGAGAAAACGGATAAGGCAGAGCAGCTCCGGGATACCGTGATGTAATGCCGTGGATTCCGGAAGAAGAGATCAAACGGGCAAGGGAAATCACCGCCATTGAGTACCTGAAGAAATACCAGCCGAACCGCCTGAAAAAATCTTCAGCCAGAAATGAATGGGAGCTGACAGACCACGATAGCTTTAAAATCAACGAGCTCACCAGCCAGTGGCACTGGAAATCCAGAGATATCGGGGGAACCAGTGCCTTAAATTTCCTGATCCATGTAGATGGGTGTTCCTTTCTGGAGGCAGTGCAAATGCTGAAAGATGAGTATCCCACCTACATCCCTCCGCCTGTGGAGACAAAGCCCAAAAAGCTGTTTGTCCTGCCGCCAGCCAGCCCGGACTGCCGCAGGGTGTTCCGATATCTGAAAGAGCGCGGAATCAGTGGAGAGGTCTTACAGCAGTGTGTTCATCTGGAAATCCTCTATGAGAGCCTGCCCTATCACAATGCTGTGTTCGTAGGCCGGGACGAAAATCAGGTGGCAAGATATGCTTTCCTGCGTGGGATTTACGATGCCAGCGGAAAGGCTTTTAAGATGGAACAGGCTGGAAGCGAAAAGGCATACGCTTTTTGTGTTCCGGCACAAACAGGATGCAGACGGGTTGCCGTTTATGAAGCCTGTGTGGATGTGCTGGCGCACATGACACTGGAACAGGGAAGCCGGGATAAGTACCGTCTGGAGCTTGGCGGGATCAGTGCACCAAAAGAAGGGCAGAGCCAGCGGAGTATGAAAAAGCCGCAGGCACTGGAACATTTTCTGTCCCAGCACCCGGAGATTACCGAGATTGAAGTATGTACCGACAATGACTTTGCCGGACGGTGGGCGTGTGAACATATCCGAAAAGCCTACGAGGGAAGCTATCGGATCATCGAGAACCTGCCGGAGATCGAAGGGGCAGACTGGGCAGATATGGCAAAGATGGCTGCCCGAACACCGGAGAAACGGCAGAGAAAGGAAGTGAGGTGATGCCTATCAAAGAAAAAATAGAAGTGGAAATGCTGTCCCCTCTGATGGCAGAGTTTATCCCGGACTATTCAGATATTGTGGATCTGGATGATGCGGAACCATTGGAAGGACCTGACCTGGTGCAGTATCAGCCATCTATAGCAGAAAAGGTTGACGAGATCAACCGGCTCGGTATGCCTGACAACCAGCCATGCAACCTGATTGATTATTTTGACCGAAATAAGGACATTAAGGAAAAAGTGGAACGCATTACAATGGCGGTAAAAGAACAGGATGGTGTTTTATATGGCTGTGCAAACCTGACACTCCGGGAGAATCTGACACCAGAGGAATACCGTGTGGTGGGGCAGTATCTGAGAGGCCAGTACAGCGATGGCTGGGGAGAAAGTCTGGAACAACGGGAGATCAAGGTAGACGGCGGTGAATTATACTTACATTTCTATGTCGGTGCCGGCTCGGATTTCCAGATACAGGTGAAAGCACCAGAAAACGAGATGCAGGAACAGCAGCCGAAACCAAATCCGTCCCGTCCGAAGCTGAAGCTCTTAGGGCATGACGGAAATATTTTCTCAATCCTTGGGGATGCCTCAAGATTGCTCAGATGTGCCGGGATGTCCGAACAGGCCAACGAGATGGCAGACCGTGTCCACAAGAGTGGCAATTATTATGAAGCACTGGGAATCATCAGCGAATATGTGGAAACCGAACTGTCGGATCACCGTGAACAGCGCAGAACACCGAGAAAAGAAGTACCAAAAAAAGAGGATACCTGCCGATGAGCAGTTCCATAGATAGAAGCACTTCCAGAGAAATCTGGGAAATAAGCAAGAGGAAGGATGATGCCTATGGGAAATACCCTGAAACTTGAAGATCTTTTAAAACCGGACTGTCTGCCGGATGAGTCTGCCGGAGGGGAGAACTGGCGTATCTTGCATGGGGATACCTTAAAGCTGGTAAAAGGATTCCAGCCGGGGATTTTTGATGCAGTCGTGACCGATCCGCCCTATGCGTCCGGGGGAACCAAGCAGAATGAACGCAACCGCACCACCAACCAGAAGTATAGCAGCATGAAAGCAGAGAATGCCCTTCCGGACTTTGATGGGGATAACAAGGATCAGCGTTCCTGGACCCACTGGATGGCAGAATGGCTGTACGATGTGCGGAAAGCCTGCAAGAGAGGGGCTCCGATCTGCCTTTTTATTGACTGGAGACAGTACCCGTCTATCACCGATGCCCTTCAGTGGGCAGGCTGGATCTGGAGAGGAACTGCAGTCTGGGACAAAGGAAATTCCCGTCCGCAAAAAGGCAGGTTTCGCCAGCAGGCAGAATACATCGTGTGGGGAAGCAACGGTCCGATGCCAATCAACCGCCCGGTGTCCTGTCTTCCGGGTGTGTTCCGTTATGGGAATCCCCAGAACCGCATCCATGTGACAGAAAAGCCGCTCCAACTGATGAAGGATGTCATCCAGATCTGCGAGCCGGGCGGCCTGATCTTAGACCCGTTTGCCGGAGCTGGCACGACCATCCTTGCGGCGACAGAGTCGGGCTATCAGGCAGTCGGCATCGAAGTGACGGATGCATATTATAAGCTGGGAAGCGACCGTGTCCGTATCGCACTGGAAGCCGGGGTAGGAGCAGAGAATAAAGAACCACAGTAACCGGATGTCTGCCAGACATCTGAAAAAAGGAAGAAAAGAATCCAGATGTCCACAAGACATCCACAGAGCCGGAATGCTTTGTGGGTGTTTCTTTTTGGAAAAACGCCGGGCAGAGGAAACTTGTCTGGTCAGGAAAGGAGATGGTCGTATTGGAACAGGCACTTGCTTATGTCTGCTGCTCTGCAGAAGAGGGAAAGACCAAAGTACAGCGGTACTGCCGGAAGATCTACGAACTGGGATATGTGCCGATCTGTCCGCAGTACAGCTTTTCCCCATTCCTTGATGATGGGGATGCGGAGGATATGCAGGCTATGCGGAGAATGTCCCATCAGATCTTAAGACGGTGCAGGATGGTGGTCGTCTGCGGAAAAGAGACCACCGGGACGATGAACACGGAGATCAGCATGGCTGACAGACTCCATATCATCTGTACCACGCTGGATGGGTTAAGCAAAATCAAAGAAAACGAATAATTCCGAAAAACGATAGGTTCAGAGGGGACGAAGCAAAATGCGACTGGTTTTGCAAGCATAGCGTTTGGATATCCAAACGCACTTTGGGGAGAACCCCAATCCCCCATATCGAGCCGTAAACAGACGAAAGGAGAACGAAGAAATGTTAGGATTTATACTTGGCACAATGACCGGAGGGGCAATGGGCGTGTTTGCAATGTGTTTACTGATCTCAGGAAAACGGGAGGATGAGGCACTGGAGCGGTGCCGGATGAAACCAAAGGAGATCATTGACCACGGCGTGTGCATCTGTTTTGTAAACAGTCAGGGACAGGAACTGTTCCGGCTTTCAGACGGGGAGAGCCTTGTGCAGAATGCCCCAAATGGAGAGCGGAACGTATCCACCTGCCATTATCTGGATGCAGAATCTGCCATGATCGATGGGAAGAAATGGAACCTTCTGGAATTTGCGAAAGAGATGGAGAAAAGAGGAATCATGCTTGCCCCGATGGAACTGTGCCGGGTACCGGAAAGGGGGTGAGGCCTATATGAAGAAAAAGATTATTGCTGCAGCCGTAGCCATTGGCGTGCTGACAGGATTCCTGATCTGGAAAAACCGTGAAATGTAAGGAAACGATCAATAACCCGTTGGAAAGCAGGTGAAGAGATGAGAAAAAGAAACCATGTGATACCAGTCCGCCTCAATACAAAGGAGCTGCGTTTTCTGGAAGAGCAGGTAGAAAAAAGCGGCCTGTCCCGTGAGGAATACATCCGTTCCATTGTCATGGGCGGCGAAGTCCGGGCAAGACCCTGTGAACATCATACCGAACTTTTAAGGAAAGTATCCGGTCTGTGCAACAATGCCAATCAGCTTGCCCATGTAGCCAATGGATGTGGGATGGCAGGGGAAGAGAATATTCGGGAAATGCTCCGCATGACGAAAGAGACATGGAGGCTGGTCAAAGAGGAATGGTAGCCGATGGCATACACCAGTATCATCCCGGTCAGCCGTCTGGACAATTCCATTACTTACATTCGAAACAAGGATAAGACCACAAAGAAAGGACAAAGTGCCGGCTCTCTGGAAGAAGCTATTCAATATGCAATGAACCGGGACAAGACGGAGCGTTCCATTTTTGAGAATGCCATTGGCTGTGTCTGTGAGACTGCTTATCAAGATATGGTAGATACAAAGAAACGATACAACAAGATGGACGGGGTGCAGGGCTTCCATCTGGTGCAGAGCTTTGCCAAAGGGGAAGTCACCCCGGAACTTGCCCACCAGATTGGCATGGAGCTGGCAGAAAGACTCCTTCAGGGAAAATATGAAGCTGTCATCACCACTCATTTGAACACGGAGCATTACCACAACCATATCGTGTTTAATTCCGTGAGCATGAAAGATGGGAAAAAGTACCATAGTAACAGCAGGAGCTACTACGAGGATGTGCGGAAAACTTCGGATGCCTTATGCCTGAAATACGGCTTATCAGTTATCGAACCGAAAAATGGCAAAGGGAAATCTTATGCCCAGTGGATGGCAGAACAGGACGGAAAGCCAACCTGGAGAACCTCGATCCGTCTGGATATCCGTGATGCGGTGGCAGAAAGCTTCACATGGAAACAATTTCTGGACCAGATGAAGCAGAGAGGATATCAGTGGAAGCTGAATCGGAAGTACATCGCATTGAAAGCACCGGGGATGGAACGGTATATCCGTCTGCGGAGCCTTGGGAAGAATTACTCAGAAGAGAGCATTCGGCAGTGGATCTTACAGCCCAAGAGCAGGACAACTGCTGGAAAAGAAGGAGCTTCCCAGCCCCCGAAAAAGAAGTTAAAAGGGATACAGGCCCTGTACTATTCCTATTTGTATCAGATGGGTGTTCTAAAGCAGAAGCCGAAAAGAATCTCCCCAGTGCTCCGGGCAGATATCCGAAAACTGGATGCCAGGATCGAGCAGATGGAATTTCTTCAGAAGTATCAGATTACCACCCGTGAAGAACTGATGGCATACCGAACCCCGTTGGAAGAACAGGTGCAGGCACTCACAAAAGAACGGAAGCGGCTCTACCGGAGCGAACCGGACAGTGTTAGGATCGGTCAGATCACCGAAAAACTGAGGCCGCTTCGGAAGGATATCCGTCTTTGCATCCGGATCGAACAGCAGTCTAAAGAGATGGAAGAAAAGATGCGTCTGGCAGAGCAGATCCAGAGACAGGCAGAACAGACGGAGAAAAACAGACAACCGAGAACAGAAAGCAGGTGAACAGTATGAATTATGGAGGCGATGCGGCGGATCAGATCGTCCGGTATTCCTTGGACGGCGTGGACCACGGGCTCAGACTTTCGGGTACGCTGGCAAAGCATCTGGCGGTATTTGTTGCCGCCGTATTAAAAGACCAGAAGAAAACGAGGGGCAGAACCCGGATGGTGCGGATGTTAAAGGAGAACAAGCCATTGAAGTTCTTTACTGTGCCGTCTGACCGCTTGCGTGAATTCTGCAGTGAGGGCAGGAAGCGAGGGTTGCTCTATGTGATTATCCGTGATAAAAAGAACCCGGAGATGAGCGAGGTCATGGTCTTTGCGGATGACGCAGCCAAGGTCAACCGGGTTATGGATAAGATGAATCTTGATTTTGTAAGAAGTGAAGTCGGGGAAGCTGTCCATGAGGTAACCGCTGGAATGGAAGCACCGGAAACCGAAACAGTACAGAAAATCGTACAGATGCCAGAGGGCGAGGTGCAGTTTGAGATCAGCGATCTGGACGAAGCATTCCAGGTCGGTGACATGGATTTTTCTCAAGGAGAGAAGAATCAGAATCATCCTGAAAAGGAGTCTTCCGAATCGGAAAATTTTATCCCGGTGCAGGAAGAGGGGGAAGAGAATCTGTCCGGCTTTTCCTTGCACAGCAGAAATATTTCTACCGGGCAGGAAAACGGGACTGATGGAGCAAAGCCAAGGGAACAGGAGCGTCCCAGTGTCCGCCGGGAGCTGGAGAACATCAAACGGGAGAAAGCAGAGGAATCCCAGAAGCGGAGCCGGGAAAAGAACCGTGGACCAAAGAAAACGCAGAAGAAAGCGAGAAATAAACGAAAGGTGAAAGCGAGGTAGAAGATGGACCTGACAAAATTTTTAGGGCAGGACACGCAGGAACCGTCCGCCCAGCGGCTATCGAAAGAGGAATATGCCGCACAGAAAAAGCAGGAGAGGGAAGAAATCTGGGGCATGATCGATGGAAAGGCACAGGAGATCTTCCAGAATGGGGACTCCTTAAAAGGATTCCTTGATTTTATGGGACAGTGTAAGCCACAGAGGACAGACAACCTGTTCCTGCTCTATGCACAGAACCCGGAGATCCGGCAGATTAAGACCTTTGAAAAATGGAAAGAAGAAGGCAAAGTAGTCAAGACCGGAAGCAAGGGATACAACTTCATTGTCGGACAGGAATACGAAAAGGATGGTGTCATCCAGCAGGGATACTCCATCCAGAAAGCCTATGACATCAGCCAGATTCGCACCAAACAGCCGGAAGAGGCGGAGCCAAAACCGATGGACCAGTTGATGGAAGCACTGCTGACCGACAGCGAGGTACGGATTCAGATCGCAGACAACCTGCCGGATAAGGTACAGGCACAGTATATCCCGAATCAGCGGACGATCTATGTCCGAAACGGCATGAGTGAAAATACAACATTCCATTCCATCAGCCGGGAACTGGCGTATGCATCTCTTGACCATCACGATGGAAGCTACAGCCGGGCAGGGGTAGCGGCACAGGCTTATTGTGCGGCGTATGTGACAGCACAGAAATATGGCGTGGATGTCTCCGGCTTTTCCTTTGACAAGGTATGCGAGATGCAGGCATTCGGACAGAAAGATCCGAAAGAACTCCGCTCCTTTATTCAGAATGTAAAGAGCGCAGCCTATTCCATTGGCAAGCAGGTAGACCGCAACCTCGGCAAAAGTGAGCAGGAATTTATGCCCGATGAATTTGCCGTCCCAGAGGAGAAATCAGAGAAACCAGCCAAGAACAAAAAGTCCCCGGAACGCTGATAAAAGAAGGGCACTGAAAAAGTCTGATTCTAAAAAAGAATTGGGCTTTTTTTCGTATTTC
>NZ_JAAITU010000052.1 GCF_013304385.1 Blautia glucerasea
TTAGAGTAAATTCCACCGCATAAGCGGGCGGTGGAATTTAAAGTTTCATTTTAGGAAACTGTACTAATCTATAGAAACGGTTGCTATCCATAAGAAAGAATGATAATATAAAACAGCAGGCTGCTGCATGGAATATCTTAAAAAGATATTTTGCAGCAGCCTGCTGTTTTATATGCGTGCCTGGGCGGTGCACATTTCAGAAGAAAAAGATTTGGTAAACAACTATAAGGAGAAAACATGCAAAAGGAATTGCTGGAACAGCTGCGAAAGATCACAGAAGAAGAGAAGAAGATTCTTGAAGGACAGGAAGTAGACAAGGATCTGTATACTTCAGGCAGGGATTTTATTGTAGACAGCAGAAAAATGCTTGAAGAAGGTAAATTGATCACTGTAAGGACCCATACAAGGTTTGTGCATTTCCCGCCTCATAAGCATAATTATGTGGAGGTGCTGTATGTATGCATGGGATCTGTGACCAATATTATTGACGGCAGGGAAGTAGTACTTAAAACAGGAGAGCTTCTTTTTCTGAATCAGTATACTAGTCATGAGATTCTTCCGGCAGGGGTGGATGACATCGTGATCAATTTTATGGTTTTGCCCCAGTTTTTTGATGTGGCATATTCTATGGCAGGAGCAGGAAATTTTCTTGCTGATTTTCTGGTAAATGTGCTGCGTCGTGATGAGGAAAGAGGAGAATATCTTCATTTTAAGGTGGCAGAAAATCTGCAGATCCAGAATCTTCTGGAAAATATGATATACTCCATTGTTACCGGGAAAGGGGAGGACAACCGGATCAACCAGACCACCATGGGACTGATTTTCCTGTATCTTTTGGATTCTGTCCAGTATGTGGAGATGCGGATTCCAAATCCTTATGAAAATATGATCTTCATGACTACCCTGAATTATATAGAGCAACAGTATAGGACAGCTACTCTTACTGAGCTGTGTGAAATGCTGAAGCTTCCCATTCATGTTTTGAGCAAAATGATCAAGAAGACCACAGGCTTTAATTTCAAGGATCTGCTTCAGAGAAAGCGGCTGAATAAGGCCGCAGAGCTTTTGTGTGATACAGATCTGTCTGTAAGCGATATTATTGCAGTAGTGGGATATGAAAATGGCAGTTATTTTCACAGGGTTTTCAAAAATAGATATTGTATGACACCGAAGGAATTCAGAACAAAAAATCAAAAAAAAGGTTGGATACGGTTGTAAATTTGGTGAAAATTCAAACTTATTTTTTGGTAGAAATAGTTGACATTGAGAAATAAAAAAAATAAAATAAAGTTGAAATTTACCAAACCACTTAAAAAGGAGGAAGATTTTATGAAAAAAAGCATGAAAAAAGTTGTCAGCCTTCTTCTTGCAGCAGTAATGGTCATTTCTATGATCGCCTTTACTTCTGTTGTTTATGCCGCTGACGACAGCGTAGAAGTGGATCCGGACTTTAAGATGGGTGTGATCCTCATCGGTGATGAGACAGAGGGTTATTCCGCAGCTCACATCGCAGGTATCAAGGCAGCAGCCAAAGAGCTTGGTCTTGATGACAGCCAGATTATCTGGAAGTACAAAGTACCGGAAGACCAGACCTGTTATGATTCCGCAGTTGACCTTGTAGGGCAGGGATGCAGCATGGTAGTTGCAAACAGCTATGGACATCAGACATTCATGGCACAGGCAGCACAGGAATATCCGGACGTTACATTTGTTTCCATGACAGGTGATTTCGCAGCCATCAGCGGATGCGAGAACTTAAAGAATGCATTCACAAACATTTATGAAGCACGTTATGTGTCTGGCGTTGTTGCCGGTCTGAAGCTGCAGCAGCTTCTGGACGACGGAACACTTACAGAAGAGACACAGCCGGACAGCTTTGATGCAGATGGCAATGTTAAGATCGGTTACGTAGGTGCATTCAGCTATGCAGAGGTTGTATCTGGTTATACAGCATTCTTCCTCGGAGTTCGCAGTGTAGTTCCTAATGTGGTAATGGAAGTAAAATACACTAACTCCTGGTTTGATATTGACAAAGAGGGTGCAGCAGCAGAGGCACTGATCGCAAATGGTTCTGTGATCATCGGACAGCATGCAGATTCCACAGGTGCTCCGGCGGCTACCCAGAAGCTTCTTGACAGTGGTAAGATCTGCTATTCTGTTGGTTATAACATCGACATGATCGCAACTGCTCCTACAGCGGCTCTTACATCTGCAACCAATAACTGGGAAGCATATTACAAATATGCAATTGCTACCGTTATGAGTGGCGGCGATCTTGAGCAGGATTGGTCCAAGGGATTTGCAGATAATGCTGTAGGCATTACAGATCTTGGTGAGTCCTGTGCAGAAGGCACGGCAGAGTACGTAGAGGATGTTGAGAATAAGATCAAAGATGGTTCTCTTCAGATATTTGATACATCTACGTTTACAGTTGACGGTGAAGAAGTTACAAGTGCACCTTGTGATCTTTCATTCATGGATTTCTCCACAGATCCGGCATCTGTTATTTACCAGGGAGATACAGTGGAAGCCATTGAGGATGGACATTTTGCAGAGTCTACCTTCAGAAGCGCACCATATTTCACACTTCGTATTGATGGAATCACAGAGGACGCAGAAGCAGTAGAGTAATTTAGCTGGTATACAAAGGGGTTGCTGCATAGACTGCAAGGTTCATGCGGCAGCCCTCTTTATTTGTCTGGGATGCAAAAGCCCCCGCATACAGACAGATATACAGAAGGGAGGCATAGGAGTTTGGAATATGCAATTCAGTTGACGAATGTTACTAAAACATTCGGTAAGGTGATTGCCAATAAAGGCGTAACACTGAACGTAAGGAAGGGTGAGATCCTGTCCCTGCTGGGCGAGAACGGAAGCGGGAAGACCACACTTATGAATATGATCGCAGGTATTTATTTCCCGGATTCAGGAGAGATCCGTGTGAACGGAACACCTGTGGAGATACGTTCTCCCAAGGATGCCTACGATCTTGGCATCGGAATGATCCATCAGCATTTTAAGCTGATCGATGTGTTCTCAGCAGTTGAGAATATTGCCCTTGGACTTGAGAAAAAAGAAAAATTTGATATGAAAGTTATCAGGGCCAAGGCAAAGGCCATCTGTGAAAAGTATCACTTTGATCTGGATCTGGACCAGAAAGTATATGAGATGAGTGTATCTCAGAAGCAGACTCTGGAGATCGTCAAGGTTCTGTACAGAGGTGCAGAGATCCTGATTCTGGATGAGCCTACTGCAGTACTTACCCCACAGGAAACAGAAAGATTGTTCGCTGTGATCCGCAATATGAAGAAGGATCACAAGTCTGTGATCATTATTACACATAAGCTGCATGAAGTGCTGGCTATCTCAGACCGGGTGGCGATCCTGAGAAAAGGGGAATATGTGGATACAGTTGAGACAAAAGACGCTACTGAAGGGTCTCTTACGGAGATGATGGTAGGAAAAAAGGTAGAGCTGAATATTGAACGTACCCAGCCAAAGGATACAGTAAAACGTCTTTCTGTTTCTAATCTTACTGTTTATAACCGGGAAGGCGTAAAGGTATTGGATGATGTAAGCTTTGATGCTTATGGCGGTGAGATCCTTGGCATTGCCGGTATTTCCGGGAATGGACAGAAAGAGCTGTTGGAGTCCATTGCAGGTCTTCAGGTCACTGCCGAGGGAAGCAGCATAAAGTTCTACGAAAAAGGAAAAGAAGATAAGCCGCTGCAGCTGATCGGCAAAACACCAAAGAAGATCCGTGATGCAGGAGTTCATCTTGCTTTTGTTCCGGAGGATCGTCTGGGAATGGGACTGGTTGGCTCTATGGGCATGACCGGAAACATGCTTTTGAAGACCTATGGTGCAGGCCGTTCATTCCTTACAGAGATGAAAGGACCTAAGAAGATGGCTGAGAAGGTCCGTGAAGAGCTGGAAGTAGTTACACCAAGCATCAATACTCCGGTATCCAGACTGTCCGGTGGTAATGTGCAGAAGGTTCTTGTCGGCCGTGAGATTGCAGAAGAGCCTACAGTCCTTATGACCGCTTATGCAGTGCGTGGACTTGATATTAATACTTCTTATACTATTTACAATCTGTTGGATGAAGAAAAACGCCATGGTGTGGCAGTGGTATACGTAGGTGAGGATCTGGACGTACTGATCGACCTGTGTGACAGGATCCTTGTTCTGTGTGATGGAAAAGCAAACGGAATGGTAGATGCACGTACGATCACAAAGGAAGAAGTAGGTCTTCTTATGACAAATCTGAGAAAGGCTGGTGCACAGGAATGAGCAGTGAAACTAAGAAAATAAAAGAGCCTTTTGTACGTATCATCAAGCGGGATGGCGCTTCTATAGGGAATAAAGTGCTGATCCGTGCGCTTGCCATTGTACTCGCACTTGTAGTGGATGCAATTTTTATCTTTGCTGTTACAGGGCTGAATCCTATTTCCGTATACGGGGTTATGTTTAATGGAACCTTTATGACATCCATTCGTTTTTCATGGGCACTTCGTGATCTGGTAACCCTGCTTTGTATTGGTATTGCATTGGCGCCTGCATTTAAAATGAAATTCTGGAATATCGGTGCAGAAGGACAGGTTCTTGCAGGCGGTCTTGCCACAGCACTGGTTATGGTAAAATGCGGACAGAGTCTTCCAACACCTGCATTGCTTCTGGTTATGTTTCTTGCAAGCATTATTGCAGGAGGTATCTGGGGACTGATCCCTGCAGTTTTTAAGGCATATTGGAATACAAATGAGACTTTGTTTACTTTGATGATGAACTATGTGGCAACCAGTATCGTTGCCTGTATGACCAACATTATGCGTGGAAAGGCATCCAGCCTTGGAAAACTGAATATGTCTACTCAGGCAGGCTGGTTCCCCCAGTTTTTCGGACAGCGTTATAACATTAATATCCTGGTTGTGTTTATCCTGATGATTGTAATGTATTTTTATCTGAAATATTCCAAGCAGGGATATGAGATCACTGTTGTTGGAGAGTCTGAAAATACAGCCAGATATGCTGGTATTAATGTTAAATGGGTAACGATCCGTACCATGCTGATATCCGGTGCGATCTGCGGACTTGCAGGTTTCCTGGTTGTGGCAGGAAGAGATCAGACGATTTCCACATCCTCTGCCGGAGGACAGGGATTTACTGCTATTATTGTTGCATGGCTGGCCAAGTTTAATACCTTTTACATGGCATTGATTTCCTTCCTTCTTGTTTTCCTTTCCAGAGGAGCAGCAGAGATCGCTTCTGCTTACAGCCTGAATGATTATGCTGCAAGTATTATCGAAGGTGTTATTCTGTTCTTTATCCTGGGAAGTGAGTTTTTCATTAATTACAAAATGGTATTTCGTGGTTCAAAACAGAAGGAGGTGCAGGAATGAGTACGTTAATTGCATGGATCATCCGGGCGATTCCTTTTGGAACGATCATTATGTTTGGATCTATGGGTGAGACAATCACAGAAAAATCAGGAAATCTTAACTTAGGTGTACCTGGGATCATGTATCTGGGAGGCTTTGCCGGATTTGCAAGTTCTTATTACTATGAGAAATTATCCTCAGATCCAAAGGGCTGGATCTGTGTGATCATTGCCCTGTTTGCAGCCATTGCTGCTTCTGCATTTGGAGGATTGATTTTCAGCTTCCTGACCATCACCCTGCGTGCCAACCAGAATGTGACAGGTCTTGCTCTTACTACCTTTGGTATGGGAGTTGCCAATTTTTTTGGCGTATTTATTTTAAATGGAGCCAGCTATACAGCTGCACCTCTTGCCTATTCTGCATTTTCAAAGAAGATCCCCTTCCTTTCTTCCAAGCTTGGGATCGTAAGCAAGGTAGTATTTCCTTATGGATTCCTTGCATATGCAGCTATCATTGTTGCCATTGTGCTTCATTATTTTCTGAATAAGACCAGGGTAGGACTGAATCTGCGTGCAGTTGGCGAGAATCCGGGAACTGCAGATGCAGCAGGTATTAATGTAACAAAATACAAATATCTGGCTACCTGTGTCGGGGCAGGTTTGTCTGGTATCGGCGGTCTTTATTATGTGCTGGATTACAATCAGGGGATCTGGGCAACTACCGGGCAGATCGAGGCTCTTGGATGGCTGGCAGTAGCACTTGTTATCTTTACTACATGGAAGCCTTTAAATGGTATTTGGGGAGCTTATCTTTTCGGTATGCTGTACTGGCTGTATCAGTTCCTTCCCAATATGCTGGGAGTGAAGGTGGCCGGATATGTGACGGATCTTGTACAAATGGTGCCTTATGTAGTGACCATTATTGTGTTGGTGGTTGTAAGTTTTCGGAAGAAGAAGGAGAATCAGCCTCCGGAAAGTCTTGGACTTTCTTATTTCCGCGAAGAACGATAAACGTGAAATCTTTGTGACTTTTAAAGGGGAATGTTTACATTCTCCTTTTTTTTATGCTATAGTAACCATACGGCAGTGGTACAGTAACAAAGAAATTGATGGATTTAGGATTACATGCTTTTATGTGTATTCAAGAAAGGAATTTTGTGAATGATTAAGCGTAAATATCTTGCAGCATGCCTTGTGGCAGCCCTTTTTGTGGCCGGCTGTGGCAGTAACAGTGCAGAAAAGAAAGAAACAACAGAAACAAAAGAAACTACAGAAGCAACAGATGCACCAGATCAGGAGTCTGCTTCTGAAGAGGATGCACAGGATGAAACTGCAGCAGATGATAGTGGTGAAGCAGATGATAGTACAGATGAGGACGAACAGGATCTGACAGATGCGGAGGAAGATGAGGATACCGGACTGGAGGAGGAAGATCTTTCTAAGGTAGTTCCGGCAGATTATCTGGTCCAGGATGCGGACAAGTATGTGACTCTTGGGGAAACCAAGGATCTGGAGGCTGTTCAGTACACATATGAGATCACCGATGATATGGTACAGGATGAGATTGATTCTGAACTTTCCGAGGCATCTGAGGAGATCTCCACAGACAAGCCTTCTGTAGAGGGAGATACCGTATACTTTACAATGACTTATAAAGTAGAAGGGGATGATTCCCAGGATGGTGAGGAAGAGGATTCTTCAGTGATCCTTGGCCAGGAGGATTATGGTGCTGAATTCGATGAGAAGCTTACAGGCGTATCCGCAGGGGATAAGCTGGACTTTTCCATTTCTTATGATGAAGATATGTGGATGGAGGAATGGGCCGGACAGACGGTAGATTTTTCCATTGAGGTTTCTGATGTGGTACAGGTAGAAGTACCTGAGTACAACCTGGATTATGTAAAAGAAAATACAGAATATACAACTCTTGAAGAGTATGAGCAGTCCATTAGGGAATATCTGGAGGAGGAATATACCAGCAGAAGCTATTATGATGTAACAGAGTCCCTGTTGGAGACAGCGATGGCAAATGCTACATTCGACGGATATCCACAGGAGCTGTATGATCAGTGCAAAGAAGAGATCCTTTCCAGCTATTCCATGTTTGTAGGAGAGGATAATACTATTGATGATGTGCTGGAGATGTTTGGCATTACTGATGAGGATGTACAGTCAGAAACAGAGAAGCTTGTAAACAGATATCTGTTTATCAGTGCATACTGTAAAGCCAATGACATTACTGCAGACGGAGAGGAATACAAGGATTATGTAACAAAGAATGCAGACTATTACGGAGAGGATGCGGCTTCTTTTGAGGTCGGTTATACCAGAGAATATCTGGTAGAGAATCTGTATGATGAAAAGGTAAAAGAATTGTTATATGATTCTGCAAAGATCACTGAGAAACCATCTACAGAAGCCCCCGCTGAAGAGGCTGAAGCTACAGATGAGGAGATCGGTGAGGGAGATGACTTGATGCTGGACGAGATCCAGGATGAAGAAGAATTAGCTCAGGATGAATCTGTATCAGAATAGAAGATTGGCTTAGTTACTTGGCTTAGGACGTAGCAGCATCAGAATAGGAAGAAGAATTGCTTTTTTGTACATGAGATGGTATGATTGAATCAAGAATGCTGAAAGTATTCAAAAACACATTGGGAGGTTGTGATGAAGAGGGGCAGTATTTTTGAAACAGATGGGATTCCCCGTCTTACAGAAGCATTTCCGCTTGCTATGCAGCATGTAGTAGCTATGATCGTAGGGTGCGTTACGCCGGCAATTATTATTTCCGGAGCAATTCCTGGGGGCCTTTCCAGAGAAGAACAGGTAATTCTGATTCAGTCTGCATTGGTGATGGCAGCGTTGTCTACGCTGCTGCAGCTTTTTCCAATTGGAGGAAAAGCCAGGTTTGCTATTGGATCAGGATTGCCCATCATCATGGGAGTAAGCTTTGCTTATGTTCCCAGTATGCAGGCAATCGCAGAGTCTTATGGGATTGCAGCGATTATGGGAGCAGAACTGGCAGGCGGTTTTGTGGCTGTGGTAATGGGATTGCTGGTAAAGAAGATCAGGGTCTTTTTTCCACCATTGATCACTGGAACGGTTGTATTTACCATTGGTCTGTCATTATATCCCACTGCCATCAACTACATGGCTGGCGGGGTCAGCAGTCCGGACTATGGCTCCTGGCAGAACTGGGCGATTGCATTCTTTACATTGATCGTAGTAACCGTGCTGAATCATTTCGGGAAAGGGATCTGGAAGCTGGCATCTATTCTGATCGGCATCATTGCAGGATACCTGGTGGCGATTCCTTTTGGAATGGTTGATTTTTCAAGTATAGGAGAAGCCGGAGTCTGCCAGCTTCCGTCTCTGCTTCATTTTGGCATTGAGTTTGAGCCATCTTCTTGTATTGCCATCGGTATATTGTTTGCTATCAATTCCATCCAGGCCATTGGTGATTATTCAGCAACGACCATCGGTGCTATGGACAGAACTCCGAAGGATGAGGAATTGCAGAAAGGAATTATCGGCTACGGTATTTCTAATATTGTGGGAGCCTTGGCTGGAGGTTTGCCCACTGCCACATACAGTCAGAATGTGGGAATTGTTACTACTACAAAGGTAATTAACCGGTGGGTACTGGGATTGGCGGCTGTGATCCTTGGTATTGCAGGGATTGTTCCCAAGTTTTCGGCCATTCTTACTACGATTCCCCAGTGTGTTCTTGGAGGTGCTACAGTTTCTGTATTTGCATCCATTGCTATGACAGGTATGAAGCTGGTAGCTTCAGCAGAAATGGATTACCGGAATTCATCCATCGTTGGTCTTGCAGCAGCACTGGGAATGGGAGTGTCTCAGGCAACTGCAGCACTGGCTGGCTTTCCGGCGTGGGTTACCACCATTTTTGGGAAATCCCCGGTGGTGCTGGCAACGATTATAGCGGTGATCATGAACATTATCCTTCCAAAGACACGGGAAGAAGAGAAGGAAGAGGCACAACAAAAGATTGAAATCAAACATAAGCTGGATGAAGATCACAAAGAATTCGGTGAATAAAAGTAAAAACTAAATATGAATTAAGAAAGAGTGTGCTGATACAGAAATGTGCAGCACACTCTTTTTGATAAAATAAAAGCCTTATAAATCGTGAAATTGTCCGATCATGTCTTTGATATGCTGCATTTCATTATCCATCTCGATCATGGCATGAGCAGATTCTAAAAGCTCTGCACTGATCTGATCATAGCCTTCCATCTCTTCGATGCCCTTTTTGTAACGCAGCTGATGCTCCAGAGTAGCCCAAAAATCCATGCCATTGGTACGAATCTGGATTTCCGCCCGCATAGGTGTTTTTCCGCGGGAAAAGAAAACAGGGACCTCAACGATCATATGATAACTGCGATAGCCATTGGGCTTGGGATTCTTTATATAATCCTTGATCTTCAGTATCTTGATATCATCCTGGCTGGCCAGCAGATCTGCAACCGTATAAATATCGTCAATGAATGCACAGACCACCCGGATACCGGCAACATCATTCAATTGTTCCTGAATATTCTCTGCAGAAAATTCATAGCCAAGCTTTTGAAGTTTCCGGTAAATACTTTCAGGCTTTTTGACTCTTGTCTTAATAAAAGAAATAGGATTCCTTTTATTTTCAATGGAAAATTCATCATTCAGTACTTCCAGTTTGGTCTGGAGTTCCCGGATGGTGCAGCGGTACATCATCATAAGATCACTGAACTTAGCAGCATTTTTGATAAATCTTTCTGGATCCGGTGTATCCAGAAAAGGGAGATTAAGTTTGTTGTCCATATGTAAAACCTTCTTTTTATGTTATTGTGTAATGCGTATCATTATTTCAATTATAAGGGATAAAAAGGATATAGTAAAGCAATGAATGGCTATATCACATTTACTTTTTAGAGATTTTCATATATAATGAGAGGACTGATTTACAGATCTTAAGAAGGAGGGCTATGATATGGACAGAAAAAATCTGATCGTAGGACAGTCAGGAGGACCGACAGCTGTAATCAACAGCAGTCTTTATGGCATTGTTAAAGGGGGAAGAGATCAGGCTGAAGTTGACCGTATTTATGGAATGGTAAATGGAATTGAGGGATTTCTGAAGGGGCAGGTAATGGATTTTGACGTGGCGCTTCCGGGGGAAGATTTGGAAACATTGAAATATACACCAGGGGCATATCTTGGCTCCTGCAGACATAAGCTTCCTGAAAATCTGGATGATCTGGCATATAAGCAGATCTTTGCCAGCTTTCATGATATGAATATTGGCTACTTTGTATATATAGGCGGCAATGATTCCATGGATACAGTAAGTAAGCTGTCACGGTATGGAGAAAGGATCGGCAGTGATGTGCGGATCCTGGGGATTCCAAAGACCATTGATAATGACCTGGTGAAGACAGACCATACACCAGGATATGGAAGTGCTGCCAGATATGTGGCATCCACAGTGCGGGAGATTGTTATTGATGCTAATGTTTATGAGAAAAAATCTGTTACAATTGTTGAAATCATGGGCCGTCATGCAGGCTGGCTGACTGCTGCTTCCGTGCTTGCCAGGAAATATTCAGGAGATAATCCGCTTCTAGTATATTTGCCGGAAAAGGCTTTTGACACTGAAAAATTCCTGATGGATGTGGAGCATGCTTTTGATAAGAACTGTAATGTGGTGGTATGTGTATCCGAAGGGATCAGGGATGAAAAAGGAACCTTTATCTGCGAATATGAGAATGATGTATGCACTGATAATTTCGGGCACAAAATGCTTACAGGCTGCGGAAAGTATCTTGAAAATCTGGTACGAAGCCGTCTTCAGGTAAAGGTAAGGTCTGTAGAACTGAATGTAAATCAGAGATGCTCTACAGCTATGCTCTCTGCTGCAGACCAGAAAGAGGCTATGGAGGCCGGAGCATTTGGCGTAAAGGCTGCTGTACAGGGTGAAACCGGAAAGATGGTGTCCTTTATACGAGACAGCGAAAAGGATGAATATGTACTGAATTATGGGTTGGAAGATGTAAATGAGATCTGCAATAAAGAAAAGCCTGTTCCTGTTTCATGGATCGCAGAATCTGGCAATGATATGACAGACGATTTTATACAGTATGCAATGCCTTTGATCCAGGGAGTGGTTTCCCTTCCCTTGGATGATAATGGCCTTCCTCTTTTCGCATATAGAAAATAAGAAAGGTTTTTGTTTATGAAGATCAGATTATCCGATCATTTTAGTTATGGAAGACTGTTAAGATTTACACTTCCTTCTATAGTGACAATGGTAATAGCATCGTTATACAGCGTGGTAGACGGACTGTTTGTGTCTAATCTTGTTGGCGATATGGCACTTTCTGCAGTAAATATCGCTTTTCCTATTGCTATGATCATAGGAGCCATAGGCTTTATGCTGGGTACCGGCGGCAGCGCTTTGGTAGCCAGGACATTAGGGGAAGGCAATAAAGAACTGGCAGACAGGTATTTTTCCATGATCATCTATACGATCATGATTGTGGGAGGTCTGCTTTCCGTTATCACAGTGTTGCTTGTTGAGCCTATTATGTGGGCTGCCGGTGCCAGTGAGCTTCTGATTGATGACTGTATCAGCTATGGAGCAGTTCTACTTGCAGGAAGTGTTCCCTTTATGCTTCAGACCAGTTTCCAGAATTTTTTTGTGGTCAGCGAACGGCCAATGCTAGGACTGGTGCTTTCCATACTGTCCGGGATCACCAATATGGTTCTGGATTATGTATTTATTGCAGTTTTGGGCCTGGGGATCACTGGTGCAGGCCTTGCTACAGTGATGGGCTATGTGGTAGGCGGTATTTTGCCTCTTTTCTTTTTCCTTAAGAAAAGGGAACGTGCCCTTCACCTTACGAAGACTCGTTTCTATCCAAGACAGCTGCTTCTGGCCTGTTCCAATGGTTCTTCTGAGCTTTTAAGTAATATTTCAGCATCTGTGATCGGTATTTTATATAATATCCAGCTGATGCGGATCATCGGCGAGAGTGGTGTGGCTGCTTATTCGGTTATGATGTACGTGGATTTTGTATTTGTAGCAGCATTTCTGGGTTTTTCGGCTGGCAGCGCACCGATTGTCAGCTATCAGTATGGGGCAGGAAATCATCAGGAACTTCACAATATTTTCAGGAAAAGCCTGACTGTGATCGGCATTACTTCTGTGGCAATGGTGGCTGTTTCAGAAGGCGTCAGTCATCCGCTGTCTGTTGCTTTTGTAGGATACAATCAGCAGCTGCTTGACATGACGGTTGGAGGCTTTCGTATTTTTGCATTGGGCTACCTGTTTTGCGGGATCAATATTTATGCTTCTTCTTTTTTTACTGCACTATGTAATGGAATGGTTTCTGCATTGCTTTCTTTCACAAGATCTTTCCTTTTACGTGGTGGTCTGGTGATCCTGATGCCTTTGTTATTTGGATTGAATGGTATCTGGGGCGCGGTTGTAGTTGCAGAAGGGCTGGGAGCTGTGATGGCTGTGGCTTTTCTTTTGAAATACAGGAAACGGTATAGATATTGATGACAGACATTATAGGTTATGGTACTCTGAAAGGGACAGGAAAGGACGCTGGTTATGGAAGATGAAACATACCACAGGTTCCGAAGTGCCAGGCAAGAGCCGGTCCGGCTGCAGGCAGCATTGGACGGCTTTTTTGCTTTTGATGGAGAGGATGAACGGCAGAAGGAATATACTTTTTACCTGAAAAAAAGGATCCGTCCGGCAATGGAGGCGCTGATCAGGAGTCAGCAGATTGAACAGATGGAAATACTGGCTGAACAGGGCTGGTATGGCAAAAAGGAACTGGAGACTTTCATACGGACTGCCAGGGAAGAAGGCAGATTACAAGCCCTGGTCTGGTTAATGAAGGAGAAAAATGACAGATACGGATATGAAGACAGAGAATATGATTTATAGGACAACTCCCTGGAAACATGCTTATGACAGCAGCCAGGCACAGATCGGCATACAGATCCTTGAATATTGTCGGAATCAGTTGTTTTTATCGTATCCCTCTTTTGAACAGGCACTGTTTATTTTACAGTGGGAAGCAGATGACAGAATTGCCGGGATAGGGACGGATGGAGTAAAAATATTATTTTCCCCTGTATGGCTTCTACAGAAATATCAGGAGGATCCAGGGACTGTTACAAAGGCTTATCTGCATATGATCCTGCACTGTATTTATCTGCATCCCTTTTTTGCAGGGAAGGAGCAGGAAAATCTGTGGGATCTTGCCTGTGACATATTCGTAGAAAGGATCTGCACATCCATTACCGGGAATGAGGTTGGGGGACATCAAGAGCAGGATCTTTCTCCTTATCGGATCTATGACACATTGTGCTGTCTTAAGAAAGAAGAGCAGTTAAAACTGGAAAAAAGTATAAGAATAGATGATCACAGCTTATGGAGAGAAAAGCAGACAGGTGCTAAGGCAATCTGGAAGAAATGGGAAGAGGTTCTTTTGTCCATGTCCAGAGGAAAAGAGAAAAAGAAACTGTGGGCTGGTATGTCTCCAGGCATGCGCCAGGAGGAAATAAGGCTTGCAGGCAGGATGGATTATGACTACCGGGATTTTCTTCAGAAATATTTTCATATACGGGAAGAAGTAAAGCTGGATACGGAAAGCTTTGATTATATATTTTATAACTATGGTATGGAGTACTATGGGGATGTTCCACTGATCGAACCATTGGAATATCAGGAAGCCAGCCGGCTTTCCCAGCTGGTGATTGCCATTGATACCTCAGGCTCCTGTTCAGCTGCTATCGTACAAAGGTTTCTGGAGGAAACATATAGTATTTTAAGCAGCAAAGAAAACTTTTTTAGTGAGATGGAGGTATATCTGATCCAGTGTGACTGCTGTATCCAAAAAATAGATGTGATCCGCAGAGAAGAGGACTGGAGAAAACTGGAAGACAAAATAGAGATCCAGGGACGTGGAGGAACAGATTTTTGTCCGGTTTTCCGCTATGTGGATCAGCTTCGGAAGGAAGGTCAGCTTAAGGATCTGGGGGCTTTGATCTATTTTACAGATGGGGACGGAGTCTATCCGGAAGAAAGGCCGGACTATGATACAGCCTTTGTATTTTTGAAGGATACAGATTCCTTGAAAATGGTTCCATCCTGGGCTTACGTATTAAAGGTGTGGACTTAACAGAGAATAATCGGGAAAACGGCAAGCAGCTGTCTGCAGGGAGCAAAGATGATGAATATTAAAGAGGCAAAACAAGAAATTGTGAATACACTGCATGCATATTTGAAAAAGGATGAAGAAGGGAATTATACATATCCGCTGGTACATCAACGACCTTTATTCCTGATAGGGGCACCTGGCATTGGTAAAACCGCTATTATGGAGCAGGTAGCGAAGGAAGAAAATATAGGTCTTGTTTCTTATACAATGACACATCATACCCGTCAGAGCGCAGTAGGACTTCCCAAAATCGTTTCCAGGGAATATGAGGGCATTTCCATGGATGTTACGGAATATACCATGAGTGAGATCATTGCAGCTGTATATGCCAAGATGGAAAGTACAGGAAAGAAGGAAGGAATCCTGTTTCTGGATGAGATCAATTGTGTGTCTGAGACACTTGCACCAGCCATGCTTCAGTTTCTTCAGAATAAGACCTTTGGCGGACATAAGGTACCGGCAGGGTGGCTGATCGTAGCAGCAGGTAATCCATCAGGATATAACAAGTCTGTCCGGGAGTTTGATATTGTAACTTTGGACCGGGTCCGGAAGATGGAGATCCAGCCGGATCTGGAGGCTTGGATGGAATATGCCTGGCAAAATAAGATCCATGGAGCAGTGCTTTCTTATCTTAATATCCATAGGGACAGTTTTTACTACATAAGGAGCAGCCGGGAGGAAAAAGCCTTTGTTACAGCAAGAGGATGGGAGGATTTGTCCAGGATCCTGAAAAGCTACGAAGATCTGGATATCCAAGTGACTGAAAATCTGATCTGTCAGTTCATTCAGGAAAAGGAAATTGGCAGGGATTTCGCTTCTTATTACCAGATTTATCAAAAGTATGGCACAGATTATGGAATCCACCAGATTCTGGACGGAAGCCTTTCAAAGCACATGGAGGAAGAAAAGCTGGATATGGCCGGGAATGGATCGGCAGAAGAACGGCTTACTGTTACCGGGCTTTTTCTGCAAGATCTGAATGAAAGGCTGATGTGTGCAGATACAGGCAAAAAGCGGCTGTCTCTTCTTTATGATAAACTGTATGCACTGAAAAATAACCCCATAACAGATAAGAACGCAAAGTCCGAAGCAGATAGCTGGTTTGGACAGTATATAAAGGATCAGAAGAAAAGCTTTGAAGTACGAAAAACGTCAGGTCTCCTTTCCATGGAGGAAGCGTTGCTGGAGAGACAGACGATTGCATGCATGGAAAGATATGATCTGGAACTGAGGAAACTTCATATTACCAAAAGAGAAGAGCAATTTGAGAGAATAAAGATATTCTTTCAGGAAGAGAAGCAGAAAACAGAAGTTCTTTGTGCCCAGACAGGACATGCCCTTTTAAGAGCTTTTGACTTTATGGAAAAGGCCTTTGGGGATGGAGCAGAGATGATGCTTATGGTAACCAGGCTTACCGGGAATCCGCTGGCGTCTGCCTTTATTGCAGAGCATGGCTGTGCACCCTATTTTAAGTACAGTGACAAGCTTCTGCCGGGAAAACAGCAGCAGCTTTTACAGGCCTGTGAGCAGGCTTTGAAGTCAAGATAATACTTGCAACTTCCGGGAGGGATTACTATAATTATATCAGCTGGGAGATGACTCCCACCTCTATAGGTGGCGAGTAACAAGCTGGTATCAGTGGTGGGAGTCAATCCCCCAGCTGATATAGCCTCCGGCAGGATTGCAGAGGTGCGCAGGAGAAGTATGTCATGCAATTGCATGACGCGCACCTCGCAGCAAGAATGCCGAGGCATTCTTGAAGAGGAGGCGCGCTATGAAGGATAATAAAAAGAAAAAAAAGAAAACCGCCGGTGATGTGGTGCTTACTCTGGTACTGCTTCTGGCTGTGGGAGTTTTTTGTTATGCAGCCTTTAATTTGTACCACATTTACACAGAGTACAAAAAGGGCTCTGACGAATATAACCAGATCGCACAGATGGCAGTGACAGAGCGTGATCCTGATGAGGATCCAATCGACATGGAGACAGACGATGAAAAGAAATCTGATCTGAAAGCACCTATGAAGATTGATTTTGATACTCTTCGCAGTGTGAATACGGATGTGATTGGATGGATTTATGTGGAAGCACTGGATAATGTAAGTTATCCTATTGTGAAGGGAAAGGATAACAGTACTTATCTTCACATGACCTATGAGAAGAATTACAATTTTGCAGGCACGATTTTCATTGACTATGAGAATTCCGGAGATTTTAACGATTGTAATACACTGGTATACGGACACAATATGAAGAATGGTTCTATGTTCGGACAGCTGAAAAAATTCAGTAAAGACCCGGAAACATACAAGAAAAGCAAATATTTCTGGATTTTTACACCTGAGAAGGATTATCGGTATGAGATTATTTCCGCTTATGTTACAGCGGTAAATAGTGATACATATACATTGTTTAAAGGACCTGGTAAGGAATTTCAGGATTATCTGGACAAGATGCCAACTCTTTCAGAGATCCAGACCACACCAGGTACGCTTACCATACAGGACAAGATCGTTACACTTTCTACCTGTACAGGCAACGAATCCACCAGATATGTGGTACAGGGTAAAAGAGTTGATACTTTGGATGTAGAAAAGGATAATTAGTATGAGGAGGCTGTAGTGATGGAGAATGGGATAGCGAAACTGCAGGAGCTTGTGGATCAGTATGATAATATTGTATTCTTTGGCGGAGCGGGTGTTTCCACAGAAAGCGGGATCCCGGATTTCAGAAGTCAGGACGGGCTGTATAATCAGACCTATGATTATCCGCCGGAGACGATCTTAAGCCATACTTTTTTTATGAGAAAGCCGGAAGAGTTTTTCAGGTTTTACAGAGATAAGATGCTGTGTGATACTGCAAAGCCAAATGCAGCTCACCAGAAGCTGGCAGAGCTGGAAAGGGCTGGCAGGCTTAAGGCTGTGATCACCCAGAATATTGATAATCTTCACCAGATGGCCGGAAGCCGGAATGTTCTGGAACTTCATGGCAGTGTATATAGGAATTACTGCATGAAATGCCGGAAGTTTTATGATTTTTCTTATATGAAACATTCAGAAGGAGTGCCTAGATGCAGCTGTGGCGGGATTATTAAGCCAGACGTTGTCCTCTATGAGGAAGGGCTGGATACACATACCATTGAAGAGGCAGTGAAGGCTATTTCCCAGGCACAGGTACTGATTATCGGCGGGACGTCCCTGGCTGTATATCCGGCAGCAGGATTGATCGATTATTTTCAGGGAGATCATCTGGTAGTGATCAACAAGTCACCTACACCGAGAGACCGGTATGCAGATCTTCTGATCCAGGAGCCGATTGGGCAGGTGTTTTCACAATTACAGGTAAAGGAGCATAGTCATGGGACTTCTTTATGAAGTGGGAGATATTGTCACGCTGAAAAAAACACATCCCTGTGGCAGCAAAGACTGGGAGATCCTTCGTGTAGGGGCGGATTTCAGGCTGAAATGTACAGGATGCGGCCACCAGATCATGGTGCCGCGGAAGATGGTGGAGAAAAATACCAGGAATCTGCAGAAAAAATCACAAGATCAATGACACAGGGAAAACTAAAATAGCATAAAGCATAAAAAGCATAAGAATAATTATAAAGAGAATAAAAATCATTAGAAAAAGAAAAATAGGGCTTTACATAGCCGGGAAAATGTGTTAAAATCAACAATCGTGATATATTCATATCCTTGCTCTTTGACAGGCAAAGGGCCAATAGACCATAAGGAGGTAAGACAGGCATGAACAAGTACGAGTTAGCATTAGTTGTGAGTGCAAAAGTTGAGGACGAAGTACGTGATGCAGTTGTTGAGAAAGCTAAAGGCTACATCACACGTTACAATGGCACAATCACAGAAGTTGAAGAATGGGGTAAGAAGAAATTAGCTTACGAGATTCAGAAAATGCATGAAGGCTTCTACTACTTCATTCAGTTTGAAGCAGATGCTCAGTGTCCGGCAGAAGTAGAAAGACATATGCGTATCATGGACAATGTATTAAGATACTTAGTTGTCAGAAAAGACGCATAAGCTTTTGGCAATTAATCAGAAAGCACCATTAAGAACCCGTTCAACCGATCATCGAAAGAGGTAAATAGAATGAACAAAGTAATTTTAATGGGACGCTTAACAAGAGACCCTGAAGTAAGATATTCCGCAGGGGAGAATGCACTGGCAATTGCCAGATATACATTGGCAGTAGACAGGAGGTTTCGTCGTGATGGCGAGGCATCCGCTGATTTTATCAGCTGTGTATCTTTTGGACGTACAGCAGAGTTTGCTGAGAAGTATTTCCGACAGGGACTGAAGATTGCGGTTACAGGCCGTATTCAGACCGGCAGTTATACCAACCGTGACGGCCAGAAGGTTTATACAACAGAGGTTGTAGTTGAGGAGCAGGAGTTTGCAGAGAGTAAATCTTCCAGTGATTCCTATGCAGCATCCCATCCTCAGAACAGTGCTGCGGCACCATCTATGCCTACACCAAGTGCGGCAAGTGCAGACGGATTTATGAACATCCCTGATGGAATTGACGAGGAACTGCCTTTTAATTAGGTATTTCTCAGACGAACAAACGGATGATAACAAGAAGATAGGAGGAAGCTAATCATGGCTTACAGCAATAGAGGCGAAAGACCGGATTCTCCCATGAAGAGAAGAGGCGGACGCAGAAGAAAAAAAGTTTGTGTATTCTGTGGCAAAGAGAATAACGAGATCGATTACAAAGATGTAGCAAAGTTAAGAAAGTATGTTTCTGAAAGAGGAAAGATCCTTCCAAGAAGAATTACAGGTAACTGTGCAAAACATCAGAGAGCTCTTACTGTAGCAGTTAAGAGAGCACGTCATTTGGCATTAATGCCATACATCCAGGACTAATTTCCTGAATGCAGCAATGCAGATGTTTGGAAGCCTTCAAATGCTTATTTTATGAGCATTTGAGGGCTTTTTCTTATTTTACTTGGGTATGGAAATATTTCCATGAATCTGGTATAATATATAGGTCCACGTAAAATTGGTTTTATCTATGTAATAGAATGGGAAAAATCATGAAAGAAAAATTAAAATTCAGAGGGCCATTGAAACAATATATGCGGACCCCTATGTACCTGGCAATTCTGCTTCTTGGACTGAATATTCTGGTATATATGGTTAATATCAGGGCAGGACTTTTAGTATCCCTGGGACTGGCTGTGTACTTACTGATCGTTCTGCTGATCTATATTCACCACAAGCCAATGATTCTCAACGCCCTGGTTGCATTTACCACACAATACAATGCCCTGGAGAAACGTATGCTGGAGGATCTGGCACTGCCCTTTGCCATTATGGATACCAACGGCAGGATGGTCTGGTCCAATCGGCTGTTTGCAAGCCTGATGGGGAAAGACCAGTTGTACAATAAGAATATAGCTACCCTTCTTCCGGATATTACCCAGGAGAAGCTGCCAGTGCCGGGGCAGAAGGACATAACAGAAGTAACCACCGGCTTAGGGAACGAGATCTACAGGGTATCTATGCAGTGTATCACCATGAAGGATGTGGTTGAGCATACAGATATTCTGGAGAAGCTGCAGAATGATTTGAGTCTGATTGCCCTGTATCTTTATGACGAGACAGAATTGCAGGAATATATCCAGAAGAATGAAGATGACAAGCTGGTTGTAGCCTTGGCGTATCTGGATAATTATGAAGAAGCGCTGGATAGCGTGGAGGATGTACGCCGTTCTCTTTTGATCGCGTTGATCGACAGGAAGATCACCAAGTATTTTTCAAATTTTGATGGCGTTGTTCGTAAGCTGGAAAAAGACAAATATTTCCTGATCATGCGTCAGAGTTCCCTCGAAGCATTAAAGGAACAGAGATTCCATATTCTGGATGAGGTAAAAACGGTTAATATCGGTAATGAAATGGCTGTTACCTTAAGTATCGGTATTGGATTGAACGGATCTACTTATCTGCAGAATTATGAGTATTCCAGGATTGCCATCGAAATGGCACTTGGCCGTGGAGGCGATCAGGTGGTGATCAAGAATGGCAATACCATCACATACTTTGGCGGTAAGGCACAACAGATGGAAAAGGCAACTAGAGTGAAGGCACGGGTAAAGGCACAGGCCCTTAAGGAATTTATGAGTACCAAGGATCGTGTTGTGGTTATGGGACATAAGATCACAGATGTGGATGCATTAGGAGCAGCCATTGGTATATACCGTGCCGGGAAGACACTTGGAAAGCCGGTGCATATTGTGGTGAATGATCCTACCACATCCATTCGTCCTTTGATGGCAGGTTATGTGGGAAGTCCGGATTATGAGCCATCTATGTTTGTAGATGCAGATCAGGCCAAGGATCTTGTGGACAATAACACAGTTGTGGTTGTTGTAGATACCAACAAGCCAAGTTATACAGAGTGTGAGGATCTTTTATACCTTACAAAGACCATTGTAGTACTGGATCATCACAGAAGGGGCAGTGAAGTGATACAGAATGCAGTACTCTCTTATGTGGAGCCGTATGCTTCTTCTACCTGTGAGATGGTAGCTGAGATTCTTCAATATTTTTCAGACGATCTTCGCCTGCGGAGCATGGAGGCAGACTGCTTGTATGCCGGCATTGTGATCGATACCAACAATTTTACCACCAGAGCAGGTGTACGTACCTTTGAAGCAGCAGCGTTTCTTAGAAGGAATGGAGCAGATATTACCAGAGTGCGTAAGATGCTGCGGGATGATATTGATTCTTACAAGGCAAGGGCAGAGGTTGTGCGTACTGCCAGCATTTATAGGAAATGCTTTGCCATTGCAAAATGCCCAAGCGAAGGCTTGGAAAGCCCTACCGTTGTAGGGGCACAGGCTGCTAATGAGCTTCTGAATATTGCAGGAGTAAAGGCTTCTTTCGTACTTACTCCATACAACAAAGAAGTATATGTAAGTGCCCGTGCCATTGATGAAGTGAATGTACAGATCATGATGGAGCGGATGGGCGGAGGCGGTCATCTGAATATTGCCGGTGCACAGCTGAAGGAAAGTCTTGACGAGGCGGAGTTGATGCTGAAAGCAATCATAGATCAATTATACGAAGAAGGAGAATTTAAGGAATCATGAAAGTAATTTTACTGGAAGATGTAAAGTCCCTCGGGAAAAAGGGCGAAATCGTAAATGTAAGTGACGGATATGCAAGAAATATGATCCTTCCAAAGAAGCTTGGAGTAGAAGCTACACCTAAGAATCTGAATGACCTGAAGCTTCAGAAAGCCAATGCAGAAAAGGTTGCACAGGAAAATTTCGAGGCAGCACAGGCTTTTGCAAAGGAGCTTGAAACAAAAGAGATCATTCTTACTTTGAAAGTAGGAGAAGGTGGAAGAACCTTTGGTTCTATTTCTGGTAAAGAGATTTCTGAAGCGGCTAAGAAGCAGCTGAATCTTGAAATCGATAAAAAGAAACTGCAGCTTTCATCCCCCATTCGTAACCTTGGCGTTACCAATGTTCCGGTGCGCCTTCATCCAAAGGTAACTGGAAGCCTGAAAGTATGGGTAAAAGAGGAGCAGTAAGTATTTCATGGAAGAAGCATTGATCAAACGGATACTTCCGCACAGTATTGAGGCAGAGCAGTCAGTGATTGGCGCCATGATCCTTGACAGGGATGCGATCCTGGTTGCCTCTGAGATCCTGACAAGCGATGATTTTTATCAGAAGCAGTATGGGATTATTTTTGATGCAATGGTAGAACTTTGCAATGAAGGAAAGCCGGTAGATCTGATCACCCTGCAGAATCGTCTTAAGGAAAAAGAACTGCCACCGGATATCAGCAGCATGGAATATGTGCGTGATCTTCTGACTGCAGTACCTACCTCTGCGAATATTAAATATTATGCAAATATCGTCAGTGAGAAAGCGGTTCTCAGACGTCTGATCAAAGCCAATGAAGAGGTGGAGAATGCCTGCTATCTGGAAAAAGACAGCACACAGACTATCCTGGAGGAAGCAGAGAAAAAGCTGTTCAATATTTTGCAGCGGCGTACCAGTGAAGAATTTGTGCCTATCCAGCAGGTAGTGCTTAATTCTATCAGCAATATTGAGAAGGCGTCTAAGCTGAAAGGTACTGTTACCGGTATTCCTACCGGTTTTGTAGACCTGGATTACAAGACCTCCGGCATGCATGGGTCAGATCTGGTGCTGATCGCTGCCAGGCCTTCTATGGGAAAGACTGCTTTTGTATTGAATATTGCCCAGTATATGGCTTTCCGCAAGGATATAACAGTAGCAATTTTCAGTCTTGAGATGTCAAAGGAGCAGCTGGTGAACCGTCTGCTTGCCATGGAATCTCATGTGGATTCACAGAATCTGCGTACAGGTAATCTGAAAGATGAGGATTGGACAAAGCTTGTGGAAGGCGCAGACATTATCGGACGATCCAACTTGATCATCGATGATACGCCTGGTATTTCTATTGCAGAGCTTCGTTCCAAGTGCAGGAAATATAAGCTGGAGCATAATCTTGGGATTGTTATGATCGACTACCTTCAGCTGATGAGCGGATCCGGCAAAACAGATTCCAGACAGCAGGAGATTTCAGATATTTCCAGATCCTTGAAGGCTCTTGCCAGGGAGCTGTCAGTGCCTGTGATCGCATTGTCACAGCTAAGCCGTGCAGTAGAGCAAAGACCTGACCATAGACCAATGCTTTCTGACCTGCGTGAGTCGGGAGCCATTGAGCAGGATGCGGATGTGGTAATGTTTATTTACAGAGATGACTATTATCACAAAGATACAGAGAAAAAGGATATTGCTGAGATCATTATTGCCAAACAGAGAAATGGTCCTATCGGTACGGTTGAACTGGTATGGCTGCCAAGATATACACAGTTTGTAAATATGAAAAAGTAAGGCGGATTTTGTCAATCGCTTTTTCTTGCAATCTATTACCCCTTTGTTATAATTAAAACAAGATGCAGGTGTGCGATACAAACCATATTGGACACAGGTGCATTACAAAAAGGAGGGGTAGCGTGGATAAGCGATATACGGTAGCACAGACCGTCCAGATCACAGGCTTAAAGCCATATGTTCTTCGATACTGGGAAGAAGAACTGGATCTGAGAATCGGAAGAAATGAGCTTGGACACAGATACTACACCGGATATGATATTCAGTTGTTTATGAATATTCAGGAACTTAAGAAAAGAGGACTGCAGCTTAAGGCCATTAAGGAACTGGTTCCCCAGATTGCCAGGAATGCTCCTGGGATGAGCCAGAGTAAGGTCAGGCTTTTGGAAGATACTTCTGTTCAGGTGTATACTGATCAGGAAAAAGATCAGGATACAGATCAGGAGGAAAGACAGAGATGTAAAGAACTGCCGCCAGCCAGCGAGGATTCAGGGAAGATCCTGGAGTTCCAACAAATCCTGGAAAGACTGATCCAACAGGAACTTCACACTCAGAATGACGGAGAGGCAAGATGCCGCTCTATTGATGCAGCTATCCGCAGACAGCAGCTTGCAAGGAAGGAAGCTGCCGTAGCAATAGAAAAGAAGAATAAAAAGAAACATAAAATACATATGTGATCAGTGAGACTTGTCTCAGATCATAAATGAAAAATGGCTGCCGCATATAGCGACAGCCATTTGATCGTTCTTAGGAAATTATTCCTGGCTGATAGCGCCTGTAGGACAGACATCAGCGCAAGTTCCACACTCAACACATGCATCTGCATCGATCACGTAATGATCATCACCCTGAGAAATAGCCTCGTTAGGGCATTCGCTTTCGCATGTTCCACAGCTTACACATTCATCAGAAATTACATATGCCATAGTTATATCCTCCTTTAATCTCTTTTGTACCCTTAACCGGGTTCTGAATCTATTCTAATATATCTATCGTTGGATTACAAGTATAAAATTATAAACAAAATTTTAGAACTGTAAATGTTGATTCCTGTAAAAAATCGTATTATAATAGACAAGGGTGGAGACTCTTTATAAGGACTGCAGATGTGGTTCTTTTACAGATAATGATTCTCTCCAGATTTGCGAATAAAGGAGGAAACAGATCATGGCACAGGTGACAAAGCAGATGCTCATCGGCGAACTGCTTCAGTTAGATCCTAACATTGCAGGGGTTCTTATGAGAGCCGGTATGCACTGCATCGGCTGCCCGTCTTCCCAGATGGAGTCTCTTGAAGAGGCTGCTATGGTGCACGGGATGGACGTAGATGTCCTGGTAGAGCAGATCAACGATTTTCTTGCTCAGTAATTTGCACACTATATAGACGAATGTGCATCTGTTTATAGAGGAGTCTTTGTAGACAGAGCGAACAGGTAAAGAGAATGCCGTATCAGTTACAGTTTTTTAGAACTGCAGCTTATACGGCATTTTTAATACGGCTTTAGCCTGTTCAAAATGTCTACGCAGCGTGTAGGCATTTTGAACTATA
>NZ_JAAITU010000053.1 GCF_013304385.1 Blautia glucerasea
GCTTATAAATCCGGTTACAGTATAAGGCAGATTGCAGAAGAAATCATAAGGGAAAAAGAGGCACATAAGGAAATCAAGGGGCTGGAAAAGATCAGAATGCTTGATGATTATGAGCGTGTGAAGGAAGACTTATATATTCGTATTGTCAGTACAAATAAAAAAGTGACAGTACTGGAACGAGGAATTTACAGAAAGATTGGGGATATCATTTTGGGGGTGTATCTGCGGATAAATGAGGATGATGGAAAACTGTGCACAACACTGATAGACAATACTTATCTGGATAAGTGGGAGCTGTCAAAAGAAGACGTTTTGGAGCAGGCTATGGATAATACCGTGAAAATGGCACCGCCAAGATTTTATGACGGTAGGGAATAAGGATGAGAGGCAAAGATTTATATGAGGCTCGTTTTACATACAAGGGAGAAACATATGTCCTGTACAATAAAAACCTCAAATTGCTTCAAAATGAACTAGCTGCCAAGAGATATGAAGTTGAACATGGATTTTTTGCTAAAGAGAGCAAAGTGACCGTAGATTCCTGGTTCCATACGTGGATGGAAGAGTACAAGAAAAATAGCGTCAAGTATGGAACTTACAAGGTATACCTGGACGAGTATAAGGTACATATTAAAGAGCCTCTGGGGAGAAGGCTGCTGAAAGATGTTAGGGGAGAACATATCCAGAAGTTATTTAATGATATGGCTAAGCGCTATAGTCATACGACTGTCAATCTGGTAAGAGTTATATTAAGTGGGATGTATACACAGGCGGTTCGTAACGGAATGGTATTGCGAAATCCGGTGAAGAACACTTCTATCAAGAAGAAAAAGCGGAAAAGAAAAATACGTGTAATGACTCAGGAAGAACAAAAACTATTTATGAGATATTCGAAGACCAGTCAATTTTATGACCTGTATATTGTAGCTCTTGGAACTGGGATGCGTAGCGGAGAACTGCGGGCGTTGCAATGGTCAGATATAGATTTTGACAATAAAATTATACATGTGAATGGAACTTAAAAATACGTCGCTAAAGCTAGAGAAAAATATATGATTGATGAGCCTAAGTCTGAAACTAGCAAAAGGGATATTCCAATGCTTGAGAACCTTGTGAGTGTACTGCGTGAACACAGAAAGCACCAGCTCGCGACAAGAATGCTTCTGGGTAATAAATGGAGACCAGAATCTGGCTTCGAGAATCTAGTGTTTACAGGCAGCTTTGGCAGGTGTATCTCTGAAACCGCATTATACGAGGACATGAAGAAAATCAGAGCTCAAATTAGGGAGGATGGACATGTGTTTGGAGAACATACACCTCATTCGTTGCGGCATACATTTGCAACTCGTGGATTTGAGAACGGAATCCCACCCAAAGTAATGCAGGAAATCCTGGGGCATAAGTCCATTACAATGACTCTGGATATTTATTCACATGTGCTCCCAGACAAAAAGGCTGAGGAAATCAATAAGCTGGCGGCAATGTTTTAGCAGAAGTGGTAAAATGATGTAAAACGGTGGAAATAGCACCATAATTCGGGTATAATAAAAGTAACAAATGGGTTCTAGGGTTTATCAGCTGTTGGTAATACGGTTGATAGACGGTGCATTATGGGAGGTGACATTATGCCAAAGCGTATGCAGAGCTTGATAGATCAGTATGTGGAGGAAATCAAGAGGATATACGGTTCGCATGTGAAGCAGATAATTTTATATGGTTCTTATGCTAGAGGCGATTTCAGACCGGATTCAGATGTTGATATTATGATTTTGGTGGATATGTCTGACCTGGAATTGAAGGCATATGGACAGCAGCTTTCGTATATGACTTATGATTTTAACATGGATCACGACCTTGATATAAAGCCGATAGCAAAAAGTGAAGCACATTTTAACAAGTGGATCGTGAACTATCCGTTCTATTCCAACATTCATAAAGAAGGAGTCGTATTATATGGAGCAGCCTAACCAGGAAATTGGCACCAGGAAAGACCTTGTCCTATATAGACTGGAGACCGCGAGAAATGATCTGAGATCGGCAAGAGCTTTGCTGGCAATAGAAGATTACAAAGGTGCCAACAACAGGGCTTATTATTCGATCTTTCACGCAATCAATGCGGTACACGCGGTCAGTGGAAAGGCTTATAAGCGCCATAAGGACGCTGTAGCCAATTTTAATAAGGATTATGTTCGGACTTCTATATTTCCCAGAGAAATGGGACGGAAGATCGGGCAGGCAGAAGAGATTCGTCACGCCAGCGATTATGACGATTTTTATATTGCAAGCAAAGAAGAATCCGAGAGGCAGATTTCTGTTGCTGATGAATTTATAGTATTGGCAGAGAAATATTGTATGGAACAGCTTCAGGAGAAGAATTAGAGTGGGGGCAGTCAAAGAACTGTCCTCATTTTTATTATATGGGAGAGCTAAAACTGGGACGGAAAATAGAATCTTGGACATATTTTGGACATACCCATCAAATATTACGGAAATATTACAAGAACAGTGAAACTCAAAATCCCGCAAACCCTTATAAATCCAAAGAGAAACACCCGGTAGGGGAGCTACCGGGTGTTTCGAGGGGAGTATAAATAATTAAATAAGGGGTTATGTAAAAAAAATTTTTGAAGGGTAAATTCTTTTTACAGGTTAGATTATAATATAAAATGGAAAAAAAATCAATATCATTTTGATGAATATTCCGTCTGCTTTTGGAGATAATGAACAATGCAATGAAATTAATCTGCAACAGGAGGAAAGATTAAATGGCAAAGAATTATGAAAATGAAAGCAGAAACAGCAGAAGTTCTATAGGAAATGTAAATGGATCCAACCGAAATTCCAATAAAAACGCAATGGATACAAAGAACTGCAGAAACGCAAATACTTCTGATAAGAGTAAAAACAAAACAGAAGATGAATATGACCGGGAAGAAGACCGGTACTAAAACGGATTTTCTGATTTGGGATGCTGCCTGTGCAGCGTCCCTTTTTATATGATAAAGCAGAAACATGTGTACATTCTTTTTACATCCTGTATGCATATCATATAATAAAAAGGAGTTTCTTATGTTTCCCTTTGAAACAATGTCAGCAAAAATGCTAGATGATTATGTTGGACGCAAAGACGCATTGATCATAGATTTACGGGGACAAGAAGAATATGAAAAAAGTCATGTAAAAGGTGCATTCAATATGCCATATGAAAGATATATGGAAACAGGAAGTCTTTCCATGGAACTTTCAAAAGGAAAAATCCTTGTGTTTTACTGTGACCGGGGAGGTGCAAGCCTGAAGGTGGCAAAGGAACTGGCTGTAAAGGGTTACAGAACCAGATCTGTGATTGGAGGATTCCCTGCATATCGGGGAAGAAACCTTGTAATTTCCGGCTAACCGTGATAATGTAAAAAGGAATACCGTAACTGTTCAGTACCCTTACAGTTACACAATATTTAAAAAGATACTTACTATTTTAAAATATTTTTAATGAGGAGAAATTTTCATGAAATACATGTTTGCATCCGATATCCATGGTTCCGCATATTATTGCAGGAAAATGCTGGAAGCATACGAGAAAGAAGAAGCAGAGCGCCTGGTGCTGCTGGGCGATCTGCTTTATCATGGACCACGTAATGATCTTCCAAAGGATTATGCACCCAAGCAGGTAATCTCCATGCTGAATGAAATGAAAAATCAGATTTATGCAGTCAGAGGCAATTGTGAAGCAGAAGTTGATCAAATGGTACTGGAGTTCCCAGTTTTGGCAGACTATTGTATTTTAGCCATTGATGATCTGACCTTTTTTGCAACCCACGGGCACGTATATAATCAGGATCATCTTCCTCCACTGATGGCAGGCGATATTCTGATCCATGGTCACACTCATGTATTGAAAGCAGAAAAAAGAGACGGATATATTCTTTTGAATCCAGGCTCTGTTTCCATTCCGAAAGAAGGGAATCCGCCTACGTATGCGATATATGAGGACGGGATCTTTTCTATCCGGGATTTCGATGGAAATACGGTGAAAAGCCTGAAGCTTTCATAATCATCAGAAGAAAGGAATTTATCCATGGAAAAATATGAATTGATCGCACCCTGCCATTTTGGACTAGAAGCAGTATTAAAAAGAGAAATCCTGGATCTTGGATATGAGATCAGCAAGGTGGAGGATGGAAAGGTCACTTTCCTGGCCGATGCACAAGGCATCGCAGATGCCAATATTTTTTTGCGAACAACAGAAAGAATCCTCTTGAAGACAGGAGAAGTAAAGGCAGTTACCTTTGATGAGCTTTTTGAGAAAACAAAAGCTATTCCCTGGGAAAGATATATCCCAAAGGATGGGCGTTTCTGGGTGGCAAAAGCCAATTCCATTAAAAGCAAGCTTTTTAGTCCTTCGGATATTCAGTCAATTATGAAGAAAGCCATTGTAGAACGCCTGAAGGAGGTTTATCATATTTCCTGGTTCCCGGAAGACGGACCGGAATTTCCTATCAGGGTTTCTTTTATGAAGGATATTGCTACCATTGGAATCGATACATCCGGTATTTCCCTTCATAAACGGGGGTATCGCCAGATGACTGTGAAAGCACCGATCACAGAGACACTGGCCAGTGCACTGATCCTTCTTACTCCCTGGAATAAGGACAGGATTCTGGTTGATCCATTTTGCGGCAGCGGTACATTCCCTATTGAAGCTGCGATGATCGCTGCAGATATAGCGCCAGGTATGAATCGGTCCTTTCTTGCAGAACAGTGGAGACATCTGGTGCCAAGAGGCTGCTGGTATCAGGCAAAGGAAGAAGCTATGGATCGGGTAAAAATGGATATAGAAACAGATATTCAGGGGTATGATATTGATCCGGAAGCTTTAAAAGCAGCTAGATCCAATGCAAAAATGGCAAAGGTTGACAAGCTGATCCATCTTCAGCAGAGACCTGTGTCACAGCTGCGTCATTCCAAGCCATACGGCTTTATTATCACAAATCCTCCTTATGGAGAAAGACTGGAAGACCGAGAAGCACTTCCGGCTATTTACAAAGATCTGGGAGAAAGCTTCCGCAATCTGGATAAGTGGTCCATGTATATGATCACTTCCTACGACAGGGCAGAAAACGATATAGGGCGGAAGGCAGATAAGAACAGAAAGATATATAATGGTATGCTTAAGACCTATTTTTATCAGTTCCTTGGGCCTAAGCCGCCAAGAAAAACAGAAAAGAAGGAGTCCCTATGAAAAAGATAATTTTTGCAACAGGTAATGCGGAAAAAATGAAGGAGATCCGGGAGATCCTTTCAGATGTGGATACAGAGATCCTTTCCATGAAGGAAGCAGGGATTTTTGCAGATATTGTAGAGGACGGAAAGACCTTTGAGGAAAATGCTGTTATTAAGGCAAAAGCAGTGTGTGCGTTATGCGGTGAGACGGTTCTGGCAGACGATTCAGGTCTGGAAATCGATTATCTGAATAAAGAACCAGGAGTGTATTCTGCCAGATATATGGGGGAGGACACGGATTATCATATTAAGAATCACAGTCTGATCCAAAGACTGGAAGGAGTTCCGGATGAGCAGAGGACTGCAAGATTTGTATGTGCCATTGCAATGGCCTCTCCTGATGGCACCGTAAAAACAGTGCAAGGTACCATGGAAGGACGGATTGGCTATGAGGAAAAAGGGGAAAACGGATTTGGCTATGATCCCATCTTTTTCCTTCCAGAATATGGATGTACTTCTGCAGAACTTTCCATGGAAGAGAAAAACAAAATCAGTCACAGAGGAAAGGCTTTAAGAGCGATTAAGGACGAATTGAAATGAAAGTACTGATTGTCAGCGATACACATGGAAAGGATGAAAATCTGGAAGAAACCGTCCTGAGAGAAACGCCTTTTGATTATTTTATCCATTGTGGGGACGTGGAAGGAAGAGAAATTTTCATGGAGGCTTTGGTAGAATGTCCTTGTACTATTGTTTCCGGTAATAATGATTTTTTCTCAGACCTTCCAAGAGAAGTGATGATCCAGCTGGAAGGGCACAGGATCCTGGTGACTCACGGACATTATTATGGGGTCAGTATGGGGCTCTATGGGGTTTTAGATGAAGGAAAAGCCAGAGAATGTCAGGTAGTATTGTTTGGTCATACTCACAGGCCTGTAGAGGAAACAGAAGAGGGGATTCTTCTGCTGAATCCGGGAAGCCTGTCCTATCCCCGTCAGGAAGGACGAAGGCCAAGTTACGCAGTAATGGAACTGCAACAGGGGAAGGCACCGGTGGCAGAGATCCGATATCTTTAAACAAACAGAAAAATAGGAGGCAGTAATAAGTGGAAAAGCAGATTGCAGTATTGATCGATGGTGATAATATTTCTGCAAAATATGCAGAATATATTAAACAGGAGGCAATGGAGTATGGAAATGTGCGGATTTTCAGATTGTATGGGTCTGTAAATTCACAGACAGTGAAGGCATGGTATAAGGTGATGCCTCTTCAAGGAATTATGCCAGTGCTTCAGATTTCCTATGCATATGGGAAGAGTATTGCTGACCAGGCCTTGACCATTGATGCAATGGATCTGCTTTATACTGGCGGTGTAGATGTGTTCTGCATAGTTTCCAGTGACAGTGATTTCACAAAGCTGGTGTACAGACTTCGGGAAGCAGGTAAGACAGTGGTAGGCATGGGCGAAAAGAAAACGAAAGAGGCACTGGCGAAGGCTTGTGATGAGTTTAAGATCCTGGATCTGATCTATAAAGAAGCAGAAGAGGAAGAAACAGAGGTACAGGCAGATTTGCCGGAAGAAGCAGAAGAAGTTCAGCTTCTAGATGATGATCAGGATGATATTCTGCCTGAAGAAGCAGAAGAGGCTGCAGAGGAGATCAGTATTCCATCTGAGGAGGAAGTGATTCGGTATATCCTGGATTATCTGGATGAGGATGAGAATGTGAATCTTGCCGAGATTGGAGCTGTGCTGAAGCAGAAATATCTGGGATTTGATGCCAGAAACTATGGGTATAAGAGTATGACCAGTATGATCAAAAACCATTTTGACTGTTTTGATCTGATCATTGAAAATGCCAGGGATGGGATCCATAAGATCATGTATATCAGTAAGAAATAGTGGATTTTGAGCCTGTTTTCCTGGGAATAAAAAAAATTCAAAAAAAATAAAAAAATTTCAAAATAGGTGTTGACATTTAGGTATTGCTATAATATAATACATCTTGCGTCAAGCGACAAAGCAAAATTTCATAAGTCGTAAATGATTACAGCGGGGTGTGGCTCAGTTTGGCTAGAGCGCCTGGTTTGGGACCAGGAGGCCGCAAGTTCGAATCTTGTCACCCCGATTGCTGTTAAACATCATTACCGTTTCAGCGAAATGCGGGTGTAGTTCAATGGTAGAACACTAGCCTTCCAAGCTAGATACGTGGGTTCGATTCCCATCACCCGCTTCTCTGATGAGGAGAGATGTGTCAGTAGCTCAGTTGGATAGAGCAACGGCCTTCTAAGCCGTGGGTCGGGGGTTCGAATCCCTTCTGACACGTTATGGTGGATATAGCGCAGTTGGTTAGCGCGCCAGATTGTGGCTCTGGAGGCCCAGGGTTCGAATCCCTGTATCCACCTTTTGCCTTTGGGCTATCGCCAAGCGGTAAGGCACAGCACTTTGACTGCTGCATTCGCTGGTTCGAATCCAGCTAGCCCAGTCTTTTATATGGGATATTAGCTCAGTTGGTAGAGCACTTGACTTTTAATCAAGTTGTCCGGGGTTCGAATCCCCGATGTCTCATTGGTTTAGGCCGTAAATCTTATATGAGATTTACGGCTTTTTATTAAACAGGTATGTTGTCTGATGGCGGCATCACCATACATGACATGCGGATATGGCGGAATTGGCAGACGCGCCAGATTTAGGTTCTGGTGTCTACGACGTGCAGGTTCAAGTCCTGTTATCCGCAGTTTTTAGGTTGTTGTATAATCGACATCCGTGAAATTCTTTTCAGGGATCAGTACATTATGCAGCAGCCTTTTTATGTAACAGGAAGTTATGAACCAGAAGACTACAAAGTTCAGATCTAACGGCAGAAGCTGCCGGGAAGGGAGTATTTATGGACGTTGTTGAATTTCAGAAAAGGCTGCAGAAGCTTTGCAGCATTGCAGAAGAGAATGGACAGGTGCTGAGCCAGGCACAGATCAGGGATTGCTTTCAGGAGATGGAACTGGAAACCGAACAGATGGTGAAGATGCTCCAATACCTGAAAACAAAAGGAATCCAGATACAGGGGGCAGAGACAGAAAAGTGTGAAGAGCCAAAGCTGCAGTCCGGCACCAGGATGCCGCTTACTGCTGCGGAAAAAGCATATCTGCAAGAATATCTGAACGGGCTTTTGACAGAAGAATTTGAGGAGCAGGAATTGCTAGAATTGTTTCAGAAGACTGCCCATGGGGATGCACTTGCTCTGGGGAAACTAGCCCAGGTATATCTGCCTGTTGCGGCCAATATGGCAGCAGAGATGAACTGTGAAGAGATCCACCTGGCGGATTTGATCCAGGAGGCTAATGTGGCACTTTTGGAAGCATTGGAGCAGGAAAAACCACAGGTGAAAAATGACCAATGGCTGCGGTTACAGCTGCGGAAGGGAATCCTTGCAGCTATTGAAGAACAGACGGAAAGAAAATTTCAGGATGACAGTCTTGTGGCAAGGGTAGAAAAGCTGGAATCGGCAGTGAAAGAACTGACAGATGATGATGGAGAAACACGATTTACTCTGGATGAATTGGCTGTGATCCTGGATATGAAGACGGATGAGATCCGGGATGTGCTTCGTCTGACAGGAGACGATAAATAAGAATAAAAAAAACTGAGGGGTCCTTTCCTGATTGTAATTTACAGATAAATATGGTAGTATTATCTAAAATATTCAGAACCTGACGTATTTGCAATTCTAAATTACAATAAAAAGGGGTGGACTGTATGGAATTGGAACAATATTGTGAATATTCAAAGGTTACTAGAGGAGAAAAGCAGGCAGACCTGGTATTGAAGAACGCACAGATCATTAATGTATTCACAGGAGAGATCCTGCCTGGGAATGTGGCTGTTACAGACGGGATGATCGTAGGAATCGGTGACTATCAGGGAAAGGAAGAACATGATCTTAAGGGTAAATATCTTTGCCCTGGATTTATTGATAGTCATCTGCACTTGGAATCTACCCTTGTTACACCAGGGGAGCTGGTAGCGATTGCATCCAGACATGGGACCACTACTTTTATTGTAGATCCTCATGAATCAGCCAATGTATCCGGGCTTGAGGGGATCCGGTATATCCTGGATCAGACAGCGGATTCCTGTGCAAATGTATATGTGATGATGCCGTCCTGTGTTCCGGCTACAGGGATAGATGACAATGGATGTACCCTGACTGCTGAGGATATGGTTCCATATCTGCCAAATAAACGAATCCTGGGATTGGGCGAGGTGATGGATTATCTTTCTGTTGTAAATGGAGACAAGTCCATGCATGATAAGCTGCTCCTTTTCCAGGATAAAATTAAGGATGGTCATGCACCTTTCCTTTCAGATCAGGATCTGCAGGCATATGTGATGGCAGGCATTGCCACAGATCATGAGTGTTCGGATTTTGAATACGCAATGAAAGAACGGAGATGCGGGATGCATGTACTGATCCGGGAAGGAAGTGCTGCCCGGAATCTGGAAGCAATTGTTACAGGCATTGTAAAGAATAAAATGAACGGAGAGGGTTTTTGCTTCTGCACAGATGATAAGCATATTGAAGATATTGAACGTGAAGGCCATATTGACCATAATGTGCGTAAATCTATTTTGCTTGGCATGGATCCTGTTGAGGCTATTCAGATGGCAACGATTCGTCCGGCTATGTGCTACGGACTGCAGCATCTGGGGGCTATTGCGCCTGGACGTCAGGCTGATATGATCGTGCTGGATGATCTGGAAAAGGTATCCGTGCAGGAAGTATATTACCAAGGGAAAATCATTAAAAAAACAGAGCAGGTGCAGATCAAGAAATGCAAGAAGGAATTGAAAAATACAGTTCATGTGGGAGAATTTTCTGCTAAAAAGCTGGAACTTTCTTCAGAAGATGGAATATATCATGTAATCCAAATGGAAGAAGGGCAGATCACTACAAGAAAACAGATCCTGAAGCTAACCGGACCTGGAGAATTATTTGTTCCTGATAAAGTGTACAGTAAGATCGCAGTAGTTGAGCGGCATAAAGCTACAGGGAAAACAGGAAGAGCTGTTGTAAAAGGGTATGGCATTACAGGCGGAGCCATTGCATCCAGTGTTTCTCATGACTCCCACAATATTATTGTGATCGGAGATAATGATCAGGATATGGCACTTGCTGTACAGGAACTGATCCGTGTGCAGGGAGGCTATACCATTGTGGCAGATCATAAAGTGTGGGAGACCCTTCCCCTTCCTGTTATGGGCCTGATGAGCGATGCCGGATATGAGACCATAGAAAATACTCTGCGGCACATGAAAGAAAAAGCCCATCAGATGGGCATTCCAATGGGCTTTGATCCTTTTATTACATTGTCTTTTATGGCGCTTCCGGTAATTCCCCAGATTCGTATCACTCCCAGAGGTATATATGATGTGGAAACCGGTGGATTTTATAAAAGCTAAGTACAGGTGAGACTGTTTCAGGCCACATAACGAAATGGCTGAAGCAGTGGTCCAAGTATTCGGTATAGTATTTGTTTAGGCAGGGGCATGGTCTGAGGGATCATGCCCTTTGGCATTTCGTAATTGTTTTTATCCAGGATACGTCGGCTTTGTGCCAGGTAGCTATTCAGATATCCAAGCAGTTCCTGATTTAGTTCCTTACTTTGCACACAAAGCATAAGTTCTGTATCCATATAGGTGCTTCGCATATCCAGATTATAGGAACCGATCAGGGAAAGATCATCATCGATAAGAATGGATTTTCCATGGGAGGACTGTCCACCGTCAAATTCATATAAAGCAGCACCGGTATCCAGAACCTGCTGCTTGTGCAGCAGATAGTCACTGGAAGCGATCACATTGTCACCGTTTTCTACAGAGTTGATGATCATGGAAAAGTCTGAAACATTCTGGGATATTTCTTTTATGCCAAAGGACATCTTTTTATCCAAAACCACATAGGGGGTATGAAGAATCACCTTTTCCCGGGCAGAGGCCATCAGGCATTGCAAAGTATTCCATACATATGGTTTCTTGCCATAAGGAGTGACAGGTCCAAAGATCAAACAGGTCTTCTGGGTGGGAACGGTATGCTCCTGATAGGAATAATCCTGAAAGCACTCCGGGTACAGATCCGAAAGCGTTTTATATCGATCTTCCAGAAGGAGGATCTTTTTTTGTACTGATTTCTGGGAAGAAAGAGATTCTTGATCGTGGAAATCTTTCACATAGGAGCTTTCCCATATGCTTTGGAAATATGCTTTCACCTGGGAAATCACGCTATTTGTACAGCCATTTTTAAAATCTGTGTTATAAATTAGAACTTCACGGTCATAGCTGCGGGAATCTGTAGGATAGCTTCCCAGGAAATAATCAAATGTATTCCGGCCTCCAAGGAGAAGAAGCTGATCATCGCAGATCACATATTTGTCATGCATCCTGCCGTTAATACTCCATGGCCGAAGTGGATTTACCGGATTGTAAATACGGATGTGGATATTAGGATGGCTGGACAGGGCATAGAAAAAAGGCTTTCCTTCCATACGAAGCAGTCCGGACATTCCATCTACCAGGATATTCACCTTTACCCCGCGCCTGGCTGCATGATAAATGGCGGCGGACAGATCTGTAGTACTTTCATCCTCACGGAAATCAAAGGTGGATAGGATCACTTCTTTCCTGGCAAGTTCCAGCATCCGGATCCTCTGGGTAAGGGCTTCCTGATTCTCTTCTACGATATGGGCCCGGTCAGCACTAAGAGTATCCGGATCTTCTGTATAATAATCTTCTTTTGAGAATGTCTTCTCATCGACGGAAAGCTGTCCAGGAACCGCAAAGGGGGCAAGTGCGCCGATCGCTACATAAAGGAGCAAAATAACAATAATACTGGAAATCGGATGTCTCCGAAAAAAAGACAGAACTTTTCTCATACAGGCAATTCCCTTTCTGTGTAAGGCTGAAGTTATTTGACTATAAAATAATATTCGTCCTCAACCGAGGGAATATTGGAAATCTGGCAGTCATCAATGCGGATAAACGTGCCGCTTTCCAGGGAAGTAAGCATATGGAAAATACTGCTTTCTTCGCCTTGTACCTCCATCTCGACCCTGCCGTCCCAAAGATTGTCAACCCAGCCTGTAAGTCCGTAAGCTTCGGCAAAATGCATGGCCATGTAGCGAAAGCCTACACCCTGCACCCTGCCTGAAAAATATATGTGTTTTCTTTTCTTTTTATCCATGTGTGTTTACCTCGCTTTGATTATCATACTATGTTTATTTCACGGAATCAAGGAACAAAAAGAGAAAGGTCAGGAGTAATGAGGAAGTCGTGGAAACAGACTTGCTTGATTTATCCTTGACAAGCATAAGGATCTTATATATAATTGGTTCGTAAACGAACAGTTCGCATACGAACAATTATAACTGCGGAAAGGAGGAAATCATGGAGAAGGAATTAAAGAACAAAGAGAGACATATTGGATATGAGGTGCGTACTCTTGATAATATGATTGGCAGGCGTGTGAATTGCTGGCACTCCAAAATGGATGAGGAAGTGGGAATCACCCGTATGCAGGCATGGATCATAGGATATGTATATGAGCATTCAGAGAAACCGGTTTTTCAAAAAGATCTGGAGGAAAATTTCCAGATTGCCAGATCAACTGCTACCGGGATCCTGCAGCTGATGGAGAAAAAGGATCTGATCGTAAGAAAGCCTTATCCGGGGGATGCCAGATTGAAAAGACTGGAGCTGACTGCAAGAGCAGAGAAGTATCAGCATGGGATCATGCATAATTTTGATCTTTTACAGATTGCCCTGAAAAAAGATATTCCTCAGGAAAAGCTGGATACGTTTTTCCAGGTTGTGGATATGATAAAGAATAATATAGAAAAGGAGGATTTCCATGATAAAAACATTATTGAGCCAGGTAAAGGAGTTTAAAAAGGCTTCGTTCCTGACTCCGGTCTTTATGATATTGGAGGTTGTGGTAGAGACCATGATACCGGTCGCCATGGCACGGATGATCGACAACGGGGTGGAAAAAGGCAACATGTCCTACATTTACCGCGTGGGTGCTGTTATGGCGGTACTTGCTATTGCAGGTTTGATTGCAGGCTTTCTTGGCGGAAAATATGGTGCTCTGGCATCTTCAGGATTTGCCAGAAATCTCCGAAAGGCCATGTACACCAATATACAGACATTTTCTTTTTCAAATATTGACAAATTCAGCACAGCAGGTCTGATCACCCGTTTGACAACAGATGTGACCAACCTTCAGAATGCATACCAGATGATTCTTCGTATGTGTACCCGGGCACCAGCCAGTCTGATCTGTGCCATGACTATGGCCTTCCTGATCAATGCCAGACTTGCAAGTGTATATTTGATTGCAGTTATTTTTCTTGGTTTTGCATTGGTTATGATCCTTCGAAGGGCTACCAGGTATTTTCAGGAGGTTTTTAAGAAATATGATGACTTGAATGCAAGCGTACAGGAGAATATATCCGGAATTCGCGTGGTAAAAGCTTATGTGCGTGAGGATTATGAAACCAGTAAATTTCAGAAGGCCTGCAATAAAGTATACGAAATGTTTGTACGGGCAGAAAAGCTGGTTGTTATGAATATGCCTCTGATGCAGTTTACTGTATACGCCTGTATTCTTTGTATCAGCTGGCTTGGGGCAAAAATGATCGTTGGCAGCAGTCTTACCACCGGCGAACTGATGAGCCTTCTTACTTATTGTATGAATATCCTGATGAGTCTGATGATGCTGTCTATGGTATTTGTTATGGTGACTATGAGTATGGCCAGTGCAGAGCGTGTGACAGAAGTTATTAATGAGAAAGCAGATTTGTCCAATCCGGCACAACCTGTAGTTGAAGTTCCGGATGGAAGGATTGACTTTGACCATGTTTCTTTCCGTTATAAGAAAGAAGGAAAAGAAAACGTATTGAAAGATATTAATCTGTCCATTCACGCAGGGGAAACCATCGGTATTATCGGAGGTACTGGAAGCGCCAAATCCAGTCTGGTGAATCTGATCAGCCGCCTTTATGATGTAAGCGAAGGAAGTGTGAAAGTGGGCGGGATCGATGTGCGGAATTATGATATGGAAGTGCTTCGTAACCAGGTTGCGGTTGTACTTCAGAAGAATGTACTTTTTTCCGGAACAATCCTGGAAAACCTTCGCTGGGGAAATAAAGAGGCTACAGAGGAAGAGTGTGAAAGGGCCTGTCAGCTTGCCTGCGCAGATGAATTTATCCAGAGAATGCCAGATGGATATCACACTTATATTGAGCAGGGCGGTACCAATGTATCCGGTGGACAGAAGCAGAGGCTGTGTATTGCCAGAGCACTTCTTAAAAAGCCCAAGATCCTGATCCTGGATGATTCCACAAGTGCAGTGGATACGGCTACAGATGCAAAGATCCGAAAGGCTTTTGCGGAAGAAATCCCGGATACAACCAAGCTGATCATTGCACAGCGTATTTCCAGTATACAGAGTGCAGACCGTATCATTGTAATGGAAGATGGACGAATAAATGGCTTTGGAACTCACGAAGAACTTCTGGAGAATAATCCTATTTATCAGGAAGTATATCATTCCCAGACCAAGGCTGGTGGTGATTTTGATGAAAACAGAGGAGGTGAGCAGGCATGAATAATACCAGAAAAGTACCTGGAAGGCCAGGAAAGGGCGTTGGTCCAAAGGTGGAGAACCCAGGAAAAATGCTGAAAACGCTGATGGCTTACATCCTGAAAAGCTATAAGATCCATGTAGGGATCGTTGTAGTGGCCATATTTGTCAGTGTGCTTGCAAATGTACAGGGTACTATGTTTACAAAGACATTGATCGATCAGTACATACTCCCTCTTCTGCAATCTGACCAGCCGGATTTTCATCCTCTTGCCATGGCAATTCTTAAAGTGGCCGGATTTTATGCCATAGGAGTTGCCAGTACCTATTTGTACAATCGGATCATGATCTATGTAAGCCAGGGGACTCTTCGGAATCTGAGAAATGACATGTTTGCAGGTATGGAAAAGCTTCCGGTTAAATATTTTGACACCCATGCACATGGGGATATTATGTCCATCTATACCAATGATATTGATACACTGCGTCAGATGATCAGCCAGAGTATTCCCCAGCTTCTTTCCAGTGCTGTGACCATTGTAAGTGTTCTGGTTAGTATGCTGATCCTGAATGTACCTTTGACTTTAGTTACCCTTGTGATGGTAGCTATTATGCTCACAGCAAGTAAAAAGGTGGCATCTTTAAGTGGAAAGTATTTCCTTGATCAGCAGAAGAACCTGGGTGTGATCAACGGCTATATTGAAGAGATGATGGAAGGCCAGAAGGTAGTTAAGGTTTTCTGCCATGAGGAAGAAAGCCTGGATAAATTTAACGAACTGAATGACCAGCTTTTTGCCAGTGCGAATAATGCTAATAAATTTGCCAATGTAATGGGCCCTATCTGTGCACAGATAGGAAATCTAAGTTATGTGATCTGCGCCATTGTAGGCGGAGGCCTGGCGTTGAATGGCATCGGAGGGTTTACTCTGGGCGGGCTGGCCAGCTTCCTGACTTTTAATAAAAGCTTCAGCATGCCTATCAATCAGGTGAGCCAGCAGTTTAACAGTATTGTTATGGCTCTTGCAGGAGCAAAACGTATCTTTGAACTTCTGGATGAGAAGCCGGAGACAGATAAGGGATATGTTACCCTTGTGAATGTAAAGGAAGAGAATGGAGAGCTGAATGAAACTGATGCGAGAACCGGACGATGGGCCTGGAAGCATTTTCATAAGGATACCGGAAAAACAGATTATGTTGAACTGAAAGGGGATATGGTTCTGGATGGAGTGGATTTTGGCTATAATGATGATAAGATCGTGCTCCATGATGTGAAAATGTATGCAAAGCCAGGGCAGAAAATTGCTTTTGTTGGATCTACAGGAGCTGGAAAAACTACTATAACCAATCTTTTGAACCGTTTCTATGATATTCAGGATGGAAAGATCCGATATGACGGTATCAATATCAACAAGATCAAAAAAGCAGATTTGCGCCGGTCCATGGGGATCGTACTACAGGATACTAACCTTTTTACTGCTACAGTGAAGGACAATATCCGTTATGGAAAGCTGGATGCTACAGACGAGGAGATTGTTGCAGCTGCTAAACTGGCCAATGCAGACAGTTTTATTCGCAGACTGCCAGACGGATACGATACCATGCTGCGTAATAACGGAGCGAATCTGAGCCAGGGACAGAGGCAGCTTTTGTCTATTGCCAGGGCTGCTGTGGCAGATCCACCGGTGCTGATCCTGGATGAAGCCACAAGTTCCATTGATACACGTACTGAGAAACTGGTGCAGGATGGTATGGATAAGCTGATGAAAGGCAGAACCACCTTTGTGATTGCTCATCGTTTGTCTACTGTACGGAATAGCGACTGCATCATGGTATTGGAACAGGGGCGTGTGATTGAGAGAGGTTCCCATGAAGAACTAATGGCTGAGAAAGGAAAATACTATCAGTTGTATACAGGCTGATGTTCACATGCTATATTTTCCAAAAACACAGGTTGACAAGAACACAGATGGAAGATTATAATTTTAAATAATGCGTTCGACTTGAACTGTCAAATATTTCTTCTGAATTCAGGTGGTAATGCGGAAGGATTTTCGCCCTGAGCTTTATGACAGCTCGGGGCGTTTCTTTACTATGAAAGTCCCGGACAGATGTGGGAGTATCAATAACTGGGAGCATCTGACTTTCATAGTAGTCAGAAAATACATCCAGGATAAGGAGGCTAAGAACATACATGAAACAGATTTCTGGGAATAAACTGCTTGTAAAAGCTTTGAAAGAAGAAGGCGTGGAATACCTTTTCGGGTATCCTGGTGCCTGTACCATTGATATAAGCGACGAATTGTACAAGCAGGACGATATTACCATTATCCTGCCACGTCATGAGCAGGCACTGGTGCATGCGGCAGATGCTTATGCAAGGACCACAGGAAAGGTAGGCGTATGCCTGGTGACAAGCGGCCCTGGAGCTACCAATCTGGTAACAGGGCTTGCTACTGCCAATTATGACAGTGTGCCCCTGGTATGCTTTACCGGTCAGGTTGCACGTAATCTGATCGGTAATGACGCTTTCCAGGAAGTTGATATTGTAGGGATCACACGCAGTATTACCAAGTATGGGGTGACTGTGCGCAGAAGGGAAGATCTGGGAAGGATCATCAAAGAAGCATTTTATATTGCAAGTACAGGCAGGCCAGGCCCTGTACTGATCGATCTTCCCAAGGATGTAATGGCTGAACTTGGCAGCGCAGAGTATCCGAAGAGTGTGAACATCCGCGGATACAAGCCCAATACCAATGTGCATATCGGTCAGCTGAAACGTGCTATCAAGACTTTGAATAAAGCGAAAAGGCCATTGTTCCTGGCTGGCGGTGGAGTGAATATTGCCCGAGCTAATCAGCTGTTTCGTCAGGTGGTGGAAAAGACAAATGTGCCGGTGGTTACTACAGTTATGGGGCGCGGTGCTATTCCTACAGATCATCCGCTATTTATTGGCAACCTGGGAATGCATGGTTCTTATGCAGCCAATATGGCAGTTAGCAACTGTGATGTACTGTTTTCAATCGGAACCAGATTTAATGACAGAATCACAGGAAAGCTTCATGAATTTGCGCCCAATGCACAGATCATCCACATTGATATTGATACAGCATCCATTTCCAGGAATATTCATGTAGATATTCCTATTGTTGCAGATGCCAAAGAAGCACTTGAAAAGATGAATGAATATGTGGAAAACTGTACCACCAAGAAATGGCTGAATGAGATCCAGGACTGGAAGGAAGAGCATCCATTGACTATGCGTCAGGGAGCACCCCTTGGACCTTTGGATGTGTTCGGCGAAATCAATCGCCAGTTTGATACAGCAATCATTGTTACAGATGTGGGGCAGCATCAGATGCTGACTTCCCAATATGTGGAGATCACAGAGAAGAAGCAGCTGATCATGTCCGGCGGACTGGGAACTATGGGATATGGTTTTCCAGGTGGGATCGGAGCACAGATCGGTAACCCGGATAAGCCTGTGATTGTTATCTCAGGTGATGGAGGAATGCAGATGAATATTCAGGAATTTGCCACAGCAGTCCTGGAAGAACTGCCTGTCATCATCTGTGTATTTAATAATGAATATCTTGGAATGGTCCGCCAGTGGCAGAAGCTTTTCTATGGCAAGCGATACAGCATGACCAATTTGAAATATGGTGCATTGTACAGAAGGAGCGAAGGACAGGAGATGCCTGCGTATACTCCGGATTTTGTAAAGCTTGCAGAAAGCTATGGAGCAAAAGGTATTCGTGTTATGAATAGAGAGGATGTTCCGGCAGCTTTTGAAGAGGCAAGAAAAAATACAAAAGGACCTACACTGATCGAGTTCATCATTGACCCTGAAGAGATGGTTTATCCTATGATCAAGCCAGGCGGTACACTGGAAGATATGATCCTGGATTGTTAAGGAAAGGGAGGAACAGTACATTGGATAAAGGATTAAAGAAAAGATGGATTTCCCTGTATGTGGAGAACCAGGTAGGTGTTCTGGCAAAGATTTCAGGACTTTTTTCAGGGAAAAGCTATAATCTGGACAGCCTGACAGTAGGAACAACAGAGGATAATACAGTGTCACGTATGACCATTGGTACATTTTGTGATGACGAAACCTTTGAACAGATCAAAAAGCAGCTGAATCGTATGGTAGAAGTGATCAAGGTGATTGATTTCACAAATATGTTTGTACGTATGAAAGAGATTCTTTACGTAAAGGTATTTGGCTGCAGCCCGGAGGATAAGGTGGAACTTTTTCAGATTGCAGAGACCTTTAAAGCACGAGTGATCGACTATGGCAAAGACAGCCTGCTTCTGGAATTTGTGCAGACAGCTACGAAGAATGACGCTGTTGTTAAGCTGATCAAAGAAGAGTTCGGACATATTGAAGTGGTTCGAGGAGGAAGTGTAGGCATTGAATCCATCAGTATGATGGAACGCTAAGTGTGGACCGGTAATATATGCTAGTTTGATCTGCTGAAAATACGAGGAAAATTATTATGAAAAAACAACAGATACCCTTAAAGAATTCCCTTCTCCTGCTTTTAACCGCAACCATTTGGGGCGTTGCGTTTGTGGCCCAGAGTGTAGGAATGGATTATGTAGGAGGCTTTACCTTTAATATGGCCAGATCGTTGATCGGGTCTGCAGTACTCCTTCCTGTGATCTGGTTTATGGGCAGAAACAGCAGCAAGAAAGCGGAAGAGGCACAGGGATCCAGCAGCAGGAAGGATCTGCTTTGGGGAGGCCTGGCCTGTGGAATTCTTATGTGCCTGGCAAGTAATTTCCAGCAGTTTGGTATTAAATATACCACTGTTGGTAAGGCGGGATTTATTACGGCATGTTATATTGTACTGGTGCCTATTTTAGGGCTTTTTCTGAAAAAGAAGTGTTCTCCGTTTATCTGGCTGGCAGTAGCTATGTCCGTTGCAGGACTTTATCTTTTGTGTATTACAGACGGATTTTCCATTGGAAAAGGAGATATTCTGGTTCTGATCTGTGCTGTACTTTTTTCATTCCATATTCTGGTGATCGATTACTATTCACCGAAAGTGGATGGGGTAAAGCTGTCCTGTATCCAATTTCTGGTGTGCGGGATCCTGTCCGGGATCCCGGCACTGATTTTTGAAAAGCCGGAGATGTCTGCAGTTCTTACGGCCTGGCAGCCCATCCTGTATGCTGGTGTAATGTCTTGCGGAGTGGCTTATACTCTGCAGATCATTGGACAAAAAAATATGAATCCAACCGTAGCATCTTTGATCTTGAGTCTGGAGTCCTGCATCTCTGTTCTGGCAGGCTGGGTGATTCTGGGACAGCAGTTAAGTGCAAGAGAGATTGCTGGCTGTGTGATCATGTTTGCAGCCATTATTCTTGCACAGCTGCCGCAGAAAGAGAAAGCGTAAATGTAAATATAAGCGTATTGAACAGTTGCACATAAGTAAAACATAAGCAAGTATAAGCAAACATAAGTAAACCCCTGGGATATCAGGCAGTGACTAATTAGTTTACTGCCTGTGTCACAGGGGTTTTATCTCAGTCGAGAAGACTCCCACCTCTTTCAGGTGGTGAGTAACGCAGCTGCTCGACTTGAAATTGCTTATTCAGATGTAACAGGTTCTGCTTTGCTTACAGGAAAATGTATTTCAAAACAAACAGAATCGCCAGAACATACATAAGTATACTGATCTTCTTTTCTTTTGCTTTGCCTGTTACAAGATTGATTACTACGTAGGAGATAACGCCAAGGGAGATACCCTCGGAGATACTGTACAGGAATGGCATTGCGATGATAGCGATAAATGCCGGGATCGCTTCTGTCATATCGTTGAAATCAATCTTGGTAACGGATGTTAACATTAAGAATCCAACCACGATCAAAGCCGGAGCTGTGGCAAAGGATGGAATTGCCAGGAAGATCGGGGAAAGAAGCAGGGACAGACCAAATAGGATTGCAGCCACAATAGAAGTAAGACCTGTACGGCCGCCCTCGGCAACGCCGGAAGCACTTTCTACGAATGTTGTTACTGTGGAAGTACCGCACATTGCACCTACTGTTGTACCTACTGCATCAGACAGAAGAGCACCTTTGATCTGAGGAAGCTTTCCGTCTTTGTCCAGCATATCTGCTTTGGATGCAACACCGATCAGGGTTCCCAGAGTATCGAACATATCTACAAACAGGAAAGCAAACATGATAACTACAAAATCAAGTGAAAATACAACGGTGAAATCCATTTTCATGAAAGTCGGTGCCATGCTTGGAACGGAAATTCCATTGGAGAAATCCGGAAGCAGGCTGAAGAAACCAGCTTCAACATTTGGTACATAAAGGCCTGTGAACTGACAGACAATACCAAGTGCCCATGTGATCAGGATACCCCAAAGGATACCGCCTTTTACATTCTTTACAAGAAAAACACCTGTGATCAGCACACCGATCAGAGCAAGAAGAACTGTGATACCCTCTGTGTTGAAGGTTCCGTTCTGAGCTGCACTTTTAAAGGAGAACATACTTACAAGTGTGGAGTCATTGTTTACAACGATTTTTGCATTCTGCATACCAATAAATGCGATGAAAAGGCCAATTCCTACAGATACTGCATGTTTCAGGTTCATAGGAATGGAATTAAAGATCGCTTCACGCACATTGGTAAGGGAAAGCAGGATGAAAATGATACCTTCCACAAATACTGCTGCAAGAGCCTGCTGCCAGCTGTAGCCCATACCTAATACAACTGTGTAGGCAAAGTATGCATTTAGTCCCATTCCAGGTGCAAGCACAAATGGATAATTGGACAGCAGTGCCATCAGACATGTGGCGATAAAGGAAGACAGAGCAGTAGCTGTAAACACAGCACCACGATCCATTCCTGATGCGGAAAGGATATTCGGGTTGACTGCCAGGATGTAAGCCATGGTCATGAAAGTAGTGATGCCGGCCATGATCTCAGTCTTAACATCGGTGTGGTGTTCCTTCAGGTGAAAAAGTTTTTCTAGGTTCATAGAGTTACCCCCTTCATTTGGCACTTTGGTGCCTTGTATTATCTATCTTCAGTGTTGGAAAAAATAGAGTTTCCGCACACGAATTTTTGAATGATATTGCTGCTATCGGAAAGAGAAATCAGTCTTTCAAGGCGGGTCAGAGATGGCAAAGAACGAGGAGATGGAAGACTGGAATCATCCAGCACCACTGCATCAAGTTCATAGCCTTTTTCAAAGCTGCCTGTTTTTCCAAAAAATGAACCCCCGCCTATTGTAGCCATGTAAAAAGCTTCAGGAAGTGTTAAAGCCTTAAGTGAAGGATCTACAAGGCGCCAGCGAAGCTTGGATACCTGGATAGCATCTGCGATGGCACGCAGCATGGAAAGAGAAAATCCTCCGGCAATATCTGTTCCAAGACCAACATGAAGCCCTTCACGCAGATATCGGGCTGCAGGTGCAATACCAGAAGAAAGATTGGTATTGGACTGAGGACAGTGAGCTATATAAACACCCTGCTTTTTCATAAGGGCAATTTCTTCTTCTGTGGAATATACACAATGAGCCATCACAGTAGGACAATGATCTCTTCCAAAAAGGTTGAAATGATCATATGCATCTCCATAAAAAAGACTGTCCGGACACAGCTCTTTAACCCAGTGTATCTCTCCGGGATTCTCAGAAAGATGAGACTGGACAGGCAGATGAAATTCCTGCTGGATCTCAGATAAAAGAATCAGCAGTTCATCGCTGCAGGAAGGAATAAAGCGGGGAGTGAGGATAGGAAAGGTATTCTGATAATGCCGGCCAGAGACTGCATCTATCCATTGCCTGGTGGCATCAGCAGAAGTGCTGGCGTTCTGCTCCATGAGATATGATGGGGCATTCCGATCCATATTTACTTTCCCAACCATTGTCTTGAGTCCGGTGTCTTCCAGCAGATCCATAAGAATCATAGTGGCATCTGTGTGAAGAGTTGCAAAAATGCAGGCTCTGGTGGTTGGACTTTGTTTCAGATCTTCGGTGAAAATCTGATATGCTTTTTGGGCATAATCAGATTCTGCATATCTGGCCTCCTCTGGAAAGGCAGAGGTATTCAGCCAATCAAGCAGTTCCAGATCCATACCTGTTCCCCTGAATGTATACTGAGGGGCATGAAGATGCAGATCTATAAGCCCTGGAATGATCAGTCTGTTGGTATGATCGATCACCTGGATTCCCTGAAAACAGGCTGGAAGTTCCTCATAAATGCCTTCAGAGATACCATTGTTGCAGATAAGATATGCATTTTCACGGATGATCAGATTCTGTGAGTCCTTGCTGTAACAAAAAGTGCCTTTTAATGCAAATGTGTTATTGAGCATATACGTTTACCTCCTAACAGTATAGATGCTTATAGACAACTATTACGGTAGTTGGTAGAAACGTCCAACCTATTATGGACTTATATAAGCGGTGTTGTATATAACTGATAATTCTATATTCCTATATTAAGAGATATTGGGCAATATGTCAATGATTGGTTGCAATTCTGAGCGGATTCTATAATTTAACATAATATATAGCAAGAATTCTCCTTCCTCTACAGGTGGGAGATGAATTG
>NZ_JAAITU010000054.1 GCF_013304385.1 Blautia glucerasea
ATCCAAGAGGATATATAGCTCTTTTAGAATTTACACAGAATTAATTACAGTCTCGATTTTTGCGGTCAAAAATAAATTTCATCTTTCATAGAAAAAAGGATCCCTCGCAAGGTAGAAGGCTAACAAGCCTTGTCCCTGCTGGGATCCTTTCAATTACTACTGGGGATGCCGAAATTTGCTATTAACCGACAGCCCCTTTTTACTTACATATACACTAGTTCTTGCAACACAATTTCTTCCGCACATGCCTTTATATTATTCATCAATCCAACCCATTTCATCAGATCCTGCATTTTCAGTTGTTCCACACCCTGTTTTTTCACCATCTGCTTTACCAAGGTTTTCACCTGCTCTCTGGCCTCCTGATCGACTCGGTTCAGATGTGCTGTTAGTTCCCCCGTCATCAATAAATACTGATATCGTGCTGGTCTATGCACTTTCAGAAACTGTTTTCGCAGCATTCCGTATTTACCATATGTCGGTTCTTCCTCATTCACTGCCAGATCCGGCAGATAATAATCTCCATGCAGTGTGTAGCTTAATCTATTGTTTTCATCATAAATGTGCTTTTTCTTCGTCATATCTCCATTCCTCTATTTTTTGTTTTATTTTTCTTACGCTGTTGATTCTCCATTTCACTTTTACGGGCACCCCAAACCAATCTTTCGTGAATACTTCCTTTAGGCATTTGCTCCATTTGCCGTTTTTCTTCTAATGCTTTCTGCTCTTGTATATCTTCCTGTACCGCATCCTTTACAACATTTTCTCCAAGGACACGCACTACCCGTTCATATCTGTCGGAAACATCCTGCAATTGCTGTTTTTCTTGGCGCACTGTATCTAATTCTCTCTGAACTCGGTTATATACCTGCTTTGTTTCCTGGTATTTATATTTCTATTTTTCTACTTCTTTAGTAAGTTCTTTGATCTGGGCAGCCATTGCAGCAATTTTTTTTCATCTGGGTAAACAGTGGTTTTATTTTTTTATCCCGGTAAGTTGCTGCACGTTCTAATACACCAGCTTCCGGAAGTAAAGTCTTTACTGTCCCATATTCCTTTATTTCTTTACTGACATTATCCATAACAGGCTGTAACCGTTCTCTGCGTTCTTCCAAGCTTCACAGATCTTTCTCTGCTTTTTCCGCACGCTTCTCAGCTTCCTCTTTATCTTTAACTGCCTGCTCCTTATCATCTTTTAAAAGCTGGATATCCGCTCTTGCTTCCGCAATCTGTGCAGTCAGTCCTTCATTCTCAGCAGTGAGATATTCTTTCTCCTGTTCCAGTGCCTGTACTTCCTTTTTACGCTCTTTCTTCTTAAAATTATATACGTCCAGATGTTCCTCATGAGTGCCCTTCTGCTCTCATTCGATTCCATGTTCCCTGGCAATCTCAATAAGTACTTCTTTTTCATAGTTTATCCACTGATTCAGCTCCGTATCATGTTTGTTTCCACCCTAAAATCCCAGACTTTTCAATGCCTGCTTCAGGGAAACCCTCGTATCCATTCATTTCCCTTTCCAGTCAGTTACATAAGGGACAAAATCAATATGCAGATGCGGTATAGCTTCATCCTGGTACAGATAACAGCTAAATACATGAAGTGTTGGATTTCGTTGCTGAAAATTCTTTACATACTCATCCAATACTTTTACCGCCAGGTCTCCTTCTGTCGTTTCCACAGCCATATCTTCTCGATTTACAATCTGGAAAATTACTTCGTAGAACAGCTTTTCCTGCTTTCCCTGACGAATTTTTTCATAGTAATTTGTAATCTGCCGGTTCTTTCTTTTTCCCACATTGTACCGTTCCACAGAATCATCAAACAATTCTTTATATACTTCTTTCAGGTTTTCATTCTGGTAACAGATATTCAGGTGTACTCTGTCCGGGTCTACATTTTCAGCTATAAAATCCCGTCTGTTATGAGCCAGCGATTCAGTTCCAATCATGCCGCTGATCGTTCTTTTCATCATTGTATCTTAAAATTGTAGACTTTCCAAGATTATCGTTACAAATAGTCTCCAAAAAAGAGTAGGAAAACAACAACTGGCAAAAGAGTATCGTTCGTTGCAGGGCAGAAAAGATCTTGGTTATATATCACGGGAGAAATCCGAAAACGAAGCCCTGATATATAAACATATCTTTTCTGCAACCTGCAACAGCAACATACTCAATTTGTCAATTATTATTTTCCTGTATTTCCCCACCCTCAAAAAGGCCCCCACCCAGACGGATGAAGGCCTCTTCTTCAGGGATACCCCTGCACCTATTCTTTTCTTTTAGCGGATCAAAGTAATGGTTGAAAACAGGGAAGCAAGTGTATTGGCTACTGTAGACATACTCTTAATAAAGATATCCAGAGCAACACCTACAACGTCCTTTCTTGTATCACCAACTGTATCACCAGTAACAGCTGCCTTATGCGCTGCAGAACCTTTGCCGTGGCCCGGCAGAGCTTCACTCTCAATATACTTCTTAGCATTATCAAATGCACCACCGGAATTACCCATAAACAGTGCTCTTGGAATAGCAACGATAGTTGCACCTACCAGAATACCGCCAACAAACTGTACACCGAAAACAAATCCACCGATCACAGGAATGCAAAGAGCCATAATAGATGGCACTACCATTTTCTTCAAAGCCTGGTTAGCAGCCATACTAATCAGCTTGTTGTAATCCGGTTTTACTTTGCCTTCCAATACGCCAGGAATAGACAGCATCTTGTCACCCTCATCTGCCATCAGCTTAGCAGATTCGATGGTATTGTCAGTAAGCATAGCTGAGAAATACTCGATCAGTGCACCACCGATCAATCCACCTGCAACAACGATAAAGGAAGCGATATTCAGAACCGGCTCCTCCCCATTTGCAGTATAATTACCAACATAGGCAACGATCAGGGAAACAGTTGCAAATGCAGCAGAACCGATAGCGAAACCTTTACCGATAGCTGCTGTAGTATTACCTACAGAATCAAGCTTATCTGTAATCACCCTGACCTTATGCTCCAGGTGGCAGGACTCTGCCAGCCCGCCTGCATTATCTGCGATAGGACCAAATGCATCAATAGAAACAGTAGCACCTACGAAAGAAAGCATACCAAGTGCAGAAATAGCAATACCATATGTACCGCTGATCTTACCTGAGACAAACAATGCAACACCAATGATCAGGATTGGGAACAGTGCAGAACGGGAACCAATCGCATCACCTTTGGTGATAACAAATGCCTCGCCCTCTGTAGCCATCTTGGCAAGTTCCTGGGTTGGTTTGTATTTGTCACTTGTATAGTATTCTGTAATACTTCCGATGGCAATACCACTGATGATGCCCAGGATACTGGAGATCCACGGAGAAGCCCATCCGGCTTTCATTTCAGAATACAGTTCAACATTTCCAAATAATACATAAGATGCGATCAGGCTGAGAATAACCGTAAGTCCCGCAGAAATCCATGTAGCAAGATTCAGCTCTCTTGATGGATCATTACCCATCTTACGAACAGAGGCATAGGTAAGTCCGATCAGACATCCGATCAGTCCCACTCCTGCAAGGATCACTGGGAAAAGAATCATCCGTGTGAATGTTTCTTCCGGAATGGTTACAATATCATTTACAAACAGAGTGACAGCAATCATAATGGAGGCAGCGATAGTAGCTACAAAACTCTCCAGAAGGTCAGAGCAGTTACCTGCAATATCATTAACATTGTCACCAATAAAGTCTGCGATTACGTTGGGTACACGGCTGTCATCTTCAGGCATGTCATGACGGATCTTAGCAAGGATATCAGAAGAAATATCTGCAGCCTTGGTATAGTTACCGCCTGCAACCCTGTTAAACATGGCAACAATGGAGCATCCCAGAGAATATGTTGTAACTCTCATAATAGAAGGATTACAGTTCATGTTCGCAATAAGTCCATGACCGGTAGCATCTGCATCAATCCCCCAGATGATCAGCACCAGGAGAAGGCCGAACATACCAAAAGCCTGAACTGCGATACCACTCACACTTCCACCACAAAGTGCAACCTTTACGGTCTCACCGATGGAAAGTGACTCGCGTGCTTTATTTGCAGTACGCACATTTGCATAAGTGGCACTCTTCATACCAATGATGCAGACAAGACTGCTCATCAGACCACCCATAAGAAAAGTAATACCACTTGTTGCTTCTACAAATAAACTAAATACCAGAGCAATAATAATCCCGATAATGGCGATCACCTTAAACTCCGCTTTCAGAAATGTACCGGCTCCACTGCGGATGATCCCGGCCATCTCTACCATCTCGTCTGTTCCTTCTTCAAGCTTCTTAACCTTCACGTAATTGAAGAATACAAAGACGAACGCAGCAACTACTACAACCAATACTGCGTACCAGATAAGTGAACTATTCATTAGTTCCACCCCCATTATATAATATTTTGCAAATGATACTGCTGTCATGCGTCACCTATCTCAGCCTTAGGAAACGTATTCCCTGTACCATATATGCACCCTTTAAAATACCTTCTCCCTGCCGGATCCATATGCCAAACACCCCTGAAAAGCACTGTCATATCCAACAGGTTCAACTTCTTTCCCAATTTAGCATAAGGATATCATATTTTTCCCTATTATGCAAGGTAGTTTTTTATTTTACTTGTATATTTTTACCTGTATAGTTTTTTGCATGAACTTTATATTTTGTGTTTTCGCACAGTTCAGCATAATATTCTCGATCCGTTTTTGTTATATTTTTCACAGTCATCTATTTTAATTATTAATCATTTTCTCACAAAACTTTTCTAAAAATCCTTCAAAAGAAACCCTGACAAGTAAGATTGCCTTCTGCATCAAACAGCTTCCACCACGCACTGTTCCAACTATGAGAAACACGCTCCGCGAGTTTCTCAAGTTATCGCGGCAGTCGCCAAGGTCTCGTGCAAGCACGGACTTTGGCTCGTTGCTCGCGTAAATAAAAATACAGCCCTGTTTTTGACAAGGCTGTATTTTTATACATCATTATACATTTTTTAATAAAATTACTCTTCCCCCAGATAATATCTGCCATAAGCATCTGCTGCCTTGATCGCAGCAAATACTGTTTCAGGTGTAACCTGAAAAGGCATATTATGAAGAGTATCTGTTTCTGCACATGCAGTTTTGGCAACCTCCATCAGCTGCTCGTCGGTCACCTGATCCGCACCAAGCTCTGCCAGAGTTACAGGAAGACCTACTTCAATACACCATAAAATAATATCCTCCAGTTCTTCCTGTGGGATATTCTCCAGTACCAGCTGGGTGAGAGTACCAAACGCAACCTTTTCACCATGATACATATGATGGCACTCTTCCAGTACTGTGAATCCATTGTGAATAGCGTGAGCACCCGCAAGTCCTGCGCTTTCAAAACCAATCCCTGAAAGAAGTGTATTCGCTTCAATCACCTTCTCAACTGCAGGAGTGCATACACCCGTCTCCAGTGCAAGTTTTGCCTTTACGCCTTCTTCCATCAAGGTATTAAAACAAAGATCTGCCAGTGCCATGGCTGCCTCTGTTGTTTTCCCGCCTGCACAGGAAGTTGCCCCGCTTCTTTTGCATGCCCTTGCCTCAAAATATGTTGCAAGTGCATCTCCCATACCGGCTACTGTAAGACGAACCGGTGATTTTGCAATAATATCTGTGTCCATCAGAACCATATTAGGATTTGCCGGAAGGAACAGGTACTTCTCAAATACACCTTCTGCTGTATAAATTACAGATAAAGCACTGCATGGTGCATCTGTAGATGCGATAGTAGGACAGATAAATACAGGAGTTCCGGCATAATAGGCCACTGCTTTTGCTGTATCAAAGATCTTTCCTCCGCCAATACCGATGGTAAGGTCACAATTATTATTTTTAACGACCTGCACAAGACGATCGATCTCGCTATTGCAGCATTCTCCGTTAAAATAGTCAAAAACCACTTCACAGCTGTTGTTTGCAAAGCTGTCTTCTACCAGCTTTCCAATCCTTTTATAACCGCCTGCACTGATCAGAACCAGTGCCTTTTTTCCGCAATTTGCAGCATAGGTACCAAGTTTTTTCATTTCGCCTGCGCCCTGTACATATTTTGAAGGGCTAATTAAAATATTTGCCATTTTCCCATTCTCCTTTTCTTTGTGCTTAGAAGTCAGACTCCGCTTCTGGCTTTTGCGTCAGGATTCCTTCTTGTTTCAGAATCCGCTTTCATTATATTGATTATAACCAATTTTTGCAATATGATTTTTGATTAATTCCATTATTTATGTTATCATTTTACTATTATTCCAAAAGGAGGTTTTTTCATGCCATTATCCATTTTTATTGAAATGACCCTTTCTGCCATCCTGACCGTATGGTCACCAGGCCCCAATAACATTCTGCTTTTGTCCACTGCCAGTAAATATGGTTTTTCCAAAAATCTGCCTTTTATGACCGGCATTTGGACCGGTTCCCTTACATTAATGTGTCTTTCCGGAATATTTTGTACTGCTCTGTCTAGCATTGTTCCTGGGATTCAACCTGTAATGAAATATCTTGGAGCTGCTTACGTGCTTTACCTGGCCTGGCAGACCTTCAAAAGACAGCCGCCGACGCAAAGCAGCCACGAAAAAAAGCCCACATGGCTGATGGGCTTTTTTCTGCAGCTTATTAATATAAAGATCATTATCTATGGGCTGACTATGTTCTCCGCATATATCCTGCCCTACGAATCCGGTGTTTTTATGCTGTTTCTTTTTGCTTTATATCTGATGTTCCTTGGTGCCCTCGGAAACCTGATCTGGGCTTTTGCAGGAAACATTCTGAAGCAATTCTACAGCAGCCATTATAAACTTATGAACAACATTATGGCTCTGCTGCTGGTATGGTGTTCCCTGCGGATCACCGGTCTTTTCTGAGTCATTCGCTGATTTCTGATTTTACTTTTAATCTGAACCGGAAATTTATTTGAATGCGTCCACCAGCTCCTGACCATCCTCATAGCCCTGGTTCTTCAATTCTTCTACAAACCAATCGTCTACGCCATCTACAGCTTCTTTAAAGGAATCAATATCCATATCTTCTTTTGTTGTAAATGTTACGCCATTTTTTTCTGCCCAGCGGTTCATGATCTCAGTATCGCCAGAACGGTTGATGTAACGCTCATACTCTACTGCCATTCTTCCGGCTTTATCTACTACTTCCTGCTGCTGCGGAGTCAGTCCATCATAAATTTCCTGGTTAATACAGAAGAACAGACAATCATAGATTGCATCCCACATAGAACAATATGGCTGAACCTCCTGCACACTGGCTGCATCAATTGCCGGCAGCGGATTTTCCTGTCCCTCTACCGTATTCTGCTGAAGCGCAGTATATGTCTCAGACCAGTTCATATTGGTTGCATCTGCACCCCATCTCTTGTAGCATTCCATAAGAAGATTAGAGCCTGCCACACGGATCTTCAGATTTTTCATATCATCCACAGATTTCACTTCACGTACACTGTTAGTCAGCTCACGGAAACCATTCTCCGCAATACCCATACAATGAAGTCCATACTCGCTGAGGATTTCCTTCATTTTTTCTCCTGCTTTACCATCAAATTTGGCATCTGCATCTTCTACAGAATCATAAATGAACGGCAAGGATACCACATTAAATCTTGGATCAAATGCCGAATAGATCAGATTGGAATGCATGGAAATCTGTACCGGATCTCCATTCATCAATGCCTGGATTCCTTCAGACTGATTACCGTTTGTCAGCTGATCTGCTGCATATACGTTGACTTTTACCTTTCCGCCTGTAGCTTTTTCCATCAATTCACCGAACTTACGGCCACCCTCTGCCCAGGTAGAAGTTTCTGTTGTGGAGCATGCGAAATTCCAGGTAGTTTCCTCCCAGCCAAGATCACTGTAATCTCCAATGCCGGTAAATGCTTCTACCAGTTCTTCAGCATCATCATAGCCCTGGTCTTTCAGTTCTTCAATAAACCACTCGTCTACACCATCCACAGCTTCTTTAAAGGAATCAATGTCCATATCCTCTTTTGCAGTAAAGGTTACACCATTTTTCTCTGCCCAGCGGTTCATGATCTCTTCATCACCGGAACGGTTGATATAACGCTCATACTCTACTGCTTTCTGGCCTGCCTCGTCTACAACAGCCTGCTGCTGTGGAGTCAGTCCGTCATAAATTTCCTGGTTGATACAGAAAAACAGACAGTCATAAATTGCGTCCCACATGGAGCAGTACGGCTGAACCTCCTGCACGCTGGCCGCATCAATTGCCGGCAGCGGATTCTCCTGTCCTTCTACCGTATTCTGCTGAAGTGCGGTATACGTCTCAGACCAGTTCATATTGGTTGCATCTGCACCCCATCTCTTATAGCATTCCATAAGAAGGTTAGAACCTGCTACACGGATCTTCAGGTTTTTCATGTCATCTACGGATTTTACTTCCCGCACACTGTTGGTCAGCTCACGGAAACCATTCTCCGCAATTCCCATGCAATGAAGTCCGTACTCGCTAAGGATTTCTTTTAATTTTTCTCCGGCTTCTCCGTCAAATTTTGCATCTGCATCTTCTACAGAATCATAAATAAACGGCAGAGATACTACATTAAACCTTGGGTCAAATGCAGAATAGATCAGATTGGAATGCATGGAAATCTGTACCGGGTCTCCGTTCATCAATGCCTGGATACCTTCAGACTGATTGCCGTTTGTCAGCTGATCTGCTGCATATACGTTAACTTTCACCTTTCCGCCTGTAGCTTTTTCCATCAGTTCGCCAAACTTACGGCCACCGTCTGCCCAGGTAGATGTTTCTGTTGTGGAGCAAGCAAAGTTCCAGGTAGTTTCTTCCCATCCAAGATCACTGTAATCCCCGATCTCATTAAAAGAATGATCCTCATCTCCTGCTGCTGATGCTGCGGAAGAACCGCTGTCTCCTGTTTCCGGATCTCCTGAATAAGAGCCGTTTTTTGCAAGGGCTTTTGGAAGAGCCACAGATACAGCCGGAACATAAGTTACTACCAGAAGTACGGCTACACAGGCTGCCAGCATCGGCATAACTGCTTTGGAAATCTGCTGAAGAGTAACTTCCAAACCTTTTTTGATCTTAATTCCAATCGCCACAAACAGGTTTACTCCAACTGGAGGTGTTACCTGTCCGATTGCCAAATTGACAGTTGCCATAACACCAAAAGCAACCAGGTCATAACCAAGTGCTTTGCACACCGGAAGCATTACCGGGATAAAAATATACATTGCAGAGTTTGCATCAATGAAGCATCCTGCAATCAGGAAAATAATGTTTACGATCAAAAGGAAGGTAAACTGATTATGTGCAATACTGCCAAGAAGCTGGGAAGCTGCATCTGCAATACCAAACTTGGTGCATACATAAGAAAACAGAGACGCACATGCAACAATCAACATGATTCCGCCGGTTGTTTTTGCTGATTCCACACAAATATCAAACAGATCCTTCAGCTTCACTTCCCGGTAGATCACCATACCAACGAAAAGTCCATATACAACGGATACTGCCGCTGCTTCCGTAGGAGTAAAAATACCACCGTAAATACCACCAAGGATAATCACTGGCATCAGGAATCCCCAGAATGCATCTTTAAAGGCTGCCCATCTTTCCTTAGCACTCGCTTTCTTCTGTTCAGGCTGAATGCCCTTTCTTCTGGCTTCTACCATAACCACGATCACAAGAGCAAAACCCATCAGGATGCCAGGAACAATACCTGCCATAAACATATCCGCAATGGATACGCCTGTAATAGAAGCATAAACAACGAATGCAATACTTGGTGGTATAACAATGGCGATCGAACTTGCGGTTGCCATTAATGCCGTAGAAAAGGGAGCACTAAAGCCGCCTCTTTCCACCATAGCAGGAATCAGAACTGCGCCAAGTGCTGCTACCGTAGCCGGACCGGATCCGGAAATTGCTCCGAAAAAGCAGGCAACAATAACACACACAATAGCAATACCGCCTCTTCTATGTCCTACGCAGGTATCTACAAATTTAACAAGTCTTTTGGAAATTCCGGCTTTTGCCATAATATTTCCGGAAAGTACGAAAAACGGAATAGCCAGAAGCAGGAATTTACTGATTCCGGCATACATATTGGTCGCTACTATGGTCAGCGATGTTCCTGAATACAGGATCGCACACACAGAAGACAGTCCCAGACAGATTGCAATAGGCACGCCCATGATCAGGAAAATAAAAAATGAAACAAATAAAACCGCACTTATCATTTATTTATCCTCCTTTTTATTTTTATCAGTACAAAAATCAATGCAAAATTCTATAAAATGTAAAATCATACATCCGGATCCAATGGGAACAAAAGACCAGAAGATCCACTCCGGCCAGTTCAATACAAAGGTACGTTTTCCATTTGCAAGCTGCGTGAGGACCTTATCCATGCCAAACCTGAATAAAATGGCAGTAAAAATCACACACAGGATAGTACTCAGAATCACTGACGGTTTTTTCATTTTTTCAGGAAGACGGTCTGTAACCAGCGACAGGTTGACCAATTCCCCTTCCCGACATGCTAATGCGGCAGCCATCAATGTAACAAGTACAAAGACTGCAACCACAAGTTCCTCGGTAAAGGACCAGGAACGATGGATGACTTTACGGGAAAATACATTTCCTACAGTCAAGATCAGTATCAGCAAAGTAGATACTACAAGAATAAATTTTTCCACTGCTGCTACTGCATTCATGATTTTTTTAAAGACTTTCATGATGTTTCCTCCTTTGGCTACTTGTCAGGATTTTAGCCTTTTATACGATTGCGTTATTTACATAAAAAATCCGCCCCTAAACTAGGGACGGACATATAAGCCGCAACCACCCTGTTTCTCCTTTGAAACAAGTACGAAAAGACAACGTACTGACATACGCGATTCCGATAACGGGGAACAGCCGGGGAAATCTACTTGTCACAGTAACGTTCGATTTCTCTTCTCAGGGATGATCTTCAAAACAGGCCTGACACTGCTTTCCACCAAATGCAGCTCTCTGTAGACAGGTTTTCTGCTCCTACTTTTTCCCTTCAAGGAATTTGTTCCTTTGAAGTTTTAGTTGTTTAACGAACTGAAGTAATCTTACTACCAAAATATTCAGAAGTCAAGAAAAATTTTCCTTTCTATTCATGGTATATTTTGTTTTTTAACAACAACCATTGCCATTCTATTAATCCTTTGTCAGCTTTTTTATCCAATTTCCGTAGTTTACTTTCAAGAAAGCAGGAACACATTTAAATAACTGATCCAAATTTAAACAGACAAATACTACAACAGGAGATGCCTTAACAACAAAAGCCATAAAAAATGACAACGGAATAACAATCGCCCATATACTTATCAAATCCATTTTCACAACAAAATTCACACTGCCGCCTCCGCGGATGATTCCACTGTTTGTTGGCATTTGGTAAGACATTCCAACAACCACAATACATAATATATTTAAAAATGTATTTGTCATTTTCATTGTTTCCGGTTGCAAATTATACAGACTCAAAAAAGGTCCCTTTAAGCAAAAGAGAGCTAAACCGGAACACAACCCTATGCATAAAAATATCTTCTGCATTTTTTTAGCATAGCGTTTTACCAATTCTATTTCGCCTGTTCCGATGATTGTTCCGATTATAACAGTTGCTGATGCTGCTGCTCCTACAGAAGCTGACTTAATCAAAAGAAATAAGGTGGACGAAACGCTGTTTGCTGCAATTGCCGCTGAGTTCATATGCCCTAAAACAAAAGTCTGCAACGCTGTATTCAATCCCCACAGCCCCTGAGTGATCAACAAAGGGCCTGTAATACGGAAATAGTCCTTGCAAAAACTTTTATCTAAACATTTATAATCTGCAAGCCTAAGCTTTAATTTCGTCTCTTTCTTCCATATAAACATAAGCAGAACAATAAATTCAACAATACGTGAACACAATGTTCCTACTGCAGCACCTTTGATTCCCAACTCCGGAAAACCAAATTTTCCAAAAATAAGCAAATAATTTATTCCACAATTAAGAAAAAATGCCAGCACTGACAAACGGAATGCTATTTTTACAACTTCAACACTACGAAGAGTTGCAAGAAGAATCTGGATTATAGCAAAAAGTACATATGTAAAACGGATAATAGCAAGATAATCCATTCCCTCTTTAATAATCATATGATCTGAAGTAAAAAAGCCAACCACATGATCAGGAGCAGTGCTGGTAAATACAAACAATAAAAAAGCGAGACAAATTGCACTGCACATGGCAATCGCTGAAAATTTCTTCATATTTTTTACTTCTTTTCGACCCCAATATTGACTGCAAATAATTACTACTCCATCTCCCAGTCCAACTAAACACTGTTGAAAAATAAACTGAATCTGATTTACAGCTGCCGCTCCTGCTAATGCAGTTTCACTATAACTTCCCAACATTACATTATCTGTCAAATTCACACTTAAAGTAATAACATTTTGCAAAACTAATAATATATAAATTGAAAAAAACTGTTTATAAAATGATTCCTTTTTTTGTTTCATTATTTGTTTTATAAAACCTCTTCCCTCTGCCCTATATTGCCGCTGCATCATGCGCTTATAATTTCAGACCATTGGGCGCTATAACGCATCAAATCGGGGTGTCTGAATAAACTTCAGACACCCCGATTGCTCTAAAGCAAACAGCTTTACAAAGTATTACCTCACTCAAACTGAAACGGAACGGTAATCTGGGTCACGTAATTATCCGGATTATTCTCGGACACCTCATCAATAAAGCTTTCCTCATAAGAAAACTCTCCCAGCCGAAAATGATGTTTTCTCCCATATTCCAATATCTGGGAATACGCCTTATAGGTAGTATCATACGCTCCCTTATAATACAGAACCAGATAGTTTCCCTCTGGTTTTTCCAGGTATTCACCATCCTCAGTATCTTCCTCGCAAGGCTCGTCTACTATGGTATAATACCTGCAATACAGCGTAGTATTGCCAACCGGATTCATCAGAAATTTATTTTCCACCATTCCTCCGATCGCCGGTCCACAGTGAAGCTGATGCAAAACACGATACCCAATCATCTTTCCATAGATTTCTTGTCTCTCGATTTCCTTTGCATCCATGGAAATATATTTCGTGCAGTACAGGTATTGCGTCTCATGGTGCTCTATGTATATTTTCCCACAGGTCACATGATTTGCCTTTTCAAGCAACTCAATCCTCTTATTCATTTCTCTGGACAACGTAACAAGCTCCGCAACTTTCTTCTTTGTTTCCAAAATGCCTTTTTGCAGAAGCTTTGCTGTTCTTTCGGCGTCCCTTGTATCAAAGTATTCTTTTATTTCCTCCAGCGACATTCCGATAGTCTTCAAAGTCATTATGGCATAAAAACAATCCAGCTGCGTGAATGTATAATAACGATATCCCATATCGTCTACATATTCAGGTGAAAACAGATGAATTTTATCATAGTACAGCAACGTCTGCTTATTCACCCCTACCATTTTCGCAAATTCTCCTGGCTTTATATAATTTCTAACCACTTTTATGCCTTTCCCGGAATTAGCCTTTCACAGATCCAGCCATTACTCCGTCCGTAATATATTTCTGCAACAAGAGATAGAGAATGATCAGTGGAAGCATCGCAAGGTTAAACGCTGCGAATGCCTGGTTCAAATCTACAGAATGTACGCCGAAATATCGGTACAGCAACTGCGGAAGCGTCTGTACTTCCTCGCTGATGAGTGTTACTGTGGACAACTGAAAATCATTCCATGCAAATAATGCATTGATAATCAAAATGGATATCAGCACAGATTTCATCAATGGAAATACAATCCGCCAAAAGGTTCCGAAATATCCCATCCCATCTATATAAGCTGCTTCTTCCAGGTCTCTCGGAATCCCTTTTACAAATCCTGTACAGATCAAAATACTCAGGGAGAGCTGAAACCCTACCTTCACAAATACATTGCCTGCAAATGTGTTTAACATTCCCCAGTCTCTCATATCTGCATAAATCGGAAGCAACACTGACTGGTATGGTATCAGCATTGCAACCAGAAATAAGGAATATAAAACATTATAAATCCTTTTCTTATTTCTGGCAAACACATATGAAGCCATAGGACATATAATCATAAGCAGGATAACAGATGGAATCGTAGTATAAATGCTGTTAAGCATTCCTTTAAAAAAACTTCCATCCTCCAGAACCGCCACATAATTCTGAAAATCAAAATGTGTTGGAAGGCTTAGCCCCGTGAGTGTAATTTCCTGTTTTGTCTTAAAGGAATAAATGATTCCAATGTAAAATGGAGATAGCATAATCAGTGCAAATAAAATCGCAACCATGCTAATGACGATTTGTTTTGTCTTTACTTTTGACATCACATCTCGACCTCCTTTCTTCGCAGATAACTGGTCAGCAGAATGGTCAGAACCGCCAGCCCAGCTGTCAAGAGAATTCCAATTGCTTGGCCATATCCCGCATTATGATAAACGAATATATTTTTATAAATATACATTCCCACTGTCTCCGAAGCATGACCTGGCCCTCCTCCGGTGGCCGCCATCTGATAGTCGAATGCCTGCATTCCCCAAGCAAGAATCAACGTGATATTAGCTGTAAACGCCGGAACAATCAACGGCATTGTGATATTGAAAAATGACTTGATTGCACTGCACCCTTCTATCCTTGCAGCTTCATAATACTCATTCGGCACCATCTGCAATGAAGCAATGTAAATAATCATACAGTAACCGCTATCCTTCCAGATTGCAATCGCCGCAATTGCCGGATTTACATAGTTTACATTGCCCAAAAAGCTTTTAATTCCAAGTAATGCATAAAATACATCCGAATATATATATGTAAACATAAAGCTTGCAAGAATCATACTAAGTACAAAAGGCATAAAGAAAATCGTTCTCAACACTGCATTCAGCTTTGACGTCTTCTTCACCAGCAGTGCCAGAAGCAACCCTATCACATTACAGCCAACCAGATAGAGCAATGTAAAGAACAATGTATTCCCCACAACCTCCGTTATATTCGGATCCTTAAAAACCTGTAAATAGTTTGAAAGACCTACAAAAGTTCTTGTATCACTGTATCCGTCCCACTGATAAAGTGACAGCGGAATTCCCTGAAGAAACGGAACCAGCACAAAAACTGCAAATACAATACAGGCCGGAAGCAGGAAGAGAACATTGCACAACTTTCGCTTTGATGAATTTTTTAAATTTCTTATCATTCCGTTTCCCCCTATTCTGTTAATTTATTGAATCTGGAATTCAGAATCCAGTGTTTTCAGTGTTTTTTCCACATCTGGATCATTTACAAACAACTGCATATTCTTATTAAATTTGTCTGTAGCCTCTCCGGAAAAGAATACGTATTTATCAACATTGACAATCTTTCCCGACTGGATATATTCCGAAACCTCCTGAAGCAACGGATCGAGACTCTTTACCTCCATGCCGTTAATTGGGATTGCTTTCGCATTTTCCGACCATATCTGCAGGCCTTCCTTAGATGTTAAGAATTTCAAAAAGTCAATTGCGTTTTCTTTGTGCTTACTCTTAGAACTTACCATCCAGGCATCGTCAACCGCCGCATACATCTTATTTTCATCCTCGTTGTCTGAAATCGGAACAGCAAAAATTCCAAAATTTCCATCAGGATTATTTGCCAGAATATCACCTACTGTCCAACTTCCATTGATATACATTGGACTCTCTCCCGCCGCAAACAGCTGACTGCTTACAGCCGGGTCTGTTCCTAAATCGTCTCCCGACAAATAAGACAATCTCTTGGCAAATAACTCCAAAGCTTCTTTCATTTCCTTTGAAGAAGAAAATGACGTTTTCCCAGATTCCAGATCCGTAAAGAAACCAACATCATCTATTTTGTCAATAATCGGATATAACTGAGTGTCTAAATCATACTGAATATACGCTGCGTCCTTGTAAGGACGGATAAACGGAGTAACTCCCGCTTCCTCAAAAGTCTGACACACTTCGTAAAACTCGCTTAATGTTGAAGGCACTTCCACATGATATTCTTCAAACATATCTTTATTGTAAAAGGCACAAATTACCATTCTGTCCAACGGCACACCATAGGTATTGCCCTCTATTGTCATACAGGACAGCTGATCCTCTGTAAACTGATCCAGAATATCATAATCATTCAGAATCTCTATCTGACCGGATTTTACCAACTCCTGATTCAAAATAGCTGTTCCGAAAATCAAATCCGGTGCGTCATTGGCTCCAATTCTAGTCTGAAGCGTTGTAGTAAAGGTTCCGTAATCCAGGTTCTGAATTTTAATCTCTACGCCGGGATTAGCTTTCTCATAAGCTTCTATTACTTTATTGAACCCATTTCTTTTCGTATCTTCTCCCATAAAGCTGATTGCATTCAATGTAATTTTATCATCGTTGCTCTCACTCTTCTCACTGCTCTTTCCCGAACAGCCTGTCATCAACCCCATTGTCATAGTCATGGCAAGTATTATAAATGATAATTTTCCAGCTTTCTGTTTCATATACTTTTCTCCTTTATCTCAAATAATAATGTAAAAGTATCAAAAATGTCCCTGCTGTAGATGTATACCCCTTGTTATTCAATGGTGCTCCAGTCTCTGCATTATAGCACTCCGCACAGCCTCCGTTGCGTATCAGATTACAATATTTAACGGTCAGGTCATCCGCCATCTCCTGCTCACCGCACTTCGTCAGTCCTTCTATCAGCGTAAGTGTCATGGTAAACCAAATCGGCCCACGGAAGAATCCGTCTGCATGATAATATTTACTGTCAAGGCTTTCAGATGCCAACCCGTATTCTGTAATGTACTTTCCATTTTTCAACTCGTTTATAATACTGGTTCTGATTTCCAAAGGAAGACGTTCTCCCAGCATCAAAGGAGTAAAAAGGATCGGACTTTGAGCGTAAATTCTCTCGCCTGTAATGTTATTTCTGGCAAATGGCAGATTTTTTTCGTCAAACAATGTATTGATCAGTCCCTTCAGACTCCTGTCAGCCAGATCTTTCCACTGTTTCTCCTCAACCTTCTTATCCAGCTTCTCAGCAAGTATTGCCAGGCAATCCATCTGTAAGATCATTAATGTTGTCAAATCAGGGCTCAAAATATTCAATTCCTTACGGAAAACTGTGTCATCGTCTCCGCACGCGTCATATCCGTGATGATACTCAAACACACCACTTTCCTGTTCATCCATATGATTCAGATAGAAGTAAGTGTATTTTCTCATCTTGTCATATATTTCATCCAGCTGTTTTTTCGTAAACTGGATTTTATCCAGCATCTTCATCACGATCCAGCCCAGATTTGGCGGCATACTGGCCTCATAGCTTTCCATTCCTTCGCCTTTGAAATTAGGAATTCCTCCCAACTCGTCCTGGCTATCCAGCATAGTCATTAACTGATCGTATGCAAGTTCGCTGTCTGTCTCACACAAACCAGCCGCTATCAGCCAGCTTTCATATGCCCATACAGCGCACAGAATATTTTTTGTCATATAAATGGATTCTCGTTTCAGATATCCACGTTCAGCTACAGAACCAGACCAACAGAGATATGTAGCCAGTTTCTGTGCCTCTTTGTACTCTTGGGGAACCTCCGGCAGCTTTGAGCAAAACTCATCAAATGCATTTTTTGTATTGCGTACCGTCTGTTCAAAATCAACACAGCCTTCTTTTTCCACATTCGCCCAGACATATGTGCGTAATTCCTTGATCATACACTGAAATGCACCGTCTTCTGCTGTGATATCATACAGACATGCGGTGTTCAAAAGATGATCTGCTTCCCATTCCTGGTAAACTTTTACAGTTCCCAAGGATGTAAATATTCCGTAATTATCAAATGAAATATGATTTGTCAGTTTATGATAGCTTCTTCCGCCCTTTACCGGAATCTGAACCAGGAAACTGGAGCGGCCTTCTATAACGCAATCCAGACGCAATCCCAGTTTTTCACCTTCACCTCTGATAAGCAGTCTGTTTTCATCCGCATAGCAAAATGCTATTTTCCCTTCCTGACAGATAAGTTCCACTTTCTCATATCCTGCATGTATCTCGTAGGGAACCTCTTGCCCATTATACAGCGGAATGAAACGAATCATTTCCATATTGTTATTCTGTCCCTTTGTGCAAACAGAACGCAGATACAATCCAGGGGTAGACACGAATGGCATTTTATCCAGATTACTCGAAAAACCTGTACAGCTTGTATATCCGCTATAATAATCCTCAAACAAATAATTTACTGCCATATAGGACTTTCTCATTGAAAATGGTACTTTACTGATATCTAATCCTGTGATTTTCATATTTCCTCCCTAACATCACTATTATTTTTTGTTTCAGTCTGATATGTAAACTGATAAAACCGGCAAATCCGTATTTTTTCATGTCCTCCTTTCCAACGGTTCTACCTTAAAATATAATTTTAAAATATAATTTATATTTACCATTTAAACAGCTTTCTGACTCCGTCAATCGCAGCTCCATAAGCAAATGTAGCCACAAATGTGACGACTCCCGGTCGGACGCCCAGCAATGCGGCCAGCAAAATCAATGTACAGTATGTAATCGTCAGACCCACTCCATACTGTTTTTTTAAGAGAGAAGCTATCGACACACTATACATGTCCAGTGACTGCAAGCCATAATTCAGCGGTATGTAGTAAGCAAAACTAAGGACGATCAAAAGGCTTCCTAAAAGGAGACAGCCCATACGAAAAGCAAATCCTCCCTGCCCTTCCAGAAAACCAAACACATATCCCCAGAAATCAATACAGGGACCTATCCCGAAACAAAATGCAAAAGAGCCAAATTTTACCAGCTTCCGATTTGAAAAAAAGAAAAGGAAAAAGGTCAGCCCTTCAAACAGCATCGAGGCTTTCCCCAACGAAATATGCAGTTTCCGGGATAAGGCATATTCAAAATTCGTCAAGGGATCCAATCCCCAGTCTGCCAGAACTAAAAGCGCAACGCCAGCCGCGCAGACCGCCACAGCGGCCATGATTTTTATACATGTGATTTGTTTTTCTCTCTTCATGAACCAAAGTATACAGTATATAGTAGCTATATAGTCAATAGCTATAATGAAAATATTTAAAAATTATTTTTCCTCGTCATTATAACCACTTTCATTCTAAATCTTAATAGTCAAATTTTGAATACGCCCTATATTATAAGCATTTTTTTAAAATTTTTGTCACTTTTCGGAAAACAGGAGCAAAAAAATACGTAAGAAACCCTATAGTTACCTTATCCTTTCTTTCTCCATGCTCTGGAAGATCTTCACTAATAACCTACTGCTATATTCAGTTCCCCTCCTACTCACATTTTTTACTTCACTTCCAGATTCCACTCCACACCATTTGTATCTGTCTATGTGTCTTTTCCATCATAAATATAGACAGTATTAGTGCGATCCATGTAACGGCCATCCACTAACTTATAAACAGTTGTTGTTTCTCCCTGCAGATTTATGATTTCAACTACATCCTCTCCCGGATAATCTTCATTTTGTGAACTGGATTCAGGATTCTCTTCTTCAATTTCTTCTGAAAAATCCCCCTGGTTTTCATTATCATCTGTATCCGAGTCAGCCTCTTCTGTTAGTTGGTCTTCAACTATAATTCCTTGATGCAGCTGTGGTATCTGAAGCCTTTCTCTGATTGATGATTATATGATTAAGTATGTTGTAGAACATGAAATGCTTGGAACCATGACTACATAAACTTTATCGCCACCTGAATACAGGCGGCAGCCCTATAAGGACTGGCGACAGGAAATTAAACAGTCTGATGACAATTCATGTGAGCAAGTCGGTGACATCTCATGAGGTCAATAACATTACTTTATAACATGTAACGGAGAGAAAGATGGTTGTCGTTAGCCATCTTTTTTTCTTTTTATGGTAAAAAATTTGGGGAGGGTGTGACTCGGTATGAGTCACACCCTCCCTCTCTTAGAACTGTCTATTTTATAAGATGGTGCAAAGTAATTTTCGCATGTCTGGCCACTTTTTTCGGTGCTGGTTTTCTATTATGACTTTAAATAATGACGTGGACATTCCCGCTCTTTTTGAACAGATTTATACCCAGATCACAGGACAGCACGCCACCATTATTAAAGATGATTCAAGGCAGTATTAGAAGGTACAGAACATCTGCTTTCACACTATTCGATATCTCCAAGACAGGCCATAACACCGCTGATCATGGTATAATAGTAATCCTCTTCCTGCAAAATATCCAGTGCCAGATACAACACACTGTCCCCTGCATCCTCATCATACCTGTCATTGATTGCCTGTGCCAGTGTATTTCCATTATAACCTTTCGTTTCCTGTCCCATTCCTTCCAGAACTTCCAGAATGGAAGAAGCCAGGGCAATTCTGCTGTCATCCGTCCGTTCTCCATACCATTCATCCTTGTACATTAATGTAAGTTCCGGAATTCCTCCGGCTTCCAGCAAAAGGAACTCTTCATCCAGATTTTTCAGAGCCTGACTTCGAAAAACCTTCTGCACTGCATCCTGGTAGCTTTGGTAATCCACTCCTACACTATCTGCAGCAATGCTGAAAACATCTTCGGAAATTCCAATTTCATAAGCGTACTCAATCAGGTCTTTTATCTCTTCCGACTGTGTTTCTTCATCTGCTGCTCCTGTATTAATCAGAAACTCCAGCAGCATTTCAGAAATAATGTCTTTCAGATCCTCATATTTTTCCTCATCGTTCCAAATGGTTTTTCCAAAAAACAGTAATTCCAAAGTATCGCCCTGATTCAGTTCTGCTATCAGACTTTCTTCCTCAGTCAATGGTTCAGAAGCAGCAACAGGCAATGCTGACTGTAACAGAAACAATCCCATCAAAATGAAGGATAACATCTTTCTTTTTTTCATCTGAGATTCCCTCCTCAACTTTTAATACTGACATAAGTGTCCTTCCTCATCAATGTAAAACACATCATCCGTTCCCATATACAAGTCTTCCACACCATCAAAATACATTACATTTCCTTCTCCATCGTACCAGTAATAGGGAGTTCCCGAGTAATCACCATCTCCCGGATCACTGTTCTCTACATAATCATCTCCCGCTGTCTGTGCTTCATAAGCAATCGAATCAGATTCTCTTGAAAAGGCAGCTTCTGCATAGATATTTCCATATCCTTCCTGAACCGGATAAATAAAAAGATCTCCGTTTCCGTCAAGACTGACATCTGCCACATGATTTCCATCCAAAGAAAAAAGCTGCAGTGCCGTAGTTCCGGAAGTTTCAAAAGTTCCACTGTCAAAAAGATATCCTCCGCTTCCATCCGTATTTCTGGAATTGTAAATTTCCCAGGTTCCTTCTCCATAAAGCCTGAGATTCATTGCATTAAGATCTCCATACTGATACCAACTGTCAAAATACGCAATAAACACTTCCAGACTCTGCCCTTCTGCACTTGGATCATACTCTGTGCCAGTGCCCGTTCCTGTGCCTGTGTTATTGCCTGTATTATCCATATTAAGAATTTCTGTCAATTCCAAAGAATTGATTGCATTTTTATACTCCTCCAACATTTCGTCTGCCCAGTCTATATTCATCTTATATGCATAGCCATAGGTATTGTCATCCGTCTGGATATAAACCATTTTCCACAGACAGGTATCTTCATTTGCACCAGTTTTAAAGCTCAGATTATACACCGGATAACTGAATTTTTTTGTAAGCTTTTTGTTTTTCTTTTCTTTATAACCTGATATCTCGCAGGCGCTGACAAGTTCCGCAAACTTCTTCCTGATTTCCTTCTCATCTTTATCTGAAACAGCATCATTTTTTGCACTGCAGTTGACAATTACGGTCATTCCGTCTGCCGTCATATCTGAGTAAAAATAACCGCCTTCCCAGTTGGAATCATTATAAAGCGGCTGCAGACCAGTATACCTTTTAGATGACATAAGCACATAAGCAGAAGGATTTTCATATACATTTTCACTTTCAGACTCAGCAGCATCCGCATCTTCATTGGATTCTTTGTAAAAAATCGCTCCATCTACATTTCCCATATGAAGACTGGTTTCGGAATCAAGATAAAATCCGGCGATCCAGATGCCAACCCTGTTAAACATATCATATCTGCCATTCCCGTCCCCATACTCATCTGTATACTTCAAATATCCCTGTACCGTGTCTTCTTCCATCTGATATACAAACATTCCATCTTCTGTCAGCGTAAGGATTTCTTCACCGGAATTATTTTCATTTCGCCATATGCCTGCAATTTTGGCAAAATCCACGTCATTCTCTTCCTGAGCATATTCTGTTTCTTCTGCAAATGTGAAACTGCATGGTATTACTCCAAAAGCAGTTCCGGTCAGTGTAAGGATCATAATTGATGTAAATGTTTTTCTCTTCATATGCGTTCCTCCTGTTCTTTTATTTTTCACAAATATAAAGAAACCCACTATATATAAAGTATATGATGGATTCCTGCAAACTCCAATTAACAAATGGTTAGTTTTTTCCTGAAGCAGTTCTAAAAGACGCTGTCTCTTCATCCTGGTAATGAGCATGACAGTCGTACTTTTAAAGCATTATACGATAAGATATCTAAACTGAATCCGCAGATGGTAGTTGCAGATGCAGGATATAAAACTCCGGCAATCACCCATCAGCTGTTGGAAGATGGAATTCAACCACTTTTTCCGTATACCCGTCCCAAGACCAAAGAAGGCTTTTTCGGAAAACACGAATTCGCATATGATGAATACTATGATTGTTATATATGTCCGGGAGCACATATATTGACATACAGTACAACAAACAGAAGTGGATATAAAGAGTATAAAAGCTGCGGTGAACATTGTGCTGAATGCCAATGTCTTTCAAAATGCACAGAAAGTAAGGATCATGTAA
>NZ_JAAITU010000055.1 GCF_013304385.1 Blautia glucerasea
CAAGACAACCAACTAGCTTAGTTATCTCTCGTCATTACTGTTTTAAAGTTCATTCACTCAAACAATGAAGTCCGGTTTTTAAAAACCGAACCGCACTCTCACTAAACTCAGCTTCGCTTCGTCAAGTGATCGTAGTGTTAAAGAATTTTCGAGAATCGTATGTGTTTCACTGTTTAGTTATCAATGTTCATGTTGTCTGTTAGCAACTTGATTACTATATCATAATCTCTTGCCATTGTCAACAACTTTTTGAATCTTTTCAGATTCAAGCGGAGAAGGAGGGATTTGAACCCTCGCGCCGCTATTAACGACCTACTCCCTTTCCAGGGGAGCCCCTTCGGCCAGCTTGGGTACTTCTCCAAATCGCCCTACAACTCTTCATTTCACAAATGAAGCGTTATTCATTATAACTCACAGGCCATGCTTTGTCAAGCACTTTTTTATTTTCCTGCAAGAAGCGGAGAGAGTGGGATTCGAACCCACGCGCCCTTGCGGACAAACGGTTTTCAAGACCGCCTCGTTATGACCACTTCGATATCTCTCCAGATGTTTGTAAATACATGCACCAACCTTTTCTCTGTCAGTGCCTGATTATCTTATCACCAATCATGCCTTGTGTCAACACAATTTTTTAGTTTTTCAAATCTTTTTTAGTTCTCCTGAAAAAAGGCCTGTGCTACTTTCAGATCCTCTGGCGTTGTGATCTTTATATTCCTATATGAGCCCTGTGCCAATCGCACTTTCACTCCTGTTTCCTGCTCCACAACCATAGCATCATCTGTCACCTTGCTCATATCCTTCTTTCGGATGCTTTCATGTGCCCTGCAGATCAAAGCATAAGAAAAAATCTGCGGTGTTTGGATTGTCCATACACAATTTCTATCTGGTGTCTCCAGTACATTTCCCTGGGTATCCGCAATCTTTATGGTATCTTTGGAAGGCATACCAATTACACAAGCTCCTGTCTGTTGTACAGCCGAAAGCCCTCTTCTTAGAATCTCTTCATTAATAAAAGGCCTGGCACCATCATGTATAAATACATAATCTGGATTGTCACAAGCCAGTAACCCTGCATATACAGAATCATACCGTTCTTTCCCACCAGGAATAACCCTGGTAACTTTTGAAAATGCGTACTTATCCACAATCTGCTCTTTACAATAGGAAATAACATCCTCACTTGTTACCAGAATAATATCCTGAATCATACTGCTTTCCTGAAAACAATGCAGGGAATAATATAGCACCGGATATCCCTGTATTTCCAGAAACTGTTTCTGTATTTTGCTGTGCATTCTCTTTCCTTTTCCTGCCGCCAGAACAATTGCAGTACATTTCTCACTCATTTCAACGCTCTCCCAATTTCAGGTTAGGAACTGCATTCAGATCCCACCCATGTCTCGTTCCCTTCATAAATTCATAATAAGCAGCCACCCCGATCATTGCTCCATTGTCTGTACAAAAAATAGGAGACGGGCGGTAAAAACGGAAGCCATTCTCTTTGCATGCCTTTTCCATAGCCTCACGAAGATGTTTATTGGAAGCAACTCCTCCTGCAATAGCCACTTTATCCATATGGAAATCCTTTGCCGCCTGCATAGTATGTTCTACCAGTACATCCACCACTGCTTTCTGGAAAGAAGCAGCAATGTCTGCACGGTTTACTTCTTCCCCTTTCATTTTTGCACTATTTAGATAATTTAGCACCGCTGACTTCACACCACTGAAACTGAAATCATATGGACAATCTTCGATTTTGGCTTTTGGAAATACAATAGCATCCGGATTACCTTCATCCGAAAGCTTATCGATCTTTGGTCCTCCCGGATATCCAAGTCCAATCGCCCTTGCAACCTTATCAAAAGCTTCTCCAGCCGCATCATCCCTTGTCCTTCCCAGAATGCGGAATTTCCCGTAATCTTCTACGATCACCAGATGGGTATGCCCTCCGGAAACGATCAGACATAAAAACGGCGGCTCAAGATCCGGATGTTCAATATAATTCGCAGACACGTGCCCTTCAATATGATGCACGCCTACCAATGGAAGCTTTTTGGCATAAGCAATGGCCTTTGCCTCTGCAACGCCCACCAGAAGTGCCCCCACTAAGCCAGGGCCATAGGTAACACCTATAGCATCCAGATCGTCTAATGTTACTCCTGCATCCGAAAGTGCCTGTTCCACAACCTGATTAATCTTCTCAATATGCTTTCTGGATGCAATCTCCGGTACAACACCACCATATAATTTGTGAAGCTCGATCTGTGATGAGATAACATTTGACAAAATGGTTCTGCCGTTTTTTACAACCGATGCCGCTGTCTCATCGCAGGAACTTTCTATCGCTAGGATCAAATTATCTTTCATTTTTTTCGTCTTCCTCTTCAAATTTTAATTCCAAACTCTTCCCATCTTTGCCCGGCCAGGCATTTGGGAATATTTCTCTGACTTTATCCATGTAATCATCCGGACGGATCAAGGAAGGACTGTAATGAGTGAGCCACATCTGCTCTACTTTTGCATCCCTGGCAAGGAAAGCCGCTTCCTTAAAGGTCATGTGCTTATACCCTTTTGCCTTTTCCACCTTATCTTCTTCACCATACATTCCTTCACAGATAAAAAGATCAGAACCTTTTGCATTTTTCAAAATTGACTCTGTAGGCCGGGTGTCTGTTGTATAAGTAACTTTTAATCCTTTTCTGTCCGGTCCTAAAACCATATCTGGAGTATATACTACTCCGTCTTCTTCCATTGTCATACCTTTTTGTAATGGATTCCAGAATTTTAGGGGAATCCCCTGGCTTCTGGCTCTTTCCGGCGAAAATCTGCCCTGTCTTAAAATTTCCAGGGTATATCCATAACAAAGTACATTATGATTTACCTTAAATGCAGTGATACGATATCCATTTATTTCAAAAGTCTGTTCTGCGCCTGTAATCTCCATAAATCGAATTTCAAAAGGCAATTCCGGTGCAATCACACGCAGGGCATTTACCACTCGTTCCAGCCCTCTTGGCCCAATCAGGGTCAATGGCTCTGTACGGTCTGCATTTCCCATGGTAAGAAGCAGTCCCGGAAGACCACTGATATGATCTCCATGGTAATGGGTAAAACAAATCACATCTATAGGCTTAAAGCTCCATCCTTTTTCCTTGATAGCTACCTGTGTACCTTCGCCGCAGTCAATCAAAAGGCTGCTGCCATTATACCGGGTCATAAGTGCTGTAAGCCATCTTCTGGGCAAAGGCATCATGCCGCCAGTTCCAACAAGACAAATATCTAACATATATTTCTTATTCCTCTTTACTTTTTTCTGTGAAAAAGTGTATCACAATCCAGATTCTAAAACAAGTAAAAACCTGTTTGGAATACCTTCCGCTTTTCTTTTCATATTCTTAAGAATTTTTTATATTTTTTTAATGTATATTTTCATCTCTTATGTTTATTATAGAATGCAAGTCAAAAAAGAAATTTCAAAAGTGATTGCCTTACTTCTGTTTTTGATGTAAAATCTGCACGGTCGATATAAGATTCGTCAGACAGGAAAGGAACATTATGAATTTGAATCAAAAACCAAAACTTACCAGACGCAGTCTGCTGTGCATTCTCTTTCTTTTTGGTGCAGCTTCACTGCTGATTCTACTTACACTTCCATCCGGTAGCATGTACGGCTCCCAGACAGACTGGTATTGCCAGCATGTTACTCTTGCAGATTATATGCGTAAGCACTTTTATGCCACCGGGCAGCTTCTTCCCGATTTCTCTGGTCTTGGAGGAGGTACCAACTTTTTTGCCTTGTCCTACTACGGGATGCTCCGGCCAGATGTACTTTTATCGTATTTTCTACCTGATATATCCGTTGCTGCCATCATCCAGGGATATGCAGTTTTTGAGATTTTCCTTGGGATTTTTCTCCTATATTACTGGCTTTACAAAAAGGGGCTTACAGACACATCTTGTTTTTGTGCAGGCTTCCTTTACCTTTGTGCAAACTGTCTGTTTCAGGCTCACAGACAGATCATGTTTGTAAACTACCTGCCTTTTGTGATCCTGACGCTGATTGCCATTGACCAGCAGGCGGAATCCATGATTAATAGTTTTCCTCAAAAAACACGGACAAATATGGGCATCGTTTTTTCTTACCTGATGATTTTATTCCATAGCTTTTACTTTTTCCCTGCCTGCTTTGCATCCTGCACTCTGTATTACTGGTTCTCTACCAAAAGCCTGTACAAGGTTTACAGCAAAGTTCCCAGACGTTTTATAAAGCTGTGGTCCGGTTACATTCTCAGTACTGCTGCTGCAGTCTGCCTGTCCATGGCAATTCTGCTGCCCACCGGACTTGCCATCCTGGAAAATAAAAAAGATGTAGCTCCTACTCCTTTGTACAAGATCCTTACTGTCAACCCAACAATGGACAGTCTTCTTTACAGTGTTTATGGATGCGGGCTTACCCTGATCTGCCTTTACACAGTTTTATTAAGCATCCGTCGAAAATCAACCCGATCCTTTGCCTGCATTTTACTATGCTTTTTGTTTTTTAATATTTTTTACTGGATTCTGAACGGAACCTTATATGTACGCCCCAAAAGCCTGATCCCATTCATGCCGCTGATCCTTTACCTGACAGCACTTACACTGGAAGAATTAAAAGCCAGGCGGATCCGGCACAGCCTTCCCCTTGCACTATGCTGTCTGATTCCGGTTATCATACAGATTCTTTTTGTTTCCCATGATAACCAGTTCAAGATTCTGATGGCATTAGATGGGTTATGTCTGGTCTTATTTTCTGCTTCCGGATCAATTTGTAAAAAAAGAAAGCTTCTGGCACAGGGACTGGCTTTTCTCCTGATCCTGGTGCTGCCTGCCAAGATTTATCTGAATAAATCCGGAAGGGAAGAATATGTTTCTGCCACAGATGACTCCAGAAGTACTTTTTCCGACAGCCAGATCTTGAAGCTTTGCAAGGACTCACAAGCAAGGATGGATACTCTGGAGCGTCCGTACACCAACAGCAATTATATGGTATGGGGTACCCAGAACAGGAGCAGCATCTACTCTTCCGTATCTAACAGTACCTACAATCAATTTTATTATGATACTCTCCGTAACTCCATCAGTAACCGCAACCGGGTTGCAGTCACCATGCACAGCAATCCTTTCCAGGAATATTTGATGGGCGTACGTTATATCCAGACAGCCAAAGAACAGCTGCCTGCCGGATACCTGATAAAAGCTGAAAAAAATGGCCATGTTCTGGCTGAAAATGATCAGGTACTTCCTTTGGCTTATGGAAGTACTTCGCTTATAAGTGAAGCTTCCTTTGACCGACTGACCTATCCCCAGAACCTGGATACTCTTGTCAACCGTACGATTGTACCTGATTCAGTGGCATCAAATAGTTCTGCCTATCAGTCCCAGATGAAGCCTTACGCTCTGCCAGAAAACTTTTTTGCCAGAAAAAGCACAAAGAAACAGATATCCAGCACCCGAAAGCTTCCAAAAAATATCTCCGCATCACAACTGTTGTTGGTTTCCTTTGATGTAGTTTACGATGGAGCTTCAGATATTTCTGTTTCCATAAACGGAATTAAGAACTGTCTTTCCGGAAGCAATGCACCCTACCCCAACCAAAACAATACCTTTACCTATATGCTTTCTTCCGAAAAAGGACTTTCCAATCTGGATCTGGTATTTTCAAAAGGAAATTATAAAATAACCAATATTACTGCCTATACTTTGCCATTATCCACATTTCATCATCCAGGGATCGTCACTTTCCACAATCAAGGCACCAAAGGCAGTGAATTATTGAAAGGCACCATTTCCATGGATCAGGATGGATATTTTGTCACATCCTTTGCATATGCCAAAGGATATCAGGCATTTATAGATGGTAAAGAAATTCCAGTACAGACTGTAAACAAAGCATTTGCAGGATTTCCGTTAAAAAAAGGGGCACATGAAATCCAATTAAAATTCCATGCACCCGGTAAAAGAGCTGGCTTACTGATCAGCCTGATCGCATCCTGCGGCCTGCTCTTTGAAAGCCTTGCATATTCAATTCTGGCGATACGTCATAAGAAGCGCATCCTCCACAGGATCAGAGTAGTAACCTTTACGGATCCCATCTCTGGTAAATCCAGAGCGTTCATAAAGACGAATAGCCCCAGAATTTCCCGCGCGGACTTCAAGATGAATGGTGGTAATCCCTCTCTCACCGGCAAGTCTGATTAAACTTTGCATAAGGAACCCGCCAACTCCCTCTTTCTGGCGGGTTCTTTTGATTGCAACATTCGTAATGTCACCTTCGTCAAGAACCATCAGAAGCCCACAGTACCCAATAATCTCTCCCTTATCCTCTACTACCAGAAACATAGCATTGTCCTTAAGCACAAAAGTAAGGAAACCTTCCTTTGTCCAGGGAACAGAAAAAAGGTCTTTCTCTATCTCCATGACCTGATCCAGGTCTTCTACCAGCATTTCCCTGAGGATCATGCTTTTCCCTCCCTCTGGGCCCGTTCCCTCTCAGCCTGGGAAAGCCTGAGGTATTCCGGAATATGCTCCATTGCAGTCTGGATCCTGCCATCTTTGTAATAAACCTCTCCCAGAGCAGCTACCGCAGCCGCTCTTTGTTTATTCACATGTGCAGGTGCGAAAGAAAATGGCATCTTCAGCTCAGCTTGGATCGTTTCCCTAAACACTGGCACTCCATCTCCCAGGAAAGTCACTGGTTCTTCCAGCCGGTTCAAAATGCCAATCAGCTCCTGGATGGGCACAGCCATCTGCCCTTCTACCTGAACCAGCCTGTGGTCCTTAAATCTGTAAATCCCTGTATACACCTGTCCCCTCCTGGCATCCATAATAGGGCAGACAAGCCCGGACACATCATAAAGATTATATGCCAGTGCTTCCACTGTAGGAACCGGGATCAGCGGCTTGTCAAGAGCAAGCCCAAGCCCCTTTGCTGTAGCTGACCCGATACGAAGTCCTGTAAAAGAGCCAGGGCCTGCTGCCACTGCCACTGCATCTAACGTATTCAGATCAAACTCTGTCATCTTTACAATCTCATCCAACATGGGAAGTAAAGTCTGGGAATGGGTTTTTTTATAATTCACTGTATATTCTGCCAGAAGATTATCATCCTCCACAATTGCTACAGTTGCTACTATTCCTGAACTGTCTAATGCTAAAATTCTCATTTTTATTCTCCTATCGTAATCTTCCGGTAATCAAAACCTTTCTCCAGGTCTTTTTCTATGGTGATTCGTATCACATGTTCCGGAAGGATCTCACGGATCAAATCTGCCCACTCGATGAGGCAGATCCCTTCTCCGAAAAAGTAATCGTCATATCCGATTTCTTCCATTTCTTCAATATCTCCGATACGATATACATCAAAATGGTATAACGGAAGCCTGCCTGTATCATATTCCTGTATAATGGTAAATGTGGGACTGCTGATCGCTTCTGTGATCCCAAGTCCTGCTGCAACCCCCTGGGTAAACACGGTCTTTCCTGTGCCCAGATCACCATCCAGGGTATAAATCTGACCTGGGGATGCCTTTTCACCAAGAGCTTTTCCCAATGCAAAGGTTTCTTCGGCTGAATTGGTCTCTATAATCATTTCTTTTAGTAACCACCTTTTCTTTTTCTTGCACATTCATTCTCTGAATATTATAATAAAACAATTAAGGATTTACAATACTTATAAAGGAGATTTCAATATGACAAACCCAATCATAACCATTACTATGGAAAACCAAGATGTGATAAAAGCAGAGCTTTATCCGGAAATTGCCCCCAATACAGTGAATAACTTTATCAGCCTTGTCAAAAAAGGCTTCTATAACGGACTGATCTTCCACCGTGTGATCTATGGCTTCATGATCCAGGGAGGATGCCCGGATGGAACCGGTATGGGCGGCCCCGGCTACAGCATCAAAGGAGAATTTGCACAGAATGGCTTTGCCAATGATCTTAAGCATACTGCCGGTGTTCTTTCCATGGCTCGCGCCATGCATCCTGATTCTGCAGGCAGCCAGTTCTTCATCATGCATAAGAACGCCCCACATCTTGATGGCAGCTATGCAGCTTTCGGCAAAGTAATAGAAGGCATGGAAGTAGTAAACCGTATCGCTGAAGAAGAAACTGATTACAGCGACAGACCGCTGGATGAACAGCAGATCCATTCCATGACTGTAGAGACCTTTGGTGTGGAATATCCGGAGCCAGAAAAATGCTGATCAGATGATCAGCATTCCCAGATTTTTGTTTCTCCATTTACATCAGCAAAATAAACATCTTTTATCTTTTCCATGGAAGCACGTCCGCTTGTGCCTTCCGTAATATGCTTCTTCACTTGCTGTACCTGTTCTTCCGGTACCAGCAGGTGGAGAATTACTTTATCCGTATATTCTGAATCCAGGATGGGCAGACCGTTTTCCCCTGCAATATACTGGATCTTGCCGATCCCAGAATAATCCGTTTCTACTTTCAGGGAAATCCCCAGTTTTTTCGTGATCACCGTACTAGCCGCAAGCCCTGTCTGCACTGCCAAAGAGTAAGCTCTCACCAGTCCGCCTGTTCCAAGAAGCACACCTCCAAAGTATCTGGTAACAACCACTGCCACATTATAAATATCTTGTCCAAGGATCACATCCAACATAGGTCTTCCGGCTGTACCAGATGGTTCCCCATCATCACTGCATCTGGTAGCTTCCCGGTTCATCCCAACAGAATACACATAGCAGTTATGTCTTGCATCCCAGTATTTCTTACGCATTTCCTCTATGAAGGCAAGTGCCTCTTCTTCGCTTTCCACTGGCCGCACAGTCGCAATAAACCTGGATTTCTTTTCGATAATCTCTCCTTCACCGCCAGTATATACGGTCTTATACTCTTTTTGCATTTCACACAGCCTCCATGGTCTTTGGTACCCTTAATGATAATGAAAATATGTTTCTCCGTCAATCATTTTGTAAAAAAAGGAGAGGACCTGCAAAGTCCCCTTCTTGTAATACAATTATTTTCCCTTTTCTTCTGAATACCTTCTGTCAAATACGGTTATGGTTAGAGTATGATTTCTATTTCTTATAAATTTATGAAAAATGTGAATTTTTCATTTCATGCTTTAATTACTTATACTTATTTGATATAATAGAACGGATTATAAAGGAGGAATATCATGAACTACGGAAAAAAATCCACTGCACGGAAACGTAATGCTCTCATCTCCCGTTCTTCCATGATGGGACAAAGAGCACATGTTTCACTGATCCGGCTTCTGTTTATGGGTCTGATCACACTCTGTGTAGTAGTTACCTGTGTGGGGATCGGCTCTGTCCGTGGAGTGATCGCAAATGCCCCCGATGTAGAGAATGTAGATATCATGCCCCTTGGCTATGCCACATTCCTGTATGATGATGAAGGGAATCAGATCCGTAAGCTGGCTGCTCCGGATGCCAACAGACTTCCTGTTTCCATCGACCAGATTCCCCTGGATCTGCAGCATGCAGTTGTAGCCATAGAGGATGAGCGTTTTTACGAGCATAATGGTATTGATGTGCGAGGCATCCTGCGTGCTGCCGTAAAGGGTCTTACATCCGGCGGTCATTTTTCAGAGGGTGCCAGTACCATTACCCAGCAGCTTCTTAAGAATAACGTATTTACCAACTGGACAAATGAGTCCACCCAAATCGAGCGTATTACCCGTAAGCTTCAGGAGCAGTACCTGGCAGTTCAGATTGAGGAAAAGATCGGTGATAAGAATGTGATCCTTGAGAACTATCTGAACACCATCAACCTTGGTGCAGGTGCTTATGGAGTACAGGCAGCATCCCGTCAGTATTTTAACAAAGATGTATGGGATCTGAATCTTTCAGAATGTGCTACTTTGGCAGGTATTACCCAGGCTCCTACCAAATACAATCCTATCAGCAACCCCAAGGAAAATGCCAAAAGGCGTAAGGAAGTCCTTCAGCATATGCTGGATCAGGAATATATCGACCAGGCACAGTATGACGAAGCACTGAATGATGATGTGTATTCCAGGATCCAGGCTGCACAAGCTGAGCAGACCCAGACAGACAGTAATATTTATTCTTACTTTGAGGATGCCCTGAACCAGCAGATCATCAATGACTTGATGAATATCAAAGGATATACCAAGACTCAGGCACAGAATATGCTGTACAGCGGTGGTCTGAAGGTTATGACCACACAGAGTCCTTCCATCCAGAAGATCCTTGATGAAGAATATGCTGACCCTAGTAATTATCCGGATTATGTCCAGTATGCACTTGACTATGCACTTACTGTGAAGACTCCTGCCGGTGAGCAGGTAAACTACAGCAAAGAGATGATGAAGCTTTATTTCCAGAACGAGGATCCTTCCTTTGACCTGCTGTTTGATTCACAGGAAGAAGGACAGACCTATGTGGATCGCTATAAGGCAGACATCCTTTCCGATGGCAGCCAGGTAGTAGCAGAGCGTGTGAATTTCGCACCACAGCCCCAGTCCTCCATGACCGTTATCGACCAGCATACCGGCTATGTAAAGGCTATGATCGGAGGCCGTGGTGAGAAGACAGCCAGCCTGACCATGAACCGTGCCACAGATTCTACCCGTCAGCCTGGTTCTACCTTTAAGATTGTTTCCACTTATGCCCCAGCCTTGAATGAGCTTGGCATGTCCCTGGCAACTACCTTTGAGGATGAGCCTTACAATTACCCAAGCGGACAACCGGTCAAGAATGCAAGTGGTTCCTACAGCGGTACAACTACTATCCGTACTGCGATCCGTAACTCCATCAATGTTGTGGCTGTCAAATGCCTGGAGCAGGTAACTCCAGAACTTGGCCTGCAATACCTGGACAACTTTGGATTCTCCACTCTGGCTCATGGAACAGAAGCAGACACAGATGCCAATGGCAATGTTTACACAGATGCCAATCTCCCAATGGCACTTGGAGGACTTACCTATGGTATTACCAACATCGACCTGTGTGCAGCATACGCTACCATTGCCAACAGCGGCAATTATATCAAACCTGTTTATTACACCAAGATCCTTGATCACAATGGCAATGTACTGATTGAGAATACATCTGCTGAGAAGTCTGTGATCAAAGAAAGCACCGCTTTCCTTCTTACAAGTGCTATGGAGGATGTAGTGCAGCAAGGTACAGGTACTGCATGTCAGCTGGATAATATGGCAGTTGCAGGTAAGACTGGTACTACCGACCAGTACAATGACCTTTGGTTTGCAGGATTTACGCCATATTATACATGTGTTGTATGGTCCGGCTACGATGATAATCAGAAGATCCCGGATGATGCCCGTAACTTCCACAAGAACTTATGGAGAAAGGTTATGTCCAGGATCCATGAAGGATTGGAGTACCGTGACTTCCAGCAGCCATCAAGCGTTGAGAAAATCAGCATTTGTTCTGAGACAGGTCTTCTGCCGCGTACAGGATGCCCGGTTATTGAAGAGTATTTTGACGTTGGCACTGTGCCTACAGAATATTGCGACCAGCACTTCTATGAAGTTCCTGATGAAGAAACAGAGGGAGAACTGGTTCTGGATCCGGATCTTACACAGACTCCGGATGATCCCAACAATCCTGGCACTCCGGAAGAGCCTGTGATTCCGGACAATCCGGATAATACCGGTGGCGATGGTACCGGCGGTGATGGTACCGGTGGTGATGGTACCGGCGGCGATAATACCGGTGGTGATAATACCGGCGGCGATGGCACTGGTGGTGATGGTACCGGTGGTGATTACACCGGTGGCGATAATACCGGTGGCGAAGGTACGGATGATATTGTTTACTACTAACTTTCACCATAAGAGGGACTGTGGGTGAATACCAGATTTCCACATTCCCAGTGATAAATAAAAAGATCCCTGCAAGGACAAGACTTTTTAGCCTTTTGCCTTGCATGGGATCTTTTTTTATAAGAGATTGTATTGCCTTAATGATATTTATGCATCCGTACATAATAGCTGATGCATAGGATCACAGTGGCTCCGCTCCATGCTGTAACTTCCGCAAAGAAAACACCGTCCCTTCCAATAAAATGAGGAAGAATCAGTGCAGCACTGATACGCATTGCAAATTCAGTCATACCACTTACCATAGGCATTAACGTATCTCCTAGTCCCTGAAGCGCAGATCTGTATACATACAGGAAGTACAAAACCCAAAGCATGGCAGCCATAATAGAAAGGTATTTAAAAGCAATTGCCAATACTTCCTGTGTCTGCTGTGGTTCACCTGAGATGAAAAGTGAAAGAATACTTTTTCCAAAGAAAAACATGGCAGCGGAAATGATCAGTGATGTAAGCAGGGAAAGCAGCATACTGCAGCGGACACCTTTCCGGATCCTGTCGATCCTTCCGGCTCCCAGATTCTGACCCACATAAGTAACGATGGCATATCCATAGGAAATAGCTGCCATTTCCAGCAGACCATAAAGCTTGTTTGTAGCTGTAAATCCAGCCACAAAAAGGAAACCGTAACTATTGATCACATACTGGACTGCCAGACCGCCTAAACCGATGATGACATTCTGGAATACAACAGGAATACCAAGCTTCATCAGGCATGCGTTCATACCGGAGGCAGGCATAAAATCTGCTTTGGACAGATGGACAATATCAATTTTACGTAAAATCAGAAAACAATAAACAGCAGAAAAGCTTTGTGCGATCACAGTTGCGATTGCTGCTCCTGCAACACCCCCTCCAAAGCCTGCCACAAACAGGATGTCCAGTACGACATTCAGTACAGATGCAATGATCATTGCAGTCAGTGGTGTTTTACTGTTTCCCATAGCCCTTAAAGCAGAGGCAAACATATTATAGGCTGAAGCAGCCGGAATTCCGCAGAAAATAATGCGCAGATATAATAATGACATTCCCATAATATTGGAAGGTGTATGCAGCCCTGTTAATACCAGTGAAGCAAAGGACTGGCTGAAAATGAATACTCCCACTGCGCTGAATGCAGTCAGTCGATAACTGTGTGCCAAAGATTTTCGCAGATTTTCATAATCCTTTGCCCCGTAATACTGCGAGAGTTGAATGGAAAATCCCTGGGTGAGTCCGGTAGATACACCTGTGACAACCCACATCAAAAAGTCAACAGCACCCAACGCGGCAAGAGCCTCCACGCCTGCAACCTGGCCAACGATCATGGTATCCACCATTGTATAAAGCTGCTGACAGATATTCCCCAGCATCAGGGGAATTGCAAAAAAAATGATCAATCGTCCCGGCGAACCGGAGGTCATATCCTGGATCTTGGTTTTCATTAGTATAAAATTTCCTTTCCGGAGCATAGTTAAAAAAAGATTAAGAATGTTTTTTCAAATACACTCTGATATTTACAGTGATAATTTTAACATCATTAATGTGAAAATAAAATATAATATTTATGACTCTGGAACCCATTTGTTTTGATTGAGGCTTTGATTGGAAAAGGATTTCTTGTGCAAATCTCCAAACTGATGTAAAATAAGATTACTCAGTTTGGAGGTCTGATTTTTATGTGGAATGAAATAAAAGATTTCACTGCGCCGGAACTGGATGTTTATGCCAGAACATCGGAAGTACAGCTTTTACGATACTATGAACCAGAATCTGGAATTTTTATTGCAGAAAGTCCGAAAGTGATTGAACGTGCCTTAAATGCAGGATATCAGCCGATTTCTTTTCTGGTAGAGCACAAAGATCTGATAGGAGAGGCGAGGGAAATTCTGGAACAGTATACAAATGTGCCTGTCTATACTGCGAAATATGAACTATTGGTTAGGCTGACCGGATTTGCTCTTACGCGCGGAATGCTCTGCGCAATGCACAGAAATCCACTGCCATCCGTAGAGGAAGTCTGCAGAAACGCCAACCGCATAGCAGTTCTTGAAAATGTTGTAAATCCTACAAATATCGGAGCTATTTTTCGCTCAGCAGCAGCACTCCATATGGATGCAGTACTCTTGACTGGTGGATGCAGTGATCCGCTTTACCGGCGTGCAGCCAGAGTGAGCATGGGCACCGTATTCCAGATCCCCTGGACATACTTTGATAAAAAAAATATATGGCCGCAGGATGGAATGCAGATCCTACAAAAGTTGGGATTCAAAACAGCCGCAATGGCTCTGCGTGACGATTCTGTAGGAATTGATGACAAAGCACTCCGATCAGAAAAAAAATTGGCAGTCATTCTCGGAACTGAGGGCGACGGCCTTACATCACAGACGATTGCAAACAGTGATTATACCGTGAAGATACCAATGTCCCACGGAGTAGATTCCCTGAATGTAGCTGCCGCAAGTGCGGTAGCCTTCTGGGAGCTGGGACACAGATAAAATATGCTCCCTCCTAAGTGACAAGTTGTTATTATTTCACTTGTCCACCTAGAAGGGAGCATATCAATTTCCTGAAAGTCTTTTTTAGTCCTTGATCACCATTCGTGCAGTTCCGTAAATCCCGGCATCATTTCCCAGCGTAGCAAGTACGATCGGTGTATCCTTACATGTTGGGAACGCATACTTCCTGTAATATTTCTGGATACAGTCTATCAGCGGCTGTCCTGCCCTGGAAACTCCTCCGCCGATCACGATGGTCTGTGGATCGATCACACAGCAGAAAATACCAAGCGCCCTGCCCAGTATATCTCCTACTTTTTCCATGATCTGTACAGCCAGTACATCTCCGTCCTTGTATGCATCCAGAACCTGCTTTGCGCTCAGCTTGTCCATATTCTTTCTGAGAACGCTCGGAGCCTGAGTGGAATCAAGTACCCTCTTTGCAACACGGACAATACCGGTTGCTGAAGCATACTGCTCCAGACATCCATGATTACCACAGTTACAGCTTTCTGCTTCCTCGCTGTTCATATTGGCATGTCCCACTTCACCGCCGGCGCCGTGGAAACCAGGTACGATCTTACCATCAACTATAATACCACCGCCAACGCCTGTACCAAGTGTAAGGAGTACTACACTCTTAGCGCCCTCTGCAGCACCTTTCCAAGCCTCTCCCAAAGCAGCTACATTGGCATCATTGGCAGCCTTTGCAGGAAGTCCGGTCAATGCACTGATCTCTGCTGCAACAGCCTTAAATCCCCAGTGAAGGTTTACCGCAAGGGGAACCTCGCCGTTCTCATTCACAGGTCCCGGGATTCCGATACCAACACCATCAATATCGCCTTTTTCAATTCCACGTTCTTTGATCTTATCTTCAATAGTCTTTGCTATATCCGGAAGGATCGCAGCTCCTTCATTTTCTGTACGGGTAGGAATCTCCCATTTTTCTACCAGTGTTCCATCTGTAAGAAACAATCCACATTTGACAGATGTTCCTCCTACATCAATACCAAAACAATAAACTCCCATAACCTTTTCCTTTCCATTACCTTTTTATTATTTAACACTTTTTATCAGACATCCCTTTTCTTCGCTATATTGGCCTGCACACGCTTATACAGCTCTTCCGCAGCATTGTAGCCCATCTTCTTCTGTCTGTGGTTGACTGCAGCTGCTTCAACGATCACTGCCAGATTACGGCCCGGACGTATGGGCAGAGAATGGCATACAATCTTATTCCCCAAGTATTCTGTATATTCCTCATGAAGTCCCAGTCGGTCATATTCTTTGTCCTTATCCCACTCTTCCAGACGGATCACCAGGTCTACAGACTGTGTATTCTTAACACTTTCCACACCAAAAAGGGTCTTTACATCAATGATACCGATCCCTCGAAGCTCAATAAAATGCCGGGTAATATCCGGTGCAGAGCCTACCAGGGTTACATCGCTGACCTTACGCAGTTCTACTACATCATCACTTACAAGACGATGACCTCGCTTAATCAGTTCCAGTGCAGCCTCACTCTTGCCGATCCCGCTTTCGCCTGTGATCAGAACACCCTCACCATATACATCCACCAACACTCCGTGAATAGAAATGCAGGGAGCAAGCTGTACACCAAGCCAGCGGATAATCTCAGCCATAAAGCTGGAGGTGCTTCTCTCTGTTACAAAAGTAGGCACATTATACTTATATGCCAGGTCGATCATATCCTGAGACGGTCTTGTCATGGTACTAAATACAACACAGGGAATCTTGCTGGAAATAAAGCGCTCATACTTGAACTGTCTCTCTTCATCATTCAGCTGCATCAAATAGGTATACTCTACATATCCGATAATCTGCACCCGCTCATTTGCAAAATGCTCCAGGTATCCTGTAAGCTGAAGAGCAGGACGGTTAATCTCAGCTGTTTTAATATAAATATCTGTAAAATCAATATCTGGCGTCAGATTTGTCAGATTCAGCTCCTGAGCCATTTTTGTCAACTGCACACCTTTCATGGTCTATCTCCTCGCTTTTAGAAATATTCGTTCTTATTATAACACGCGTTGAAAATAATTTATATATTTTTTCCTTTTTTGTGAAAAAAATCATAAACCTGGCTGGCACTTTTCATATTCATGGTTTCCGTAGATGCCAATTCTTCCACTGAAGCTTCCTGGATCTTCTCTAGGGACTTAAATTTACGCATCAGGGCTTTTCTTCTGGCATCTCCGATCCCTGGAATATCATCCAACACAGAATGTACCTGCTCCTTGCTTCGCAGGGAACGATGAAATTCGATGGCAAATCTGTGTGCTTCATCCTGGATCCTGGTGATCAGATGAAAGCCTTCGCTGCTGGTGTCGATGGGGATCTCCACATTATTGTAATACAGTCCCCTGGTCCTGTGGTCATCATCTTTTACCATACCGCATACCGGAATATCCATCCCCAGATTTTCCAACACCTTCAAAGCGATATTTACCTGTCCTCTTCCACCGTCCATCAGAATCAGATCCGGAAGTCTGGAAAAGCTGTCAAATTCTCCCTTGCTTTCATGGGTAAAACGCCTTGTAAGCACTTCTTCCATGCTGGCATAGTCATTAGGACCCTGCACCCATTTAATCTTAAATTTACGGTAATCTGACCGTTTTGGTCGTCCCTTCTCATAGACCACCATGGAACCAACCGACTCAAAACCACTGATATTGGAAATATCATAAGCCTCCATACGCACCAGATCTTTCAGGTTCAGCCAGTTCTCTACTTCCTTTACAGCTCCAATGGTTCTGCCCTCTTCCCTTTTTATTCGTTCTCTGTCCTTTGCCAGAACCATTCTTGCATTTTCCAGTGCCAATTCCACCAGCTTTTCTTTCGTTCCTTTTACAGGTACACGGATATGCACCTTCTGACCTCTGCGCCCGGACAGCCACTCTTCGATCACCTGCCTGTCCTCAATGTCTTTCTGCAGCATGATCTCCCTTGGAATAAAAGGCGTTCCTGCATAAAACTGCTTCAGAAAGCTGGACAATACCTGCTCTGCCTTATCTCCTCTTGCCACCCGCAGAAAGAAGTGATCCCTTCCGATCAGCTTGCCGCTTCGCATGAAAAACACCTGCACTACTGCATCCTGTTCTCTCAGATCAAGGCTTTCATCCATGGAAACTGCAATAATATCTTTGTCCTCTTCTCCATAAGTTGTAATCTTCTGGCGTTCACCAATCTTACGTATGCTCTGTATCAGATCTCTGTATCCTGCCGCATCCTCAAACCGCATTTCTTCTGATGCCGTCTCCATTTTATGGGTAAGCTGCTGGATTGTTTCCTGAAAATCCCCATTCAGAAACTTCAGTACCTGATCAATATTCTTTTTATACTCCTGCTGGCTTACATTGCCCTGACAGGGTGCCATACATTGCTCCATATGATAATACAGGCAGGGACGATCATTATAGTTTTCTTTAGGAATGTTTCTGTTACAGGAACGCACCTTATACAGCTTTCTTACAAGCTCGATCACATCTTTTACAGCCCCTGCACTTGTATAGGGGCCAAAATATCTTGCCTTATCCTTTTTCATGGTTCTGGAAAACAGAACTCTCGGATAGGGTTCCTGAACGGTTACTTTAATAAAAGGATATGTTTTATCATCCTTCAGCATTGTATTATATTTAGGTCTGTGTTCCTTGATCAGATTACATTCCAGTACAAGGGCTTCCAGCTCTGAGTCTGTGATAATATACTCAAACCTGGTAATGTGTGTCACCATCTGCTCGATCTTTGCCCCTTTATTCCTGCTGCTCTGAAAATACTGGCGCACTCTGTTTTTCAGGCTCACCGCCTTTCCAACATAAATGATCTCATCCTTTTCCCCATGCATAATATAGACGCCAGGCTTTCCAGGCAATTTTTTCAGTTCCTCTTCGATCAAAAACATATTATGGATCCTTTCGCCGTCATATCAAGAATGCCTCGGCATTCTTGCTGCGAGGTGCGCGTCATGCAATTGCATGACATACTTCTCCTGCGCACCTCTGCAATCCTGCCGGAGGCTATATCAGCTGGGGGATTGACTCCCAGCTGATATAAGAGCCGGGATACCTGCTTCAAGCTGTATTCCCGGCTCCATTTCACATCTGTTATTCTTCTGTTGGCTCTGTCTGAGCAGATACCTCTAAGATCTGGCTCTCTTCCTTATCAGTTTCTGCCTGGACAGACTTTTCCGCAATCTGGCTCTCTTCCTTATCGGTTTCTGCCTGAGCAGGCTCTTTGTCCTCCAGTTGGTTAAGATCCAGCTCATCCAGATTCTCCGGCACATCCATTCCCTTTTCTACAGCCCGGAAGATCTTCATAAATTCCTTACCGGTAATCGTTTCTTTGCGGATCAGATAATCAGCGATCTTGTCCAATGCTTTTCTGTGTCCGCTCAGCAATGTCTTTGCCTCTTCATAAGAGCGATGCATCAATGCCATCACCTCATGGTCCACTTCTGTAGCAGTGTCATCTCCGCAATTCAGCACAGCACGACCGGTAAGGTACCTGTCCTCCTGTGTGGCAAGTCCCATCAAACCAAACTTCTCGGACATACCATACTGGGTGATCATTGCTCTTGCAACCTTAGTCGCCTGTTCAATATCATTAGATGCTCCTGTAGTCACAGTATCAAAGACAATCTCCTCAGCGGCACGGCCGCCAAGATAGCCTACCAGCATAGCTTCCAGTTCTTTCTTAGTATTCAGGTATTTCTCTTCTTCAGGCACCTGCATAACATATCCAAGTGCTCCCATTGTACGCGGCACAATGGTGATCTTCTGCACAGGCTCTGCGTCTTTTTGCAGAGCACTTACAAGAGCATGCCCTACTTCATGATAAGATACGATCTTGCGCTCCTGCGGGCTCAAAATGCGGTCTTTCTTTTCTTTTCCCACAAGAACCACTTCTACAGACTCCAGCAGATCCTTCTGAGATACAGCTTTTCGGCCATTCTTAACTGCAAGGATCGCAGCTTCATTTACCATATTGGCAAGGTCAGATCCAACAGCTCCTGAAGTAGCCAATGCAATAGCATCAAAATCAACCGTATCATCCAGCAGTACATTCTTTGCATGTACCTTCAGAATATCTACACGGCCCTTCAGATCCGGCCGGTCTACAATCACTCGGCGGTCAAACCTGCCAGGACGAAGCAGTGCAGGATCCAGAACTTCCGGACGGTTAGTAGCCGCCAGGATCAGCAGCCCTTTAGATGTATCAAAGCCATCCATCTCAGCCAACAGCTGATTCAGTGTCTGCTCACGCTCATCATTGCCTCCGCCATAATGGGAATCCCTGCTTTTTCCGATGGCATCAATCTCATCGATAAATACAATACATGGTGCATTCTTCTTCGCTTCTTCGAAAAGATCCCTTACACGGGAAGCACCTACACCAACAAACATTTCCACAAACTCTGATCCTGACAATGAGAAAAACGGTACATGTGCCTCTCCTGCCACAGCTTTTGCCAGAAGTGTCTTTCCTGTTCCGGGAGGCCCTACAAGGAGTGCTCCTTTGGGAAGCTTAGCGCCAATCTCTGTATATTTCCCTGGATTATGAAGAAAATCAACTACTTCCTGAAGGGATTCCTTTGCCTCATCCTGTCCAGCAACATCTTTAAAAGTAATCCCTGTTTCTTTCTGTACATAAGCCTTGGCTCTGCTTTTGCCCACTCCCATCATACCGCCGCCTTTATTCATACGGCGCATAAAGAACATCAAAAGCACAAATAAAAGCAGTGTAGGAAGAAGCACAGAAAGCATCATAGACATAAATTCGCCAAATGCATCCGGCGGTTCAGACTTGAAAATAATACCTGTACCCTCCAGGCGCTTAGTAAGAGCTGTCTCATCCTCTACCTGATTCGTATAATAGGTGATCTCTGAATAGGGACTTGTCTGCTTCTTCGGTACAATCGTCAATGTATCAGACTGAAGGGTAACTTCCTTAACCTGATCCTTTTCCACCATATCAATAAATTTGTCATATGTGATCTCGCTGGAATGATCCTGAAGCATATTGGTAAAAAGACTTAAGCATACCAATGTAACTAAAAGACAGATCAGAAAAGCCAGAATTGACTGATGATTTTTATTGGGTCCCTGCTTCCTGGGATCCCTGTTATCAGGACGCTTGCCATTGGGGTTATTGTCCAAATTATTATTCATTTTGTTCCTCCTCTTGTATCCTTTTTATTATAAAGAGAAATCCAGGATAAATCAACTGCCAGATTATGAAAATACTCTGATTTTTTCTCTCATCTTTTTTCACAAAAAACTAAAAATACTTTCACACAAGCAGGAAATTCTGTAGTATACTGATAGAATGATTCTTATAGATGATGGAGAGGAAATGACAAATGAAAATCGGCTTTGATAATGAAAAATATCTTACAATGCAGTCCGAACATATCCGGGAACGTATTGGCAAATTTGGAAACAAACTATACCTTGAATTCGGTGGTAAGCTTTTTGATGATTATCATGCTTCCAGAGTTCTTCCAGGATTCGAGCCTGACAGCAAGCTCAGGATGCTGATGCAGCTCTCTGATCAGGCAGAGATCGTTATCGTCATCAGTGCTGCCGATATTGACAAGAATAAAGTCCGTGGTGATCTTGGCATCACTTATGATGTGGATGTTCTCCGTCTAATCGACGCATTCACAAGCAGAGGCCTGTATGTAGGAAGTGTATGCATTACCCGCTACGCAGGACAGGAGAGTGCAAACGCATTCAAAAAACGTCTGGAGAAAATGGGGATCCCTGTTTATCTTCATTATTCAATCCCAGGCTACCCAAGTAATACAGCATTGATCGTCAGCGATGACGGTTATGGCAAGAACGATTATATCAAGACAAGCAGACCACTGGTGGTGATCACTGCTCCCGGACCCGGAAGCGGTAAAATGGCTACCTGCCTTTCTCAGCTTTACCATGAATACAAACGGGGTGTTGCTGCCGGTTACGCAAAGTTCGAGACTTTCCCAATCTGGAATATTCCTTTGAAGCATCCGGTTAACTTAGCCTATGAAGCAGCTACCGCTGACTTAAATGATGTAAATATGATCGACCCATTCCACCTGGAAGCTTATGGACAGACTACAGTCAACTATAATCGTGATGTGGAGATCTTTCCGGTTCTTCAGGCTATGTTCGAGAAGATCATTGGCAAATGCCCTTACAAATCCCCTACGGATATGGGAGTAAATATGGCAGGCAACTGTATTATTGACGACGAAGTCTGCCAAGAGGCCTCCAGACAAGAAATCATCCGTCGTTACTATAAGAGCATGCAGGCCCTGGTTTCCGGCACTGGTAAGGAGGATGAAGTTTATAAGATCGAACTTCTCCTGAAACAGGCGCACGCTTCCCTTGAAGACCGCAAGGTAGTACCTGCCAGCCTGAAACGCGAACAGGAGACTGGTGGTCCGGCTGCTGCCATGGAGCTGGAAGACGGCAGGATCATTACAGGCAAGACTTCCGACCTGCTTGGTGCTTCTTCTGCTCTGCTTTTAAATGTACTAAAAGAGCTGGCTGGCATTGATCACGAAAAGCATGTGATCTCCCCAGATGCCATCCGCCCCATTCAGGTATTAAAAACAAATTATCTTGGCAGCAAGAATCCCCGTCTGCATATGGACGAGACTATGATTGCATTATCCATCAGTGCTGCTACCAATCCGGATGCCAGGCTTGCCCTTGAACAGCTTCCCAAGCTTTCCGGATGCCAGGCGCATACTTCTGTAATGCTGTCTTCTGTAGATATTGAAGCTTTCCGCAAGCTGGGCATTGCACTTACCTGTGAACCCAAATTTGAGAAAGAAAAGAAATACCAGTAAGCGGTTTTCTGGTTTTTGCAAAAAAGGGGTTGTCGGGAAATAGACAGTTCTAAGAGAGGGAGGGTGTGACTCATACCAAG
>NZ_JAAITU010000056.1 GCF_013304385.1 Blautia glucerasea
AAACATTAGAAATTCCTTGATTTTCAAGGAAAAAAGACTTGACTATATAGGGAGGTGTATCTATATGAAATTGGCAGATTTAGCAACAGGTTCTGATGTGATAGTGTGGATTGTCTTTGGAATATTTGCTGTAATTTCTATAATTTTACTTTCTGGACACGGAAGTTGGTTCATTTCTGGATATAATACAGCTTCAAATGAAGAAAAGGAAAAATATGATGAAAAGAAGTTATGCAGAACAATGGGAATTGGAATGTCTATTATCGCAATTCTTGTATTAACTATGGGTTTGTTGGAAAATATTTTACCTGCATTTTTTGTATATATTGCATTGGGGATTATTTTGGTTGATGTTGTGGTAATTATCATTTTAGGAAACACGCTATGCAGAAAGTAATAACTTCCAGTTGTGAAAATTGATATGACAATTACATATGGCGAGAAATTGAAAAGAAAAATTAGAAAATTATTTTGAAAGAGAGTGTCCGTAATGTAGAAAGGGGGAAAACCAAGATTGAAAAACATGAAAATAGATGCCAATGGAACAGAAATCAGAGTGATGGGCGATGTTGTTAATGAGGATGCTTACATTTCACTCACTGATATTGCAAAATATAAAAATTCAGACAATGCTTTTATCGTGGTAGCAAACTGGATGCGCAATCATTCTACGATTTCATTTTTGGGCTTGTGGGAACAAATTCATAATCCCAATTTTAAACCTATCGAATTCGATAGGTTTAAAGCAGAATCTGGAGATAATGCTTTTACATTAACACCACAGCAGTGGATAAAAGCAACGGATGCAATCGGTATCGTATCAAAATCGGGACGATATGGCGGTACTTATGCTCATACGGATATAGCGTTTGAGTTTGCTTCATGGATTTCTCCGGAATTTAAGCTTTATATCATCAAAGATTATCAGAGACTAAAGAAAGACGAAGCAGATCGGTTAGCGATTGGGTGGGATGTAAAGAGAGAACTTTCAAAAATAAACTATCGTATCCACACAGATGCAGTAAAAGAATTTTTGATAACGCCCACATTATCTCCGCAGGAAATGGCATATACATATGCGTCAGAAGCAGATATTCTAAATATGGCTTTGTTTGGAAAAACAGCAGCACAATGGAGAACTGAAAAAGGAATAAAAGGTAAAACTCCTAATATCAGAGATTTTGCTTCTGCGGAAGAATTGGTTGTGCTTATCAATCTGGAAGATACAAACGCAGATTTGATAAGACAGGAAGTGCCTAAAATTGAAAGGTTAAAAATATTAAGAGAAAAAGCATATAGGCAATTAGAGCTTTTGAGAAAGAACCAAGATACGATTGCGGCATTAAAGAAAAATCTTATTGAAGATACAGAAACAAATGGTTGATTTCCTAAGCAAAACCGCTTATAATCTGAATCGGAATATATTGCTATTATCCACAGCTACGGAGCGGGTGTTATCAATACCGATAACAAATTGATAACATTAGCCTGTATAGGCAGGATAATATGGATAAATCAAATAATTGAAAGAAAAGCGAACATGGCAATAAATAATCTCTAAACAAAATTGATTAGTAATTGTCGAGTTTGAATAATAGATTAAAATGAGAAAAGATCAGTAAATAAAAGACCAGTAAATAAAAGACCAGTAAATAAAAGACATTTGAAAGAAGATACTGAGGACAAGAAAAGAGTTTTGTTTTCAGTATCTTTTTTGGATGGATGATTTATTTTTCGGAAAATTCCCGGGCAATCTGGGCGATTAGTTCAAGCTGTTCTACAGACAGAGTTTTTAGCAGTTCGGTAAGTGTATCCAGTGCATGTGGGGCTTTGGTGGTATCATCAAAAAAAGCAGCAGGAGATATCTGTAAATAGTCGCATATATAGAAAAAACACTGCATGGAAGGGAAGGCTTTTCGGTTTTCAATTCGGTTGATATAACTGCCATTTTGCCCCAAATCTAGGCTCATTTCTCTGGCAGACACTTTTTTCTGTTCTCGTAAGGATGTTAATCTTGAGGCAAAAGTCTCTTCATTTATCATAAACAAACTCCTTTTTCAACACTTTATAACATTATATGATATATTTAATATTTTGATAAGATAATAAAAACATATATTTAACGATAATAAGATAATTAATATCTTTGTGAAAAAGAGCTATCTAAGCTGTGAAGGCTTTTCCTCTAATGATTGGTGAGCAATAACATGGAATCCGTTAGTTGGCGAAAAATAATATTCACTGTACTAGTACATCGAATATTAAGTAACTACCATATTGACTTGTTTGATTTTTCATCTGCTGCGTTGTCGTTGGTCGCCGTAGCCACCGCTATGCCTTGCATATGAAGAAACCATTCTGCGTCAATATAGCAGAAACTTAACTTTTGATGTACCTAGGATGACAACTGAACCACTATAGTGATCTTAGTGGTTCTTACAGGCTGGCTCTGGACAGTTACATAAATACTCCTGGTCAGGCCGGTACAATAGGCAAAAGCGTAATCACCGATAGCAGCAGTGTATTCCTGTAAGGTGAGAGATCTAGGGCTGTTGCGCTTGTAAAAGGCGTACATTCCAATGTACGTTACATGATCTGTTAATGTTATGTCTGTAAGACTGCGGTATCCATATGGTGGTTGCGAAAAGATTATAAAAACATATAAAAGAAAAACGGAATGTGCTATGATAAAAACACTGGTAAAGAATTAAGCGATATAGAATTGGGGGGTAAAGAAATGGAAAGACATGCATTTGCTATGCAGATAAAAGAAGGAAGAATGAATGATTACAGGAGAAAGCTTGGGAGAATCTGGCCAGAGCTGACAGCGTTTCTGGATGTTGCTCGGATTCGAAATTTCAGTATCTGGAATGCAGAGGATCTGATCTTTGGATATTATGAAAAAGACCGGAATAAGGAATTGGACCAGCAGTCACAGACAACAAAGGAAAAACTGATCAGTCAGCTGGGAGATACATTTACCTGGTTGTCTGTGCCTGGGGAAGATATGCGGCTTATGTATTATAATTATGGTGTTGTAAGAGAGAATAAAGAAATGATCCGTCACAGGGTCTTTGTTACAAAATTGAAGGATGGCTGCGCAGAGGAATATAAGGCACGCCATGATGATTTGATTCGGCAGCGTGGAGATCAGGTGGATCCAGGACCAGACAGTAATTTTACTATTTGGAGCGCAGGCGGATATATTTTCGGATATAATGAGATTGATACTTCTATGGAAACAGAGGAGACACCAGAAGCACGGGAGGCAACCATTGCCTGGGAGAAACGTCAGTTGGAGATCATGGATTGGATCACAAATGACGTGGACTGGATCACAGGAAGCGTACATGCCAGCGTAAAACGGCTGGGATGGCATAACTGAACAGACAGGCGTAACGGTTTGGATGGCATGATTGATAGGCCAGCTTGGCAGCAGCTGACAACAAGAGAATGGCATCGGGAGGGGAAGCAGATGATTATCAGAAAAGCAGAAATAAAAGACCTGGAACAGATCATGGGGATATATGAATTGGCCCGCAGTTTTATGAAGAAGCAGGGGAATGCGTCTCAGTGGGGACAGACTTATCCGCCGGAAAAATTGATCCGGAAAGATATAGAACAAGGGAATTTTTATGTATGCGTGAAGCAGGAGCGGATTACCGGAGTGTTTGCTTTTATCCTGGGGGAGGATCCTACATATCAGGAAATCCGGCAGGGAGCCTGGCACAGCGATCTGCCTTACGGAGCAGTCCATCGTGTAGCTTCTGATGGAAGCACCCGCGGACTGACAAAGGCCTGCTTTGATTTTTGCACAAAGATAATAGATTATATAAGGATCGATACTCACGAAAATAATAAGCCCATGCAGGAAGCCTTACAGAAATATGGATTTCGTGAATGTGGGATCATCCACACAGATGATGGCACACCAAGAATTGCGTTTGATTACCTGAAAAACTGAACAGGTGGCTGATCTGTTTTATGCTCTCCAATGATTTTTTCCATCCAGATCATGTCATACCAGCGACCGAATTTGTAACCGCAGTTATGGAACAGCCCCACAGTCTGAAAGCCAAGATGGGCATGGAACTGCTGGCTGTTTTTGGTAAGATATTCATCTTCTGTCTGTGGATAACCAATGCATGCGTACAGATTCAGGATCCCCATTTTTTTTAAACGGTTTGCCAGAGCATCATAAATCCTGCGTCCCAGGCCACAGTTTCTGGCATTGCGATCCAGATAGATGGAAAGTTCGCAAGACCAGTCATAGGCAGCTCTTCCTACAAAAGAGCCAGCGTAAGCATAGCCCTGTACCTGGCCGCTTTGTTCTATTACCAGGTATGGGTATTTTTGCATAGTGTTTTTCATGCGGATCTGAAATTCTTTCAAGGTTGGAACTACATATTCAAAGGTGATGGCTGTGTGCTTTACATAATAGGAATAGATTTCCAGAATGCGGGGAGCATCTTCAAGAACGGCATTTCTGACGGTGATGGTATCCATAGTTATTCTCCTTTGTATCAAGCGTCTGAAATAAAATGAAAAAGCCTGAAAGCATAATGCTCTCAGGCTTCTATAAGTAGTCGAAGCGACGGGATTCGAACCCACGGCCTCTGCGTCCCGAACGCAGCGCTCTACCAAACTGAGCCACGCTTCGTCAACTGCAAGTGATATTATATTAATTTCTGAAAGGTTTGTCAAGCATTAAATGAAATTAATTTCATGATTCCAGAGATGGTTCATATATATCAGCTGGGAGATGACTCCCACCTCTATAGGTGGTGAGAAACAAGCTGGTATCAGTGGTGGGAGTCAATCCCCCAGCTGATATAGCCTCCGGCAGGATTGCAGAGGCGCGCAGGAGAAGTATGTCATGCAATTGCATGACGCGCACCTCGCAGCAAGAATGCCTCGGCATTCTTGAATAATGAAGCGAGAATCAAAAGGGGCAATAACTTGAACGGGTATAGAAGATTTATTGCATATGTATATGAATACAGAAATGGAAGAAAAGCAGAGAATTGTGGCTTTATAAAGCTGGAAGTGCGAGAAGGCAAATGTACCATGGAAATTCATCTGCATGAAGAGAAGCAGATGGAACACTGCAGTATTTATGGATTTATCCGAAAGGAAGGACTGATACTTGGAATTTGGTTGGGAAGTCTTCAGATCAGTAGGGATCCTGCTGTTAATGTGCTGAAGGCTGATGCAGGGAATATGGGAGATGCAGGGGTCGGTTTGGACCAGTTGTGTGGAATGATACTGGAGACAGACACAGGGGCTTTTATGGGAACCCAGTGGGATGACCTGCCTATCCGGCCGGATCATTTTCAGAAACTGGAAAAAAATGAACAGACAGGGCAGAACGAAGGGGTTTTGGCGGAAATTTCAGAACGAAAACAGGAATCAGAAAAGCAGGACAACGAACAACAGAAAAACGAAAAGCAGGAAAACGAACAGCAGAAAAACAAAAAGCAAGACAACGAGCAACAGAAAAATAAAAAGCAGGAAAATGAACAGCAGCAAGAGGGGGAAGCAAGAAAAGAATCAAAAGGCAGAGAACTTCAGGCAGAGTCTATTCAGGAAGAAGCAGAGGAGAGCCCCACTTTATTCCCGGACTGTGATCAATGCTGGAGGATTTGCCCAGGGGATTTAAGGCAGATTTGCAGAAAAAACTGCGTATATTGTAATAATCGTTTCTTGCAGCATGGATACAGTCATTTCGGATATATTTTGTTGTGCAGGCAGACAGACGGGCAGTACATACTGGGGGTGCCAGGCATCTATGACCAGCAAGAGCGTTTCATGGCAGAGATGTTTGGATTCCCCTGGTTTAAGGAATGGCCTTTACCTGGAATAAAAAACGGAAAGAGCGGGTACTGGTACAGGATCTGTGCTCCCTGTGAAATGCTCCTGGACAGCAGGAGATGATGAAGCAGGCCTGTCATTGGACTCTGGCTGTCCATTGAACTGCTCCGGGTGCTGTTGAGCGTAGTCTTTTAACTGGTAGAAAAGATCGTATTTCATCCGTTTCCCTCCTTAAAAATACGTAATACGGTCAATGCGTCATTGTATGGATGCTGCTGGTTTTATGCTACTGTACGCAGAGTGAACGGCAATGACTTTTTCCGCTTTCAGAAATCACTTTACAGTTTCTACTGTTTTCTGATATAATTATATTTCAGATAAGAAAGTAAAAAAACAATATTAGTGTCATAAAATATAAAAATATAGACAAAATAGCAGATGTAATATTAAAAATACATTCCAAATAGCTATCGGTGATAGCAGAACACCTTACGGAAGAATATCTGCTGAACAGGGACTTTGTAAAAATGGGCAGGTAAAATGAAAATTAGGATCAAAGAAAATCAGCAAGAGGCAATCCAGGGGATCACACAGGAATATCCATACGCCTACCATCATGTGAATATAAAAAAGACAAAGGTCCCCTGGCACTGGCATGAAGAACTGGAATTGAATTATGTGGAAGCTGGCTGTGTGAAAGTTTTTACTTCTGGTAAATCTTATATATTCCAGAAAGGACAGGCCTATTTTATAAATTCTAATGTTCTTTGTTCCATGGAAGATGGGGGCGGAGATCAGGCCTGCGTGCTGGAGTCTCATTTGTTTCATTCAACGCTTCTTGCAGGACATTTTAAAAGCATTTATGAAACAAAATATTTAGCACCTATTCTTCAGAATCGTCATCTTGAGATTTTGGGAATTGCCGGAGAAATCAAAAGACAGAGAGAATTGCTGGCAATGCTCATTAAGCTTGGCCGGATGCAGGCGATGGAGAATGTGGAATTTCAAACAAGGAATCTGCTTAGCGAAATCTGGCTGCTGTTGATGGAAGAGGCCAGGGATATGTTTCAAGGGTCAAAAAGAGGACAGTATTCAGAAAATCAGACCAGGATCATGGACATGCTGTCTTATATTCATGAGAATTACGATCACAAGATCCTGCTGGAAGAAATAGCAGAGGCTGCATCTGTAAGCAGTCGGGAATGTATCCGTTGCTTTCAGGAGTGTATCCACAAAACTCCCTTTGACTATGTGCAGGATTATCGGATCAGGCAGGCCGAAAAATTGTTGACAGAAACCGATCTGTCTGTGACAGAAATTGCATATGCCACAGGTTTTTCAGGCAGTGCCTATTTTGGAAAAGTATTTAAAAATCTTACTGGAAAAACACCAGGGAATTATCGAAAAGGAAAAGATAAATGACTGAACAGGAAAAATATATGAAAGAAGCCATCCGTCAGGCAAGAAAAGCACTGGCACTGAAGGAGGTTCCCATTGGCTGCGTGATCGTATATGAAGGAAAGATCATTGCAAGGGGTTATAATCGGAGAAATACTGATAAGAATACCCTTTCCCATGCAGAATTGAATGCAATAAAAAAGGCAAGCAAAAAGCAGGGGGACTGGAGACTGGAAGGGTGCACCATGTATGTGACCCTGGAACCATGCCAAATGTGTGCGGGGGCTCTGGTTCAGTCACGAATTGATGAGGTGGTGATCGGCAGTATGAATCCTAAGGCCGGATGTGCAGGATCGGTATTAAATCTTCTTGAAATGGATGGGTTTAATCATAAAGTAAAGGTGACAAGGGGCGTTTTGGAAGAAGAGTGCTCTCATATGCTGTCTGCTTTTTTTGCAGATCTCAGGGAAGAAAAAAAGCGCCTGAAAATACTGGCGCGTCAGAAAATGGATTAAAATATGAAATTATTATAATAATAAAAGAATATGTGGTATATTTATTTTTGCGCGCCGCACCTCGGAATGCATCCACAGACGTTACCTTTACAGTTAACTCGGCCCAGGCGCCCTCACGGCACACAGAAGCTTCTACTTAGTGCTGCTACATTCCTGTCCTGACACGGTTCATAGATTCCTGTTGCGTAAGACCCAGACGTCAACGCCACTTATAAAGGGCAGCTCCACAGATCACAAGCCTCAGATTGGCATCACCCCTGCTGTAGCGGATTGCAGGTACAGGGCACCGCTATCTCCCCGGCTGCGCGGAATTTATTATATGTAGTTTTGACGGATTTGTCAAGGCTTTTGGGAGATTTCAACTATTTCTTGTTGTGCGAAAAAATATTTTGGTATATAATAATTAAGATTTTAAGACCGTGTGAAAACACAGAAATGGAGGGTAGGAATTATGATCAAAAGGATCGGTTTGCTTACAAGCGGCGGTGACTGCCAGGCATTAAATGCCACCATGCGAGGCGTAGTAAAGGGACTTACCAACAGTGTGGACGAACTGGAAGTATATGGCTTTGACGATGGATATAAGGGCCTGATCTACGGGAAATACAGGATGCTGACTTCCAAAGATTTTTCTGGCATACTGACGCAGGGAGGTACGATTCTGGGTACATCCAGACAGCCCTTTAAGCTGATGAGAGTTCCGGATGCCAACGGTCTGGACAAAGTAGAGGCCATGAAGCGGACTTATTACAAGCTATGCCTGGATTGTCTGGTGATCCTGGGTGGTAATGGTACACAGAAAACAGCCAATCTGTTAAGAGAGGAAGGGCTGAATATCATCCATCTTCCGAAGACGATAGATAATGATATCTGGGGAACAGACATGACTTTTGGTTTCCAGAGTGCGGTGAATATTGCTACGAATGCCATTGACTGTATCCATACAACGGCAGCATCTCATGGACGTGTATTTATTGTTGAGGTTATGGGACACAAGGTAGGCAGCCTTACCCTTCATTCAGGAATTGCAGGCGGTGCAGACATTATTTTGATCCCAGAGATCCCTTACGATATCAAGAAGGTTGCTGAGGCTATCAACAGGAGGGCCAAAGCTGGCAAGCGGTTTACGATCCTTGCAGTAGCGGAGGGAGCTATTTCCAAAGAAGATGCTAAGCTGCCTAAGAAGAAATACAAAGAAAAACTGGAAGCAAGAGCCAAGAAGTATCCGTCCGTTTCTTATGAGATCGCGGATCAGATTTTTGCTGAAACAGGGGCAGAAGTAAGGATCACGGTTCCGGGCCATACCCAGAGAGGTGGAGAGCCATGTGCTTATGACAGGGTTCTTTCTACCAGGATCGGTGCAGGCGCTGCAGAGGCTATCCTGGACGGAGAATATGGTGTGATGATCGGTATTGTTGAAGGCAAGATCAAGAGAGTGCCGCTGGCAGAGTGTGCCGGTAAATTAAAAACCGTAGATCCGAAGGATCAGACTGTGCTGGCTGCAAAGCAGATCGGTATCAGTTTTGGAGATTAAGGGACAAATGTCTGAAATACAAGGAGCTGATTTATGAGTTATACTGCTCTCTACCGGAAGTTCAGACCGGATAATTTTGAGGATGTCAAGGGACAGGATCATATTGTGACAACATTGACGAACCAGATCAAGGCCGGCCGTATCGGACATGCCTACCTGTTCTGCGGTACCCGAGGTACCGGTAAGACAACTGTGGCCAAGATTCTGGCGAAAGCAGTAAACTGCAAACATCCTGTCAACGGAAGCCCCTGTAATGAATGTGAGATGTGCAAAGCGATCCAGGCAGGGACATCCATGAATGTAATTGAGATAGATGCTGCATCTAATAATGGCGTGGATAATATCAGGGAGATCCGTGAGGAGGTTGCATACCGGCCTACAGAAGGTAATTACAAGGTTTATATCATTGATGAGGTTCACATGCTTTCTACAGGAGCTTTTAATGCACTGTTAAAGACACTGGAAGAACCGCCTGCTTATGTGATATTTATCCTTGCCACAACAGAAGCCCACAAGATCCCGATCACGATCCTTTCCAGATGCCAGCGTTATGATTTCCACAGGATATCCATTGATACCATTTCTGCCAGACTGGAGGAGCTTCTTAAGATTGAAGGAGTGAAAGCAGAAGAAAAGGCGGTTCGCTATGTGGCAAAGGCAGGGGATGGTTCCATGCGTGATGCACTCAGTCTTTTGGATCAGTGTATTGCTTTTTACCTGGGACAGGAACTGACCTATGACAAGGTACTGGAAGTTCTAGGGGCCGTGGATACGGAAGTGTTCAGCCAGCTTCTACGTAAGGTGATCAACGGAGATGTGACAGGTGCCATTCGTACACTGGAGGACTTGATCACGGGTGGCCGGGAACTAAGTCAGTTTGTAGGAGATTTTACCTGGTATATGAGGAACCTTCTTCTTGTGAAGACCTCAGAAAATCCGGAGGAGGCGATAGATGTTTCCTCTGAAAATCTGAAACTTCTAAAAGAAGAAAGCCAGATGGTAGATACAGAAACCTTAATGCGCTATATACGGGTTTTTTCAGATCTGTCCAGCCAGATCCGTTATGCCACTCAGAAGCGTGTGCTTATAGAAATCGGTCTGATCAAGCTTTGCAGGCCTGCCATGGAAACAAACCTGGATTCTGTGCTTGACAGACTGAGAGTGCTGGAGCAGAGAATAGATGAAGGTGCAATAGTACAGCAGACTGTGGTACAATCAGGCAGTGTGGTCCAACAGACCGGGGCGCAGCCTGTACAGGAAGAAAAGAAGCCAGCAAAAGCAGCACCTGAGGATCTGCAGAAGATCGTTGCCGGATGGCGGGCGATCGCAGGGCAGACTACCGGAGTGTTCAGAGATCAGCTTTTAAAGGCAGTTCCAAAGTACAATGGCGATACAGGCGAACCTGTATTATATGTGGAGTTTCAGGACTTTCTTGGCAAGAATTATGTGGATGATCCGGAAGCCAGGCAGGAACTGATGGATATTATTGCTGCACAGACCGGAAAAGCAGTTGAGGTACAGCTGTTGGTGGCAAATAACCATTCGTATACTAATTTGTCCAAGGTGACTGTGGACGAAGCAATCCGCCAGAATATCCATATGGATGTAGTTATAGAAGAAGATTGACAGGAGGAGTTTATTATGGCAAAACGTGGAGGATTTCCAGGCATGGGTATGCCGGGAAATATGAATAATCTTATGAAACAGGCGCAGAAAATGCAGCGCCAGATGGAAGAAAGCCAGAAAGAATTAGAAGAAAAAGAGTTTACAGCTTCAGCTGGCGGCGGGGTAGTTGAAGTAACTATTTCCGGCAAAAGAGAAGTAACCAAGGTAAAGATCGATCCGGATGCAGTAGATCCGGACGATGTGGAAATGCTGGAAGATCTGATCGTAGCGGCGACCAATGAAGCCCTTCGCAAGGTTGAACAGGAGTCTACATCCATGATGTCCAAGCTGACTGGCGGTATGGGCATGGGCGGGGGCCTTCCGTTCTGATGGAATATTACAGCAGCCATATTAACCAGCTGATCCAGCAGCTGTCATCCCTTCCGGGGATTGGAGCCAAATCAGCTCAGCGCCTGGCTTTTCATATTATTAATATGCCAAAGGATCAGGTGAACCAGCTTACCTCTGTGATCACCCAGGCAAGGGAAAAGGTACAGTATTGTAAATGCTGCTGTACCCTGACGGACCAGGAGATATGTCCTATCTGTGCCAATCCCAGGAGAGACCATTCCACTATTATGGTGGTGGAAAATACCAGGGATCTGGCGGCATACGAGAAGACAGGCAGGTTTGAGGGTGTCTATCATGTCCTTCATGGAGCGATTTCCCCTATGCTGGGGATCGGTCCGGATGATATTCGGCTGAAGGAACTGATGAAGCGTCTTCAGGGTGATGTGAAAGAGGTTATTATTGCTACCAATTCCAGTCTGGAAGGGGAAACTACAGCAATGTATATCAGCAAGCTGATCAAGCCTACCGGGATCCGGGTTAGCCGTATTGCCAGCGGAGTGCCGGTGGGAGGCGACCTGGAATACATTGATGAGGTAACACTTCTGCGTGCACTGGAAGGCAGGGTGGAACTGTAGGAGGTAGGACCTGTGGCAAAGAAAAAAGCGACCTCATCGGATGTTGCTGAAAGGGCAGGTGTTTCTCAGGCAACAGTTTCTATGGTTTTAAACAAAAAATACAACGTTTCTTTTTCAAGGGACACTGTAGAAAAGGTGGAAAAAGCTGCCAGGGAACTGGGATACCAGCTTCCAAGCCGCAAGAACAAAAAGGCTGATAAAAAAGAAAAACTGATCGTGGTGTTCTGCCCTACACTTACCAGCCCCTATTATGTGCTTTTGCTGCAGGGGATTGAATCTGTGGCCAATGAACAAGGGTATGGAGTGTTTATTTGCAATACCCAAAGAGATGCAGCATTTGAGGAAAAGTATCTGCGGATGATGGCAGATATACGGCCCCAGGGGATTATTTATGCATGCAATCCTCATCCTGATTTTCAAAAGCAGGTGGAGGACATGGCAAAAGAAATTCCTCTTGTGATCATCAGCAACAAGGAGCGTACCACAACTGTGGATGCCATTAATCAGGATAATACGGTAGTTGGCAGGCTGATGGCCCGGCATCTTTTGGATCTGGGACACAGGGATGTGGCATTTATCACGCCACCGCTTACCAAAAGACAGTGGCAGCGGTCAAAGCGTATTGAAGGCTTTGTGAAGGAATATGAAAATGCAGGCCTTTCCGGGCATGTGATCATTAAGGTGGCAGATGAGTCTATGGACAGGCAGCTGCCCCGTATGGATACAGAATACTCTATGGGCTATGAGCTGACCATGGAGCTTCTTTCCGAGAACCGACGGTTTACAGCCATAGCAGGACAAAATGATATGATGGCTATCGGAGCATTGGATGCATTGCAGGAAGCCAGGCTTCATGTGCCCAGGGATGTTTCGGTGATCGGATGTGATAATATTTTTTATTCCGGGATCCGCAGGATCGCATTGACAACGATTGAACATTTTGTGGCGCTGAAGGGCAGGGATGCCTGTGATATCATTATCCGTAAGATCGGCACCAAGGACAGCTTTTTCTCAGATATACAGCCTACAAGCCTTTATAATATTGAATATTCCCCTAGAGTGATTGCCAGAAAAACTACTGGTTATGCGAAGGTGGAAAAAAAGGTAAAAAAGCAGAAGACAAACAAAAATAAATAGAGCAAGTTAAAAATATTAATAATAATCTGAATGATCGCAGTTGCAGAAAACGATAAAAAGATTGATTTTCCTGTACATTCACATTGATATTTCTTTGTAACACCTAATGATTATTTATAAAATGAGAATTTATTAATAAAAAAGTTATTAATAAATATTGCCTGGCTTGACCTTGCAAAAGAGTCTGCTATAATTAAATCATCAGTGACTATGAGGTATTAATCAGTTACGAGTATCAAAGAAAAAGAACGGCCTAAATAAGGCCAGGGATGTAAGCTTAAGCTTAAGAAAGAGGAGGAAAATGCAATGAAGTTTTTTATTGACACAGCAAAGGTAGAGGATATTAAAGCAGCAAATGATATGGGGATCATCTGTGGTGTTACCACGAACCCTTCTCTGATCGCAAAAGAGGGCAGAGACTTTAATGAAGTTATCAAGGAGATCACAGAGATCGTTGACGGACCGATCAGCGGTGAGGTTAAGGCTACAACAACAGATGCAGAAGGTATGATCCGTGAGGGCCGTGAGATCGCTAAGATTCATCCTAACATGGTTGTTAAGATCCCGATGACAGGAGAAGGCCTGAAGGCTGTTAAAGTTCTGTCCAAAGAAGGAATCAAGACAAATGTTACTCTGATCTTCACTGCAAATCAGGCACTTCTTGCTGCAAGAGCAGGTGCAACCTATGTATCTCCGTTCCTTGGCAGACTGGACGATATTTCCACAGATGGTCTTGACCTGATCCGCCAGATCGCAGAGATCTTTGCAGTTGCAGATATCAAGACTGAGATCATTGCTGCCAGCGTTCGTCATCCGGTACACGTTACACAGTGTGCCCTGGCAGGTGCAGATATTGCCACTGTACCATATAAGGTGCTTGAGCAGATGCTTCATCATCCGCTTACTGATGCTGGTATTGTTAAATTCCAGAACGATTACAGAGCAGTATTTGGAGATAAATAAGTAAAAAGGAGAACTATAATGGAGAATTTAGAGCTTCAGAAAATTGCGAATGAAGTCCGCAAGGATATTGTCACCGCAGTCCATGCAGCAAAAGCCGGCCACCCGGGCGGATCTTTGTCTGCGGCAGATTTATTTACATATCTTTATTTTGAAGAATTGAACATTGATCCTAAGGATCCAAAGAAGGCTGACAGAGACCGTTTTGTACTTTCTAAAGGCCACACAGCTCCGGGACTGTATTCTGTTCTTGCAGAAAGAGGATATTTTCCAAAAGAAGATCTGAAGACACTGCGTCATCTGGGATCTTATCTGCAGGGCCATCCGGATATGAAACATATTCCGGGTGTGGATATGTCAAGTGGATCTCTGGGACAGGGGATTTCTGCAGCTGTAGGTATGGCACTTTCTGCGAAACTCAGCGGAGATTCTTACAGGGTGTACACACTTCTGGGAGACGGTGAGATACAGGAAGGACAGGTCTGGGAGGCAGCTATGTTTGCCGGTGCCAGAAAGCTGGACAATCTTGTAGTGATCGTGGATAACAATGGCCTGCAGATTGATGGCAGGATCGAGGATGTTTGCTCCCCGTATCCAATTGACAAGAAATTTGAAGCTTTTAATTTCCATGTGATCAATGTGGCTGATGGAAATGACATGGAGCAGCTCCGTAAAGCCTTTGCGGAAGCAAAGACAGTAAAGGGCATGCCTGTAGCTATCATAATGAAGACTTTAAAAGGAAAGGGTGTTTCCTTTATGGAAGATCAGGCAGGCTGGCACGGAAAAGCTCCAAATGATGCAGAGTATGCACAGGCAATGGAAGATCTGGAAAAGGTAGGTGAAGCATTATGTCAGAAGTAAAGAAGATCGCAACAAGAGCCAGCTATGGTAATGCACTGGTAGAATTAGGCAAAAAACATGGGGATCTGATCGTTCTGGATGCTGACCTTGCTGCAGCTACACAGACAGGTATCTTTAAGAAGGCGTTTCCGGAACGCCATATTGACTGTGGTATTGCAGAGTGTAATATGATTGGTATTGCAGCTGGTATCGCAACTACCGGTAAAGTACCTTTTGCCAGTACATTTGCAATGTTTGCAGCAGGCCGTGCTTATGAGCAGGTACGTAATTCTGTAGGCTATCCTAAACTTAATGTAAAGATCGGTGCTACTCACGGTGGTATTTCCGTAGGTGAGGATGGTGCTACCCATCAGTGCTGTGAGGATTTTGCGCTTATGCGTACCATTCCTGGAATGGTCGTTGCAAGCCCATCTGATGATATCGAGGCAAAGGCCATGGTAGAGGCTGCATACGAGCATGTAGGTCCTGTATATATGAGATTTGGAAGACTGGCAGTACCGGTGATCAATGACAGACCAGATTATAAGTTTGAACTTGGCAAGGGTATTGTTCTTCGTGAAGGTAAGGATCTTACCATTATTGCAAACGGACTTTGCGTAGCAGCATCCCTGGAAGCAGCCGAGAAGCTGGCAGCAGATGGTATTGATGCAAAGGTGATCAATATTCATACCATTAAGCCGTTAGATGAGGAGCTTGTAGTAGCTGCTGCAAAGGAGACTGGTAAGGTTGTAACTGTTGAGGAGCATTCCATTATTGGTGGTCTTGGCGGTGCAGTATGTGAGTGTTTGGCTGAGAAAGCTCCTGTTCCGGTTAAACGTATCGGTATCAATGACGTATATGGTGAGTCAGGTCCTGCTGTAGCTCTGCTTGAAAAATATGGACTTGATGCAGACGGTATTTACAAACAGATCAAAGAGTTTGCATAACTGTGATCCTCAGAAAAGATTTCCAATATTGCTCCTGTGATGGTTTCCGCCAGGTCAATGACTGTGGCAAGGCGGGTAGTCTGCAGGGTAAGCGGATGGAGAAATCCTGAGATGTTTACAATTCCGGTAATATGAATATCTCCCACTGGGGGAAGATTTTTCTGAACACCAGCACCTGGGTATAAGGAACCATTTCCGATGGTGATATATCCCAGGTGCTTTTTTGCACCCAGAGAAGCATCAATTGCGATCACAAGGGCGTTTGAATGATGTTTTTGTATGTGCTTCAGGCTCTGCTCTAGATTTAATGCATGTACAGGGGCGTTCAAGGTTCCGTACACAAAGACACCAGGCAGCTTTTGCTGACTAAGATGCCAGCCTACGTACGGTCCCAGGCAGTCGCCGGTTGCCCGGTCACTGCCAATACACAGGAATACGATTTCCGACCATTTACCTGTATGATGTAATATAAATTTTTTTAAAAGATACGCAACCTCCCCAGAAGGATTTTTACCCTTTCCGTTTATATAAAAAGCCATAATTCCTCCATTGTCTGTGACTGTCTTGTTTTCATGATATCCGGAAAAAAGAAAAATATTCATCGCTGTGAGCGCATTGAACAATTGCAGATATTTGCAGCTATCTGGCAGGAAGGATTTATCCAGGTATTTTTAATTCCGAAGAGGCTTTCCGGCGGGCAATGAGACTTGTAAGATTCTGTCGGCAAATTTATGGGGATACCTCTTATATTATGATAAAATCTGCATTTCTCATATGCTATGCTGTACCGGAAGGGGTGATGAAACATGATTGAGGTTGTTTACAAGGATGAAAAAAGGGAAGTACAAAAGAATGAAGGGAATTTTAACCTTCCAAGAAATATACGGCAGATCGGACAGATCAGAGGAAATTACAGAATCTATATGGAAGACTATGTGTATACTTTCCTTGGGAGGCTATCTGCAGCTGCTTGCAAAGACGAGGAAAAAAAGGGAAGCCTGGCTGTATTCACAGGGGAGATGCAATGGGAAGACGGAACAGGATATCTTTTTATCAGGGGAGCACTTCTTGCAAAATGCCAGGATTTAACACCTGAACATATTGATCTTTCAGAGGAAGTATGGATCACAATACAAGATGAGCAAAAGCAGTATTTTCCGGAACAGCATATTCTGGGATGGTATTTTGCATTTCCTCAGATGGCGGTTGAAATCACAGAACTTATGCAAAAAATACATCTTCAGTATTTTGGCGGAGAAAAGGTCCTGATGCTGGCGGAACCAACAGAAGGGGAAGAGGCTTTTTTTCATTATGAAAATGGTTTGATGGCAAAAGTTAAGGGCTATTATATTTATTACGAAAAAAATGCTGCTATGCAGGAATATATGGTTCAAAAGAATCAAATCCTGAAACCGGAATTTACAGAAAAATGTAGTGACGAAGCAGTGACAACTTTCAGAAAGATCATCCAAGAAAAAAAGAACAAAAGCAACGAAGCAGAGACGGAGGTACATACCTCTGTTTTTTCCTATGCAGCCACTGCATGCATTCTTTTGGCTCTTCTGGCGGTAGGAACAGGATTGTACCGGAATTACCGGGAGTTTCAGGGCATAAAGGAAAATGTACCCTCATCATCTATGGCAGTAGGGACAGATGTAAAGAAAAGAGAAGATGCTGAAAATGTTAATGCAGAAAGTACAAGTACAGAAAGTACAAATACAGAAAGTTCAAATACAGAAGGAGTAAATACAGAAAGGGAAAATGCAGAAAGTGCAAATGCAGAAAGTACAAATACAGAAAATGTAAATACAGAAGGAGTAAATACAGAAAGTACAAATACAGAAAATGTAAATCCGCAGAATCAGGATGAGGATAGCTGGGAGGAAGTTCCTGTTACAGAAAAACCTCAGGAGAGTAGAGCGGAAAATAGTTCTGACGAAAATGCGGTAGAAGAAACAGGCAGTTCAGAATTTTATCGTCAGGAATCAGATGAGCGAAAAGCGAAGCGCAGGGAAGCTTTGACCAAAACAACCACCGAAGACAGCACAGGAGCAGACATAAGAGGTGATATGGCAAATTCAGCTATAGAAGAATCGGATATAGAAAATGCTGTTGCAGAAAATACAGAAATAAAAAATGAGGATATAGAAAATGCGGAAGATCCAAGTACTGCTGGTGTGGATACTGGCACTACAGAAGGGAAAATGGCGGAAACCTCCGGAAATGTTCATGATACTTATGTAATCCGCCCCGGGGATACCTTATATCAGATCAGTATTGAAAAATACGGATCAATGGATGTAATACGGGAAATATGTGAATTGAATGGAATTGCAGAGAATCAGATTATTTATCCAGGACAGGTGATTGTACTCCCTTAGAGAAATGTGATATAATGTGTCGGGCAGATGCTCTGCGTCATAAGCGCAGAGCAGCTGACTTTCATATTTGGAGAGGTTTGCAAGGCAGACATGTACACACAGATAGAAGTGCAGGGAAAAGGTGAATATGGCGAACACATTTAAAGAAATAAAAAGAAAAATACGAAGAAAACGGCTGCGGATCCAGAGGGAAAAACTGGCGCAGACAGGCAATGGAAAGCATAAAAAAAGTGTGGGGAAATATATGCCTGATACAATGCGGCGTGGGCTGATGATTGCAGCAGCTGCAGTGGCATTGATTTTCCTGGTTGTTCTTTATATTCAGAAGCGAAGCTATCATGATTACAAGATTTTGAAAACCAGTGAACAGGAAGATACAGTTTCTACCAATTATGCGGAAATGGATGGAAAGATTCTCCGTTACAGTCATGATGGGGTATCTCTTGTGAACAAAAATCTGGATACTTTGTGGAGTGAAACTTACGATATGCAGACACCGATGGCTGATGTATGCAGCGGTAAGGCAGTGATCGCAGATAAAGATGGTACATCCATCCGGATTTATGACAAGAACGGACTGACTGGAAGTGTGACTACATCTTATAACATAGTAAAGGCAAAGGTATCCAAATCCGGACTGGTTGCTGCGATCCTGGATGGAGGAGATGACACCTGGATTAACTATTACAGCACAGATGGAAGTCTGATCGCAGAGAACCAGACGAAGATCGAAGATCCGGGATATCCGCTGGATGTTTCCATTTCAGATGACGGGATCATTATGATGGTGGCTTATCAATATGTGGACGGTGGGGAAACCACCAGTTATGTGGCATTTTATAATTTTGGTGAAGTAGGACAGAACGATGATGACCGGATCGTAAGCGGCTTTACATATGAAGGCGTAGTTGTTCCACAGATCCAATGCCTTAGCAGCCACCAGGCTGTTGCAGTAAGGGATGATGGATTTACTTTATATAAAGGCCGCCAGATTCCTAAAGAGAGCCAAACTATAAAAGTGGATAAAGAAATTGTCAGTACCTTTTATGATGATGAAACCATTGGCCTTGTGTTTAAAAATGACAGTAAAGATAAGCTGTATACAATGGAAGTGTACTCTGCTTCCGGAAAAATGAAATTTAAAAAAGAGTTTAATATTCCTTACAGCACGATTCGCATGAGTGATGGAAATATCCTGATGTTTAACAGCTCTCAGATCTGTGTTCTTGATGGGAAAGGAAATGAGAAATATACAGGGACAGTGGACGGCGATATCAATGATTTCTTTAAGATCGGATGGAATCGATATCTGTTGGTGCTGGACAGCGGTGTTAATGTGATCAAATTCAGTTGATAAAATACCTGTGCAGAATATAAGCAGGAGAAAACAAGAGAGGGAGAAGATGAATCTGACCTGGCTAGGGATTGTCGTACTTGTATTGATTGCAGGTGCATGTATAACTGGATTTCAGAAAGGGTTTGTGAAAGAGGTTGTAGCTACATTTTTTGTATTATTTTCCATTATTATTTCCGGCGCATTAAATCCATATGTAAGCAGCTTTCTTAGGGAGAGAACGCCGGTTTATAATATGGTTAAGGAAAACTGCCGGGGGGTTGTAGAAGAGAAACTGGATGGGAACTCCGACGGTTTTGGAGAGCAAAAGCAAAAAGAGTTTGTTGATGACTTGAATCTGCCAGAGTTTATTAAGAAGAACATTCTTGAGAACAACACCGCTAAAGGATATCAGCAGCTTGCTGCAAATACGTTCTCCGAATATATAGCGGATTATCTGACTGGGATCGTGATGAACGGAATTTCTTTTTTAATCACGTATTTTCTGGCAAGGCTTTTCATTGGATTTTTAATAAAAGTACTGGATATATTAACCAAATTTCCAGTGGTACATGGGATGAATAAGCTGGCAGGAGCACTGGTGGGCGGAGCAAAAGCGATATTGCTCCTATGGATCGCATTACTTTTACTTACAATTTGTTATAATACCCAGATTGGGAAAATGGGTATCCAGATGGTAGAAAAAGACCCGTTTTTAAGTTTTATGTACGATAATAATTTTCTGATCCGTATTTTTATAAATATTCTTCAGGGCTTTCAATAAGTAGTAATCAGTGCTGCTTTGCCCTAATACTTCTGAAGAAATAACAGATCGCCCATGCGATACTCATTCCAGCTGCGATACCGAAAGCAAAGAGAAAGGTATCACGTCCGTATGTCAGTGCTTTTATGGTGTTTCCTTCTACAATACTGCTCATACAGTAATAAAGTGTGCTTCCTGGAATCAATGGAATCACGGAGGCAACAAAAAAAGAGGTAGAAGTTCCTTTACATATTCTTGCAAGGATTTCGGCATACACATCTGCAATAAAACCAGCCAGCAGTGTAGGCAGAAAAACATTTCCCCAAAGCACTTTTCCTAAAATAAATACCAGCCAGCTAAGTATTCCACCTGCAGCAGCCAGCGGCAGGTGCTTGCTTTTCATATGAAAGAGAATACCGAATGCGGTAGAGCCCAGGGCTCCAGTGATCAGTTGTATAATCATTGTTGTGTTCAAAGCCCAAACCTCCTAAATAAAATAATTGACCCCATAAATCCAAGCGCCAGCGCAGCTGCCAGAAGCAGAGATGCTATCAAACGGATAATTCCTGATAGAGTATCACCGATGAGTACATCACGAATAGCGTTGGTTGACATAAGACCTGGAATCAAGAGCATAATATCGCCGATCATGATTTTATCTATATGAAGCACAGGGCAAAGCAAAGTGAAACAACAAATTACACAGCCGGTGAGAAAAGAGGCGGTAAACTGAAATGTCACTTCATTCATGCATAACGGGCGAAGATACTGTTGAAAAGTCCAGATCAGAACAGCTCCAATTCCTGCTGCAATGGCGTCAGAAAGACCTCCGCCATAAAAGAAAGTGAAGCTGCAGGCTGCAAGAATGGTTCCGAGAAGCCTCCAAAGGGGCTGTGGCTTATCTGTATTGATCATATCAAATTCTTTTTGCAATTCTGCCGGAGACACAGGGTGGCTGCAGAAGCGGCGGCTTAAATCATTCAGCTGCTCCAATTTGGTGAAATCATTCCCGCCTCCTTCACGAATCCGGCGGGTTTGCGTTTGAGCAGCCTCTCCGGGAAATTCTATCGTAATAACAATGCTGGATGTGATCACGAACACATTCATCTGGGTGGCACCACAAGCATACCCCATTCTGTTTAACGTATCTTCTACTCTGAAAATCTCTGCACCGCTGTTTAACAGTGCATCGCCCATATCAAGAAAAATATGTAAATAGTCTTTGCATACCTGCATAATGGATGCTCCTTTAATTGGAAAAGACGCGAGCATAAAAAGGTATAGCGGCGACTTATTCCGATATATTTTAATAGCTTCAGTAGCTTCAGTATAAAGCTGAATTGTGGTCAATACAACCTTAAATATTGCAATGAGATGATGGTATCTGCAGTATGCAGTATGCCATGTAAAATGCTGCAAAAGTATCAGAAAAATTAATGCAAAAAGGGGCTTGACGAAGAGTGGAAAGAAATGGTATACTGAAACACGCTTCAAAGAAATGTGTGTACAGAATTGTATGACATAATAAAAAAGAAGCAAAAAATAAATAAAAAAGATGTTGACAAATGAAACTGCTTATGATAAAGTAGTCAAGTCGCCAACACGGATGACAAACTTCATCTTCAAAGAGTTTGAAAAACTTCAAAAAAGTTGTTGACAAACAAAAGAAGATGTGGTAAAGTAAATAAGCTGTCGATAGACAGTGAGAAACAATGAACATTGATAACTAAACAGTGAAACACATACGATTCTCGAAAATTCTTTTACACTACGATCACTTGACGAAGCGAAGCTGAGTTTAGTGAGAGTACGGTTCGGTTTTTAAAAACCGAACTTCATTGTTTAAGTGAATGAACTTTAAAACAGTAATGACGAGAGATAACTAAGCTAGTTGGTTGTCTTG
>NZ_JAAITU010000057.1 GCF_013304385.1 Blautia glucerasea
ACACGCGAGAATAGCTTGTAGATACTTGGCTCAGTAGAGCCATTGAGCAAGAAGCCCCCACTTCAAAATCTGAAATTTAAGTGGTGGGAGCATGTCACAGAAACGATATATCAGGCCTTCGTTTTCGGATCTGGCGTCTTGTGTAAATTGTAGCATTATATCCGAAAATATGATATACTGAAACAAGATTGATGAGAGAGGGGCGATTCCTATGGTAGGGTTTAATAATGTGATAGGGCATGAAGAGATTATCAGGCATTTACAAAATGCCATCAAAACAGGAAAGATATCACATTCCTATATTTTTGCCGGAGAACCGGGATCCGGAAAGCGGTTGCTTGCCGGCATTTATGCAATGACACTGCAATGTGAAGCAGGTGGAGAGAATGCATGTGGGAAGTGCGAATCCTGTAAGAGAGCTATTGGTAAGAATCACCCGGATATCATCATGGTGAAGCATGAAAAACCAAACACCATCAGTATTGATGAAATACGTGAGCAGGTAGTAAATGATGTGGATATTAAGCCTTACAGCAGTCCACATAAGATCTATATTATTCCGGATGCAGAGATCATGACACCGCAGGCGCAGAATGCTCTTCTGAAAACCATTGAAGAGCCTCCGGAATACGCTGTGATCATGCTGCTTACCAGTAATATTGACGGCCTTCTGCCTACCATCCGTTCCAGATGTGTACGTCTGGATTTGAAGGTAGTGGATGATGGACTGGTAAAGAAATATCTGATGGAGCATCTTCATATACCGGATTATCAGGCAGAGATTGATGCATCTTTTGCACATGGCAGTATAGGCAAGGCAAAGGAAGCAGCCACCTCTCAGGAGTTTGCGGATATTACTCAGAAGGCACTTAAGATTCTGAAGTATGCAGATTCCATGGAAGTATATGAGCTGACAGAAGCCATTAAAAATCTGTCCAGTGAGAAGCAGAATATTAATGACTATCTGGATATTTTTCAGTTCTGGTTCAGGGATGTTCTGATGTTCAAAGCTACCAGAGAGATTGATAATCTGGTATTTAAGCAGGAAATCAATTATATCAGGGAACAGGCCAGTCAGCGTTCGTATGAGAATCTGGAAAAGATATTGGAAGCATTGGATAAGACAAAAGTACGTCTGCGTGCCAATGTTAATACGGAACTGGCACTGGAATTACTGTTTCTGACAATCAGGGAGAAATAGAATGGCAAAGGTAGTTGGTGTAAGATTCCGAAATGTAGGAAAAATATATTATTTTAACCCTAAGACCTACAAAATAAAAGTAGGAGATCATGTGATCGTTGAGACAGCACGAGGTGTGGAGTATGGCAAGGTTGTGCTTGCACCAAGAGATATCAAAGAAGAAGATGTGGTGCATCCTCTGAAAGAAGTGATCAGGGTGGCAACAAAGGATGATGACGAAAGAGAAGCCCAGAATCGCATGAAGGAAAAGGATGCTTTCAAGATTTGTCAGAAGAAGATCCGTGAACATGGGCTTGAAATGAAGCTGATCGATGCAGAGTATACTTTTGATAACAATAAGGTGCTGTTTTATTTTACAGCAGACGGACGTATTGATTTCAGACAGCTGGTAAAGGATCTGGCAGCCATTTTCAAGACCAGGATCGAGCTTCGTCAGATTGGAGTAAGGGACGAGACAAAGATCTTGGGAGGTATTGGGATCTGCGGCAGGTGCCTTTGCTGTCATACTTATCTGTCAGAGTTTGCACCGGTTTCCATTCGTATGGCAAAAGAGCAGAACCTTTCTCTGAACCAGACCAAGATTTCTGGTGTGTGCGGAAGACTGATGTGCTGTCTGAAAAATGAGCAGGAAACCTACGAGGAGTTAAACAAGCGTCTTCCCGGAAATGGTGATACGGTGATCACTCCGGATGGCCTTCATGGAACTGTACACAGTGTGAATGTACTGAGGCAGAGAGTAAAGGTTATTGTTGAGATTAACGATGAAAAAGAAATCCAGGAGTTTGCTGTGGAGGATCTGAAGTTCCGCCCAAGGAAAAAGAAAGTGAAGATTTCAGAGCAGGAACTGAAAGAACTTAAGAATCTGGAAGACAAAAAGGGAGACTCCAAGCTGGATGAATAAAGATCTTGTAAAAGAAAATGAACGTGTAGATGATCTGCAGAATGGCTGTTATGTGATCCAGGACAGGGAAAAGTTCTGTTTTGGCATGGATGCAGTGCTTCTGTCAGGTTTTACAAAGGTAAAGGAAGGGGAAAAGGTACTTGATATGTGTACAGGTACCGGCATTATCCCCATTCTTTTATCTGCCAAAACAAAGGGAAAGAATTTTACCGGGATAGAGATCCAGGAGGATTGCGCCCAGATGGCAGAAAGAAGTGTAAAGTATAACGGCCTTGAGGACAGGATTCAGATCATACAGGGAGATATAAAGGAAGCTGTCAGTATTTTCGGGGCAGCTTCTTTTCATGTTATTACCTGTAATCCTCCTTATATGATCGGTGCCCATGGGCTGACCAATCCCCATATGCCAAAGGCAATTGCAAGACACGAGATCCTGTGTACTTTGGAAGATGTGGTAAGCCAGGCAGCCAGGGTACTAGGGGACAGAGGACGTTTTTATATGGTGCACAGGCCTTTTCGATTGGCTGAGATCATGAATGTTCTGACCAGATACAAGCTGGAGCCAAAGAGAATGCAGCTGGTTTATCCATATATTGATAAGGAACCCAACATGGTTCTGATTGAAGCTGTGAAAGGCGGTAATCCGCGGATCACAGTGGAAAGGCCTTTGATCGTTTATGAAAAGCCGGGGGTTTACACAAAGTCTATCTTGGAACTGTATGGGATGGTATGAGGTAAGGATGATTATACAGTTGTATCTGAAATGAGGAATTTATGAGCGGAAAATTATATCTATGCGCAACACCAATCGGGAATCTGGAGGATATTACTTTCAGGGTTCTGCGTACATTGAAAGAGGTGGATCTGATCGCAGCGGAGGATACCAGGAATAGTATTAAGCTGCTGAATCATTTTGAGATCAAAACGCCTATGACAAGCTATCATGAATATAATAAGATTGATAAAGGGATGGTATTGGTTGAAAAGATGCGTCAAGGTGCCAATATCGCTCTGATCACAGATGCAGGTACTCCGGGGATTTCAGATCCGGGGGAAGAACTGGTCTCCATGTGCCACCAGGCGGGGATTGAAGTGACCTCCCTGCCTGGTCCTGCTGCTTGTATTACAGCTCTTACCATGTCCGGGCTTCCTACCAGGCGATTTGCTTTTGAAGCCTTTCTTCCCTCTGATAAGAAAGAGCGCAGGGCGGTTCTGGAAGAACTGAAGAATGAAACAAGAACTATGATCGTTTATGAAGCACCACATCATCTGTTAAGCACCCTGGAAGAGTTAAGGGAGGCTCTTGGTAACAGGAAAATGACCTTATGCCGGGAACTGACCAAGAAGCATGAGACAGCATTTCTTACTACAATAGATGATCTGCTGGCATATTATAAGGACAGCAAGCCTTTAGGAGAATGCGTGCTGGTGATCCAGGGAAGAAGCAGAAAAGAGATGGAAAAGGAAGCCCAGGAATCCTGGGAAGAGATTTCTATTGAGGATCATATGGAGCTTTATGAAAAGCAGGGAATGCCACGTAAGGAAGCCATGAAGCAGGTGGCAAAGGACAGAGGCGTGACGAAAAGAGAAATTTATAAGTATCTGATCCAGTGAAGCAGAGGACTTTTTGCCGCTTGCATGTGACACTGTGCCAGGTATTCTTGATTGAATATGAATGGGGAAAGAAGGTGAAAGTATGGCAGGAATAAAGGACGTTGCAAAACTGGCGGGAGTTGGAGTTGGAACTGTATCCAGAATGATCAATGAAAGTGGATATGTTTCCATTGATACAAGAGCGAAGATAGAAGCTGCGATGAAAGAACTGAATTATACACCTAATGAGCTTGCCAGAAATCTTTACTATAAAAAAAGCGGCATCATTGCCGTACTGGTTCCGAATGTGCTGAATCCTTTTTTTGCCCAATTTATTGACTGCGTAGAGGGAGAACTGCGCAGAGCCGGATTTAAAATCATGCTTTGCAGCACCATGAAGGATGTGAAGTCAGAAGCTGAATATCTGGATCTTTTGAACAGACATATTGTGGATGGGGTGATCGCAGGCATGTCTTCTCTGGATGAAAGTGAATATTCCAGAATCCAGAAGCCTGTCGTTGCCCTTGACCGTTATCTTGGAGAATATATCCCTGTTGTAACAGTAGATCATAAAGAAGGTGGAAGACTGGCAGCAGAAGTACTGCTTGCCAGTGGATGCAAGAAAATCCTTCATTTCAGAAGTACTGCTGAGAAAAAGTCCCTGTACCATGACCGTCACACAGAATTTCAGAAGATCATGGATGAACGTGGTGTGGAAACTTATTGCTATAATTTGGACTGGCGCCGACTTGATATTGAGTATTATCATCAGGTAGTGGAAGAAATATTTGAAAAAGGGATTGAATTTGATGGTGTATTTGGAGTAGACCGGCTGGCTATTGAATGCATGAATGGTCTGATCAGGCAGCATAAGAATATTCCTCAGGATGTAAAGATTGTGTCATATGATGGAACTTATATTACAGAGATCGTTGAGCCTAAGATCAGTACGATTGTCCAGCCCATTGACAAAATGGCTGAAGCATCTGTTCAGTGTATGTGTGAGCTGATCAGTGGGGAAAAAATCAAAAACCGTCAGATTATTTTAAAACCCACATTCCGGAAAGGGGGCACAACAGTTTAGAAAATTGAAAGTTTTGCACAAAAAACAGTCTGTTTTGTGCAAAATAAACACCTGAAATTAGATAGAATGAACGAAAAATGAAAAAAAATCACAAGTGTATTGACAAAAATAATAAAAAAAGTATAATAAATTTAAAGGAATTGGAAAACAGAAATTTTTTAATAGATGTGGAACGCGTTCCACACAAAAAAAGGTTTTCCAATTTTTAACCCGTAAATTTAGATAACTCCGGAGAATATCTAAACGGTTCAGGTGATACGTAAACAAAACGCATTCTAAATGACTAAACAAAATGATATTAATAACCACCAATATCACAGGTTGAAAACGTAAGGAGAAAAAAGATGAAAAAAAGAATTATTAATTCATTACTTGCTGCAACATTAACTGGAAGTATGATGGCTGGAATGGTTGTACCATGTTTTGCAGAGGATAAGGGAAATGGGGGCAGCATAACTGTTCTTGTTGAAAGTGGTTCACCGGCAGAAGCACTGGCCAACAATACGGCTGCGGATTTTGAAAAAGAGACAGGATGCAAGGTTGTGATTGACGCAGTTGCTTATACAGGTATGTACGATAAGCTTTCTACAGAAATCAAGGCAGGCCAGGCTGCACACGATGTTGCATGTATGGACTTTGTATGGCTGGCAGCATTTGCGGATGCAATCGAACCGATCACAGGAGCTGATACAAGTGATTTTCTTCCAACACTGGAAGAGAGCGGAACTATTGATGGCAACCTTCTCGGATATCCAATGTGGGTGAATTCAAAGATCCTTATCTACAGAAAAGATCTGATTCCGGAGGATAAAGTGCCGAAGACCTGGGATGAATATAAAGCACTTGCAGAAGAGTTGAAAACAGATGACATGTATGGAACAACCGTATTTGGAAGTGGTACTGATGCAGTTTGTTCATTCCTTGATTTTGCATGCCAGGCCGGTGCAGAAGGACTTGTATATGATAAAGACGGAAATGTAAATATTACTGACCAGGCATACGTAGATGCATTGAACTTCATGGTTGAAATGGCAAATGCAGATTATTCACCTACAGATTCTCTTGCTACAGCAGCAACAGAATCTCAGGAGTTATTTACAAACGGCAAGGTTGCCATGCAGCTGAACTGGAGCCATCAGTATCCGGCAGCAGTAGCAGCACTTGGAGCTGATAAGGTTGGATGTGCACCGATGATTGGTGGAAGTGCAGGCATTGGAGCAACAACAGGTCCTTGGTATGAGAGCGTGATGAAGAACTCTGAAAACAAAGACATGGCACTGAAATATGTAGAGTATATGTATGATCATAATGCTGATTACATGAATGAAACACTTAAGATCGCAGGACGTACTTCTGTATACGAAGAATCTGCCAAAGAGGCTGGAAATGAGCACACACAGGCAGTTCTGGATACACTGGGTGCAGCACAGACTCAGCCAAGACCAATGGTTACAACATGGTCACAGGTAGAAGAAGTTTTGGTAGGTGTTGTAGAATCCTGCCTGGGCGGTGCTGATGTGGAAGAAACTCTTGCAGCTGCAAAAGATGAGATCGAAGCAATCGGCAAGTAAGATCATATAGATCATATTGAGTGTATAATTGATCCAAGGGTGGTTTGACAAAAAAAGAGTTGAATCACCCTTGGTTTTGAGAAAGCGGGAAATAGTATGAGACTGATATCAAAGAAAACATTATTGCTGTTCTTTCTTCCGGGTGCGATTTTCATGGGTGCTTTTTTGATATATCCGATCATGAAAATGGTATTTGACAGCTTTTTTAAGGTTGGCATCACAGGGGACCGGGCATTTATAGGACTTGATAATTATATTAAAGCATTTACTGCCGGTGGATTTATGAAGCAGTTGAAAAATACACTGGTCTATATTCTGATAGCGGTATCTGTGGAAACAATTCTTGGATTTATTTTTGCATTACTGTTTGAACTCAACTATAAAGGAAGCAAGATCGTTCGGTCTTTTATGATGACTCCGCTTATGATTGCACCATTGGTTGCAGGTCTTATCTGGAAACTGATGATGAGTTCAAATTTCGGTATTGTCAATGAGATGTTGATGAGAATGGGAATCCTATCCAACGCCAGTGATATTCTGTGGCTGGCGGATTCCAGATGGTCTTTGATCGCATGTTGCATCGCAGATATATGGCTGACCACACCATTTATGATGCTGATGATTCTGGCTGGGCTTCAAGGTTTGGATGGCAGCATGGTCGAAGCGGCAAGAATGGATGGAGCCAATAAGCTGCAGGAGATTTTTTACATTAAAGTGCCGGGAATCAAGCCGGTTCTGCTCACTGCATTATCTGTGCGTATCATTGATGCAGCAAAGACATTTGATATTATCTGGGCAATGACAGAAGGCGGCCCCAGCAGTTCCTCTGAGACGATCAGTATTGTTATTTATAAGACCCTTGTAAAATACAATAACACAGGATATGCCAGTGCGATGGCTGTTATCTTTATCATAGTTCTTGTGGTATTCACTTTAATATTCATGCAGAGTTTATGGAATCCAAAGAAAAAATAAAAACTGTTGAGAAGGTATTAAACAGTAATTATTAAGGATTTCAATAAGGAGAAGAAAATGAAAAAAGGTAAGAGTATCAAACTGAAAATAGCAATTGTTATTTCAATAATTGTTACACTATTCTGGTTGATTCCATATATTTATGTAATCTGCTGCTCATTTAAACCGGGATCAGAAGTGGTTGCAGTTCCACCGTCCTTTCTGCCTAAAGTATTTTCAACAGAGAGTTTTTCACAACTTTTTTCCAGAATGGATGCAGCAAAATATTTGATCAACAGTCTGACTACAGCTGTAGGCAGTACACTGATCGCGGTAATTTTGGGATCTTTGGCTGCATATGCCATTCAAAGATCAGGAGCAAAGTTGTCTGTATGGCTGGTAGTTCTGATCTTGTGTCTGAAAATGATTCCAACTTCCAGTATTGCAGTTCCAATTTATGAAATCATCTGTAACCTGGGACTTTATGATACCAAGATTGCACTGATTATTGTCTATGCAGCTGTCAACATGCCTTTTGTTATGTGGACCATGCTTAGCTTTTACGAAGGAATACCATCAACTCTGGATGAAGCGGCATACGTGGATGGTGCAACCAGTCTTCAGACTTTCCGAAGGATTATTTTGCCAATCTGTACGCCTGGACTTGCAACTGCATTTATATTTACATTGTTTCTGGCATGGAATGATTTCCTGCTTTCATTGCTTCTGACAAGCATGAATGCCAAAACATTTACCGTAGGACTTGCAGGTTTCCTATCTGCATATAATCAGGATCTTGGACCAATGTGTGCCGGTGCTTTCCTGTTCAGTTTTCCGGTAATGATTTTGTCCATGTTTGCGCAAAGATACATTGTTCAGGGAATGACTGCCGGAGCTGTAAAAGGGTAATGACATGGAGAAAATAGTGACTAAATTATTAATGAACGAAAAAATTGCAAAAGCACAAAAAGAAATAGATGATAAAAAGAAGTATGTGGAAAATGGAAAAATGCGTCAGCATTACCATTTAATGCCTCAATGTGGATGGATGAATGATCCAAATGGACTGATTTATTTTAAAGGGCAGTATCACGTTTTTTATCAGACAAATCCATATAGCGGTTTCTGGGACAGTATGCACTGGGGACATGCTGTCAGCAAGGATCTTCTTCACTGGGAATACCTTCCTCTGGCATTGGCACCAAGTGAGGTATATGATGATTTTCAAAAGGGCGGATGCTTTTCAGGAAGTGCCATTGAACATGATGGGAAAATGTATCTGTTTTATACAGCTACAGCCAATCATGGACATGGAAATGTGCAGACCCAGTGTCTTGCCATAAGTGAGGATGGTATTCATTTTGAAAAATATACCGGAAATCCACTGATCACTGTTCCGGAGGGAATCGAACCGGACTCATTTCGGGATCCAAAGGTATGGAAGCATGAAGAAAAATATTATATGGTGATCGGAGGAAGCCGCAATCACAGAGGACTGGCTCTGATTTTTGAATCTGAAGATCTTTATCACTGGAATTACTTAAATGTACTGTCAGAAAGCCGTGGAGAATGGGGATTTATGTGGGAATGTCCGGATTTCTATCCATTAGGAGATAAGTACGTTCTCACATTTTCACCGATGGGATCAGGGGATCATACCTCTGTATATCTGGTAGGGGATTTTGATTATGAAACCGGCAGGTTTGATTCTCATGTAAGTGGGGAAATGGATTGGGGGTTTGACTATTATGCACCACAGTCCATTGTAACACCAGATGGAAGACGGCTGGTCATTTCCTGGGCAAATGAATGGGAATGGATGCCGCTTTTTAAGGATTGGGGACCTACCTATCAGGAGGGATGGTGTGGTTTCTTTAATCTGATTCGGGAAGTAAAACTTGGTAATGATGGTACATTGCAGTTTGTTCCAATAGAGGAAATGAAGAATATCCGTGAAGACGGGTTCTGTCAGGAAGAAATGCTGATAACAGAAGATCCGAAGCAGTTAAAAGCAGGAGACGGGATCAGCTTTGAGATGAAATTTGTGTTTGATCTTAAGAAAACAGACGCAGACAGTATAGAAATGAAATTTAGATGCGGTGACGGAAAAGAAACCTGCTGTATCTTTGATTTGAAAAATGGAGAATTGTCTGTGGACAGGCAGAATTCTGATGGATGGAGCATAGGTGTATCCAGAAGTGTGCTGTTGGTTAATGATAAAAGCGAACTGGATGTTCATATTTTTTCTGATCAGAGTTCTCTGGAAATTTTTACAGATCAGTATCGGAATAATCATTCAAACAATATTTTTGCAGGTGATCAGCAGGATCAGTTGAGTATTTCAGCTCATGGCGGAAAAGCAGTGATCAGAAATTATGAATCATATAAATTAAAAGACTGTTTCAGGAAAGAGTGACCGGAGGGATAAAAATGGCTGGTAAAAATTACTATGATGTGACAGACTGGCATGTTGGTAATCCGTATACGGATATTGGAGAAGTGATCAACAGCATCCTTGCAGATATTAAAAGCAGACAACAGGAAACGGATGTGAATGATGAGGGAAAACCAGGTGCGGTTATTTATATTCCTTCTGGGGATTATCACCTGAAAACTCAGGTAAAGATTGATATCAGTTATCTGAAGATCCAAGGCTCCGGACATGGATTTGTGTCGTCCAGTATCCGGTATAATGTACCACAGGAACAGTGGAAAGATCTTCATGATATTTGGCCTGGAGGCAGCAGGATCCTGGTGGATCTGAAGCCTGAGAAAAACGACGAAAGATCAGGAGCGGCATTTTTAGTAGAGCGTGAAGGAGATCCAAGAATCAGTTCTGTGGAATTTGAAAATTTCTGCATAGATGGGCTTCATTTTGTAGATGATGGGAATGGAGATCCTGAGAATACATATGTAAATGGAAAGACCGGGATTTATGTTGCCAGTGCACAGGATTCATTTAGAATCACAGGTATGGGAATCATATATCTGGAGCATGGCGTGACTCTTTACAATTCAGATGCACTGTCTGTACATGATAATTTTATCGCAGAATGTGGAAATTGTGTGGAACTTCGGGGTGCTGGACAGGCATCTAAGATCACAGACAATCTTATGGGTGCAGGATACAGAGGTCATTCAATTTATGCAGAAAATTTCGGAGGCTTACTGGTTGCTTCCAACAATATTTTCCCCAGGGGCAGAAGCATTGTTCATTTTAGAGGTGTGCTTAGATCCTCTGTAACAGCCAACAGGTTTCACTCTTTTTATCCTGGCATGCTGATTTTTGAAGATTGCAGGGAAAATCTGGTATCTTCTAATCATTTCCTGAGGGATCATGAGCCGTGGCCGCCTATGCAGGGATATGATAATGGGCTGAATGATGATTATGGCCTTATTCATATAGAGGGAAGCTGCAACTCTGTGATCAGCAATCATATTTCTGAAACCATAGAAATGCAATATTTAAAACCGGCAGGGATAAAGCCTGTGGTGATCCGCCTGGTTTCCGGAACAGAAAATTACGTTGCCTGCAATCATATTGTAGCGACTACACAAGCAGACAAAAAAGAAAAAGAAGGGGATTCTTCCTGCTTCGATGCACAGGTGGGGGCTTTGCTCAGCATGAATGAACTGGTAAGACTTTCTGTGGATGCTGTGCGCGTAGATGCAGCGTCTTCTGATAACGTTATACTGGATACATGCAGGGAAAGCGAAGCAGCACTGGATTTTGACGCAAATGTGTTCAGAGGGATTCCGGGAAAATAAGAAACAAATTAAAAAATAAACAGATTAAACAGAAGGTTTGAAACTGAAAACGGTTGTCTGATTTCGCAAACAGGATTTGCGAGATCAAGGCAACCGTTTTTTGTTTCTGTCATTTATCTGTCAATTTGGAGAAGTTGATTATCCTATCTTTTGGGTAGAATCGACGGAACATTAGTAGTATAATAAAGGGAATTAAAGCAGACGGATTTGATACCCGGGCTGTCACAAATACACATGAAGAAAAGAAGGGAAACCATGAAGAAGAAGTTTTTAGCAGGTATTTTAAGTTTTATGCTGGCAGTGCAGTCGGCTGCGATCTGCCAGGCTGAGGAAGTGGCCGGTAGTGAATTCACTGCAAGCGAGACAACTGACAGCGAAACTGCTGAGAGTGAAGCAGGCAGCAGTGAAGCGGATGAGAGCGAGCCAGAAGGAGATTCTTCTGCCACACCTGTAACAGGGGAAGACCAAACATCTGTTGAGGATGTTGAGAATCAGGATGAAGTTACTGACGCAGAGGAGGGTTACGATGTTTCCGGGGAAGATTCCCAGGAGGGAGAGGTAGTTTTTGAAGATGTGGAGGAGGATGCGGATACAGATCTGTTTTCTTCCGGTGAGAACGAAGGCACCAAAAGCTATGATGCAGGAAATGGCATTACCGCCACACTTGTAAATGGAGTATTCACAGTCAGTGGCTCTGGAGCAATGAAGGATTTTGAGGATTCAAAGAGTGCCCCCTGGAAAGATGATGTAGGACAGATCAGTACGATTATTATCTCTCCGGGGATTACTCGTGTAGGCGATTACAGCTTTATAGAATGTGGCTCCCTGCGTGAGATATCTTTGCCTGAGGGGCTTGTATCCATTGGTGAAGCAGCTTTTTACAATGCATATAATCTTCATTCAGTAACACTGCCACAGTCTCTTCAGGTGATCGGTACAGCAGCTTTTGCAGACTGCATCAATCTGGAAACATTGAATATGGGATCACAGGTTCGTGAAGTAGGAGAGTATGCTTTTCAGCAGACGTCGATTACTGCTTTTCATTTTCCAGCATCCCTGACTACGTATGATCCGCTGGCATTTTTCGGATCCAGTATCAGCCAGTATACAGCAGACAGTCAGAATCCGTCCTTTAAAGCAGAAAATGGTGTTCTTTTTACAAAGGATGGAAGCACATTACTGGATTATCCAACTGGGAAAAGAGATACTTCCTATGCGATTCCAAATGGAGTTGTAACGGTAGGAGGTTCGGCTTTTATCAAAAATACAGCCTTGCAGCAGGTATCTATTCCAGCTACTGTGACAACCATTGGAGACTGGGCATTTGCCAGATCAGGTCTTACATCTCTTACAATTCCGGATACTGTGACAACCATTGGATACGGCATTGCGCAAGAGTGCAGAAGCCTTGTGACAGCTTATGTGGGAAATGGGGTAGCTGTTCTTCCATACAGAACCTTTGAGCAGTGTACAAGTCTTACTACAGTAACTCTTGGAAGTAATATTAAGGAATTTGGCACAAGAATCTTTTTTAATTGTACAGCCCTTACTTCTGTAAATCTTCCAGAAGGACTGGAAAATATTGATGTAGCAGATTTCTGGGGATGTAAATCTCTTACATACCTTAAGGTTCCTTCTACTGTGAAAAAGATTGAAGCAGGAGCGTTTAGCGGATGTACCAATCTGAATGTGGATTATCCTTCTCACCTTACACAGATGGAAGATGGGTCTTACCTGACGGTGGAAACCTTATATTATTCAGGAAATTACCATTACGATGATGCATATCGGGTGTTGGATATTGTAAATCAGGAACGTGGCAAAGAAGGTCTGGCACCTCTTGCCATGGATGAAAGCCTTTTGGAATCAGCCATGCTCCGTGCTGTAGAAACATGTCTTGATTTTTCGCATACAAGACCAACAGGACAGGATTGTTTTACAGCCAATGCAAAGGCAAGCGGAGAAAATATTGCTGCAGGAAGTACATCTGCTACCGGAGCTATGAATCAGTGGATGAATTCCGCCGGACACAGAGCCAATATTATGTCATCCGGATATAAAACCATTGGTATCGGCTGCTTTGAACAGGGCGGTACAAAATTTTGGGTTCAGATGTTTGGCACAGAAGAAACGGCTGCTTTTTCAAAACCGGCAGATAAGAAGGTAAGGGTAGCAATTCCAATAGATCCACAAAATTACCAGAAAAGCTTTTATTTAGAGTGGGAAGACCGGGGCACTGCCAATATGTCTCAGGGACAGAAAAGGATTCTGTGTGCACGGATCGAAAATCCAGGGTGGGACTGGGTATATTCCAGACCGGATCCGGATTCTTTCACATGGACCAGCAGCAATCCGTCTGTGGCAAAGGTGGACAGTGAAGGAAATGTTACGGCTGTAGCGGAAGGAAAGACAGTGATCACTGTCAGTGGTGCCGGATTGTCCGGATCTGTGAATGTAGCAGTAAAAGGCAAGCTGGTTGTTGCAGCGAAAACCATTCGCCTGAACAGAAAAACACTGAGTCTCCTGAAGGGAAAAAAAGCAGTTCTGAAAGCGACTACAACACCGGCAAGAGCCAATGAAACTCCAAAGTGGAGAAGTTCCAATACCAAGGTGGCGGTTGTAAGCAAGACCGGAAAAGTAACAGCAAAAAGAAAAGGGAAGGCTGTTATAACGGCAACTCTTTCCAATGGGAAAAAGGCGTCTTGTACTGTGACGGTAAGGGAGATCCCGGCAAAGCGGATCCGGCTGAATCTGAAAAGCATTATTGCATATAAGGGATACCGTTTTACAGTAAAGGGCAGATTAACGCCAGGCAATTCTACAGACAGGATAACCTGGAGGAGCTCCAATACCAGAGTTGCAGCTGTTTCTTCCAAGGGCGTAGTAAGGTTGAAGGCCAATGGAAGGGCAACCATCACTGCCAGAACCACCAGCGGTAAGAAAGCTACCTTGAAGGTACGTGTGGGAAAACGTAAGAAAGTGGTAAAGAAATAAAATAGCAAAAGAAAAAATAGAACAGTAAATTTCAGTTTTAAAAATATGTAAAATAAAACAGGTTCCGGGCTTTATCGTGAATGAGTGATAAGGTTCGGAACCTGTTTTGTTGTATCCGGTCGGCGAAATTTTGCGATTTTCATGGCACGCCCTTTGTTTTTGTGTTATAATAAATTTGAGTTATTGGGCTTAAAAACAGCTCAGGCCTGAGATGGTCTTTATTATAGAAAAACGGGAGGAACAACATGGGCGTAGAGAATACGGAATACGGAGCGGACCAGATCCAGATACTGGAAGGACTGGAAGCAGTACGCAAAAGACCCGGAATGTATATCGGAAGTACCTCCAGCAGAGGACTTCATCACCTGGTATATGAGATCGTAGACAACTCAGTGGATGAAGCGCTGGCAGGTGTGTGTACAGAAATCAATGTGACAATCAATCCTGACAATTCCATTACAGTAACAGATAATGGACGAGGCATTCCTGTAGGGATCAATCATAAAGCAGGACTCCCGGCAGTAGAAGTAGTATTCACAGTTCTTCATGCAGGAGGTAAATTCGGCGGTGGAGGATACAAGGTGTCCGGTGGTCTTCATGGAGTTGGTGCATCGGTAGTAAATGCACTGTCCGAATGGCTGGAAGTATCCATTTACCATGAGGGCAAGGTTTATCAGCAAAGATACGAGCGGGGCAAGACCATGTATCCTTTGAAAGTGGTAGGAGACTGTGAGGAAGGCCGTCATGGGACTACAGTTACATTTCTGCCGGATAAAGAGATCTTTGAAGAAACCGTTTACGATTACGATATATTGAAACAGCGTCTGCGGGAGATGGCTTTCCTTACAAAAGGCCTGAAGATCGTTCTGAAGGATACTAGAGAAGGCATCGAGAGAGAAAAGAAATTCCATTACGAAGGTGGTATCCGTGAATTCGTAACCTATCTGAATAAGAGCAAAGAGGCTCTGTATCCTGAGATCATTTACTGCGAAGGCAATAAAGACGGCGTATACGTGGAAGTAGCCATGCAGCATAATGATTCCTATACAGAGAACAGCTACGGCTTTGTAAATAACATTAATACTCCGGAGGGCGGTACGCATATCGTTGGCTTCAGAAATGCTCTTACAAAGACTTTTAATGATTATGCAAGAAAGAATAAGCTTCTGAAAGACAGTGAGCCTAATTTAAGCGGAGATGATATTCGTGAGGGACTTACTGCTATTGTCAGTGTTAAGATCGAGGATCCTCAGTTCGAGGGACAGACCAAGCAGAAGCTGGGCAACAGTGAAGCCAGAGGCGCTGTAGACAGTGTTGTAAGCAAGCAGCTGGAGATTTTTCTGGAGCAGAATCCTTCTGTGGCAAAGACAACCATTGAGAAGTCTGTGCTGGCACAGCGTGCAAGGGAAGCCGCAAGAAAGGCAAGGGATCTTACCAGACGTAAGTCTGCACTTGACAGCATGTCCCTGCCAGGCAAGCTGGCAGACTGTTCAGATAAGGACCCTAAGAACTGTGAGATTTATATTGTAGAGGGAGATTCTGCCGGCGGTTCTGCAAAAACTGCAAGAAACCGTGCCACACAGGCTATCCTCCCACTTCGAGGCAAGATCCTGAATGTTGAAAAGGCCCGCCTGGATAAGATTTATGCAAACAAAGAGATTAAGGCGATGATCACTGCTTTTGGAACAGGCATCCACGAGGATTTTGATATTTCAAAGCTTCGTTACCATAAGATCATCATTATGACTGATGCGGATGTGGACGGTGCACATATTGCTACACTGCTCCTTACTTTCCTGTATCGCTTTATGCCGGAACTGATCAAGCAGGGCTATGTTTACCTGGCTCAGCCGCCGCTTTACAAAATCGAGAAAAATAAGAAGATCTGGTATGCATATGATGATGACGAGCTGAACAATATTCTGACAGAGATCGGCCGTGATGGAAATAATAAGATCCAGAGATATAAAGGTCTTGGTGAGATGGATGCAGAACAGCTTTGGGAGACGACCATGGATCCGGAGAAGAGGATCTTGTTGCGAGTGACCATGGATGAGGCTGCCACATCTGAGATTGATCTGGTATTTACCACTTTGATGGGTGACAAGGTAGAGCCAAGACGTGAATTTATCGAAGAGAATGCAAGGTTTGTAAAAAATCTGGATATCTGATTCCAGCAGGGGAGAAAATGATTTATGGAAGATAATATTTTTGACAAAGTCCACGAAGTGGATTTGGAAAAAACTATGAAAGAATCTTACATTGAGTATGCTATGAGTGTTATTGCTTCAAGGGCACTGCCGGATGTAAGAGATGGATTGAAGCCAGTACAGCGTCGCGTACTGTATTCTATGATCGAACTGAACAACGGTCCGGATAAGCCGCATCGTAAGTGCGCACGTATCGTTGGTGATACAATGGGTAAATATCATCCCCATGGAGACAGCTCTATTTATGGGGCACTGGTGAATATGGCCCAAGACTGGTCTTTCAGGTATCCGCTTGTAGACGGCCATGGTAATTTTGGTTCTGTGGACGGTGACGGTGCAGCGGCTATGCGATATACAGAGGCTCGTTTAAGCAAGATTTCCATGGAGATGCTTGCAGACATTAATAAAGATACCGTTGATTTCCAGCCAAACTTTGATGAGACAGAGCGGGAGCCGGTGGTACTTCCATCCAGATTTCCCAATCTTCTTGTGAATGGTACTTCCGGTATTGCAGTTGGTATGGCTACCAATATTCCGCCTCATAATCTGCGTGAGATTATTGGTGCTGTTGTAAAAATTATTGACAATATTGTGGAAGAACAGCGCGATACGACTATAGAAGAGCTTCTTGAGATCGTAAAAGGTCCGGATTTCCCTACAGGAGCTACCATTCTGGGCAAAAGAGGGATCGAGGAGGCATATCGTACAGGACGCGGCAAGATCCGTGTTCGCGCAGTGACTAATATAGAGACACTGCCTAATGGCAAATCCAGGATCGTTGTTACTGAGCTTCCGTATCTGGTAAATAAAGCAAGACTGGTGGAGAAGATCGCAGAGCTTGTAAGAGATAAGAAGATTGATGGGATCACAGACTTGAATGACCATTCCAGCCGGGAGGGTATGAGGATCTGTATTGATCTACGTAAAGATGCTAATGCCAATGTTGTGCTGAATCAGCTGTATAAGCATACACAGCTGCAGGATACTTTTGGCGTGATCATGCTTTGCGTAGTGCCCAAAGGTGGCAGTCTTGAGCCTAAGGTGCTGAATCTGAAACAGCTTCTTGAGGCTTATCTGGCACATCAGGAGGATGTTGTTACCAGAAGGACAAAATATGATTTGAATAAGGCACAGGAACGTGCACATATATTAGAAGGTCTTTTAAAAGCCCTGGATAATATTGATGAAGTGATCAGGATCATTCGTGGTGCACGAAACGTTCAGATTGCAAAGCAGGAATTAATCGACAGGTTTGAACTTACCGATGTGCAGGCTCAGGCTATTGTTGATATGCGTCTTCGTGCTCTTACAGGCTTGGAAAGAGAGAAACTTGAGGCAGAGTATGCGGAACTGGAAGAAAAGATCCGAAGATTTCAGGCTATCCTTGCTGACAGAAATCTTTTGCTCCGTGTTGTACGTGAAGAAATCCTTCTGATTTCTGATAAATATGGTGATGAGAGAAGGACTGCTATTGGGTACGATGTATATGATATTTCCACAGAGGATCTGATTCCTAAAGAAAATACAGTGATCACAATGACAAAGCTTGGATATATTAAACGTATGACCGTAGATAACTTCCGCAGCCAGAATAGAGGCGGCAGAGGCATTAAAGGCATGCAGACATTGGAAGATGATTATATCGAAGAACTTCTGATGACCACAACCCATCATTACCTGATGTTCTTTACCAATACTGGTCGTGTGTACAGACTGAAAGCCTATGAAATACCGGAGGCCAGCCGCACAGCGAGAGGCACAGCAATCGTAAATCTTTTACAGCTGATGCCTGGAGAACGAATCACGGCACTAATACCGATCAGTAAGTTTGAAGAAGGTCATTACCTGATGATGGCTACCAGAAAGGGTCTTGTTAAGAAGACACCGATCACTGAATACGTGAATGTGCGTAAGACAGGTCTTGCTGCCATTGTACTTAGAGATGATGATGAACTGATCGAAGTAAAAGCTACAGACAATAAGAAGAATATTTTCCTTGTGACAAAAGATGGTATGTGTATCCGTTTTAAAGAATCTGATGTAAGGAGCACAGGCCGTGTATCTATGGGCGTCAGAGGTATGAACCTTGCCGATGGAGACGAGGTTGTTTCCATGCAGCTGAATACCCAGGGATATTATCTGCTGGTTGTTTCCGAAAATGGTATGGGCAAACGTACCTCTATTTCCGAATTCAGCTGCCAGAACAGAGGCGGCAAAGGTGTGAAATGCTATAAGATCACCGAAAAGACCGGCAATGTGATCGGAGCAAAAGCTGTGAATGAAGAAAATGAGATCATGATGATTACAACAGAAGGGGTGATCATCCGTTTGCAGTGCGCTGATATTTCGATTCTTGGAAGGATTACTTCCGGGGTGAAGCTGATCAATCTTAAGGAAGGCGTTACTGTGGCAAGCGTAGCAAAGGTGCGGGAAAAGGAAGAAGAAGCTTCTGAAGACAAACAGGCAGAAGATCCGGGCGAAAGTGCAGAAGAGGATATCATTTCCGAAGAGGTACAACCGGATTCAGATACTGAAGGGGAATTAGAATAGTCATGAAAAAGGGATTGCATCTTACGGCTGCATGTATTGCAATGATTTTTATTCTGACAATGACCGGGTGTGGCGTGAATCATAAGTCACCGGAAGGGGTAGTGGAGGCATTGATCAAAGAATATGTGGCTGGCAGCGAAAAGAAAGTGAAAAGTTGTTATGTGCAGCAGGACAAAGAGGACGATGTGCTTCAAAAGGAAATCACTGCAACCTTGAAGTATTTTCAGGTTCATGAAGCAAGCGAGGTAAATATCAAAGAATGTGAAACGCTTGCGGAAAAAGAAGATTATGTATATGTGTATGTGATCTATAATCTGGTTCTTAAGGACAAACAGGAATATCCCTGTATCAGCACCTATATGGTTCAGAAAGATGGACGGAAGTATTATGTGATTCCTCCGTCCATGGTCACAGCAGATATGAGCAAGGAAGCGGCGACAGATTATGCTAAATTTATGACCACTGATTCCTATAAGAATTATACAAAGGAATATGATGCGTTTATTATGAAGAATCCGGGATATGAGGAGCTCATTGCCGGGAAGCTTTAAGCAACTGCAGATCAGGGCTGCCGCAAAAGGGTAACATGCGGCGGCCCATTTTAGAATGATTCGTATAAAATGAAAAGAGGTTCAAATGAAAAGAATAATCGTAATGGTATTGAAAAATCTGTACAGAATCCCTTATTTGTGGATAAAGTTGTGCTGGTACGCTTCTCATGTGGATAAGTATACCGAGGAACAGAGATATGCGCTTCTGAAAAAGATAGACCATGCGGCTAATACAGGTGGTAATTTGAATGTGCAGGGCTATGGAGTTGAGAATATTCCGAAAGAAAATGGTTTTATGTTCTATCCCAACCATCAGGGATTATATGATGTACTGGCAATTATGGAATGCTGTCCCGTGCCTTTTTCTGTAGTAGCCAAAAAAGAAGTGTTCCAGGTACCTTTTCTAAAGCAGGTATTTACATGTATGAAGGCATTTATGATCGACAGAGAAGATATTAAGCAGTCTATGCAAGTGATCATCAATGTGACAAAAGAAGTTAAAAATGGAAGAAATTATCTGATCTTTGCAGAAGGAACAAGAAATAAAGACAAAAACAATCCTCATGAGTTTAAGGGAGGCAGTTTTAAAGCTGCTATGCGTGCAAAATGCCCTATTGTGCCAGTAGCATTGATTGATTCATATAAATCTTTCGATACAGGATCGGCAAAACCATTGACTGTGCAGGTGCATTTTCTGGAGCCAATCCCATATGAAGAGTACAAAGATATGAAATCTACGGAGATTGCAGAGGAAGTGCGCAGCCGTATTACAGATACGATTAAAAAATATGAAAATAATTAAAATTAATTAGAAAAAGCCATTGACAATATAGAAGTTCTTAAGTATAATAACTAATGCGCTTTGAAAAAAGCAGCACTCCAATTGAATAAGAAATTATGATTTCGGAGTCCGGAGAAGTACTCAAGAGGCCGAAGAGGTGCCCCTGCTAAGGGTATAGGTCGTTTACGCGGCGCGAGGGTTCAAATCCCTCCTTCTCCGTTATTTTTTACTTTTGAATCAACTTTAAAGTAAAAAATAAAATAAAAAACCTGTTGACAAATTGATTTATCTATGATAAAGTAGTCAAGTCGCCAACACGGATGACAAAACTTCATCTTCAAAAAAACTTTGAAAAACTTTAAAAAAGTTCTTGACAAACAAAAGAAGATGTGGTAAAGTAAATAAGCTGTCGAAAGACAGTGAGAAACAGCGAACATTGATAACTAAACAGTGAAACACATACGATTCTCGAAAATTCTTTTACAATCACATTCGGAAGAATGAACTTTAAAACAGTAATGACGAGAGATAACTAAGCTAGTTGGTTGTCTTG
>NZ_JAAITU010000058.1 GCF_013304385.1 Blautia glucerasea
TTTGGAGAAAATAAAAAGAAAAAAAGTTTTAAAAGAAAAATGGTGCTGGGCATAACACCCAACACCAAGTTTGTCTACAGTCTGAAAGAATAGCGTTAAAAGCTATTCTTGGTTATGCATTTCATATCGCCCCTGAGATAAGAAATGCACCATGAGACACATATAAAAAGACCCGACTTTACGGTGGCAAGGACGCCGCTGCGGATATGAACCGCATTCCATTTAAATATGTCTGTTTGTTAATTGAATGATACTACAGAAAAAAAAGATATGCAATCGTTTTTTAGATTTGCGTATACCGTACCTAATCGATATACTCTATTGACCATACTGAATATGAGCGGTATAATACAAACACAGGTTAAAAACCATCAAAAAGGAGAAGAAAGATTCACCATTATTAACGCCAAAAAGGAGGAAAATGAAATGAAGAAAATGAAAAAGACACTTTGCGGCTTTTTTGTATGTCTGTTGTTAGTCGCTATCACTCCATTACTGGCAAATGCAGCTGCCAAAGCACCTGTTTGCCCTAAGACCCAGACCCTTTATTTTGAGAGATCAGCTCCGTTCAAGGGTGTCGATGACACATCTGTATACGGTTTTATTTACATCAAAAATCTTTCATCTACAGCGACCATTACCAACATAAAATCATCCAACACATACTACACAGCTTACAAACGTCAAGGATTAAATGCGATCCAGATTGGCACAAGCACGAAGTTTCACATAAAAGGCCACAAGGTTAAAGTCGGAGAAAAATCCACCTTCAGCTTTGTAGTTAATCAAAATGGGAAAAGCTATAAGCTGTCCTGTAAAGTAACCTTCAAACAGCACCCTGCAGTTTTTAAATCCTTTAAAGTTGGCTCAAAAGATTACGCTTCTGAAATTAACGGTTACTGGCAATATGGTGCCAAGATTTCCCGTTCCGGAAAAACACAGATAAAGGTTGCTGCTGCTAAAAATTATAAAATAGATTTTATTGAAATTGCCTATAGAAAGGGCAACAAGGCGTTCACTAAAAAGATCAAAAACGGACAGAAGGCTTCTCTGAAAAACGCCGTTTCAATCGACGTTACCTACCATACAACGAAGAAGCCAAAATATTACAAAGCACCAGGTTCTGACTACCGCTACTATTATTTCGGCCAGCCAACTCCCCTCTATTCCGATTTCTCGTTCAATTTATGGTAGTATAGGCTCTAGGGACTGTCGTTTGACAGTCCCTTTTTTGCACTGAAAATACACTTTAACATAGAGGAATAAGAATAAAAAAAACTATCCACCTGTACATAAAAACAGCTACTATATATCTTTCTGTATAAAGAAAGTATACAGTAGCTGTTTCTTGATTTCACTTATCTTCTTTTCTTTTTAACACTTAGCGCAACAATCAGCAGCAGTGCCCCAAAAAGCAACAGAATTTGAAGCTCACCTGTTTCCGCAGGTCCATATCCTGTCTTTGGACTAATTCAGCCCCTGTGCTGTGGAATACAGGATTTTTACATCAATACCCTGGTTGGCAGGCAATCGATATTGCACTCCTTTAAAGCAGCCCTGCCATCCTTCACTTTGGTTTCCGTCCACATTCCACGCATTTTCCAGAATATCCAGAAAAACCAGATCCCTGGTCTTTCCCCCGTCTGAGCTGGTAAAACGGATCTTATAGCTGTAATCCTTATCCGGTCGTACCGCATCCTGCTTCTGATAATAACCGCTGCTGCCTTTTACTTTCTGTATAGGCTCCGGCCATTTCCTTCCCATCGCCTCGCTGGTATGCTACGATGTTATAACCCTTATCATAATGCTCATTTACGGTAAAGAAGCAAGCAACCGAAAACAAGAGATAGACCGCCAGCACCACACTATTCCGAACCAAAGAAAACAAAGACCAAAAGACCTCTCATACCTATCTACAAAAACACGATAAGGATTCAATACCTTAATTGGGAAATATTTGTTGGCAGAAAAAATACTTGCGTGCGCACGCATACTGATGTATAATGCGTTCTGATTGGAGGTATATATCTATGCAACTATTAAAATGGCTTTCCGTAACAGACCGATTTTACAAAATCTATTTGGACAAGCAACTTGCCGCCTATGGAATCAACAACAGTCAATATATGTTCTTAATCAAAATCTGTCGTTCGCCCGGTATTCTACAAGATTCTTTGTTGAATATGTTCTATGTTCATCCAAGCAATATTGTACGGACGGTTGCGACATTGGAAAAGCAGGGAATGATTACACGTTCTCCCAATGATAAGGATAAGCGGACATGTAAATTGTATCCTACAGAAAGAGCATTGTCTATTATTGACGAGATACAGATGATATGTGAAAAGACAGAAGCTCTTTTATTGCAGGGTATGAGCGAATCCGAGCAGAACCTTTTTATGGATTTCTTAATACAGGCGGGCAGAAATATCACATCGGAACTCCATATAGAGAGAAGGGGGGAGGAGTTCAATGACTGAAAATCCTCTGGGCTATGAAAAAATTTCAAAGCTGTTGAAAAATTTTGCTGTTCCCAGTATTGTGGCGTCTCTTGTCGGCTCAATCTACAATATTGTGGATCAGATTTTTATTGGTCAAGGGGTCGGTTATTTGGGAAATGCAGCAACCAATGTTGCCTACCCGTTTTCTACCATCTGCCTTGCCATTGCACTACTGGTCGGAATTGGCAGTGCTTCCTGTGTTTCCCTCTGTCTTGGACGCAAAGAGCCGAAAGCTGCCGCCAAAGCAGCGGGAAATGGTATTGTTCTGATGGGAATTTTCGGAATTATTTATTTGCTGGTTGGAGAAACTTTTCTGTCTTTGCTCCTAAAGGCATTTGGGGCAACGACAGATGTATTTCCATATGCAAAGCAGTATGCCAGCATAACATTGATTGGAATGCCGTTTCTCATTGTAACGAATGGTATGAGCAATTTGATTCGAGCAGATGGAAAACCAAAGTATTCAATGGTCTGCATGGTTGTGGGAGCTATTATCAATACCATTCTTGACCCCATTTTTATTTTTGTTTGCGATTGGGGGATTGCCGGCGCAGCTTGGGCAACAGTTATTGGGCAAATTTTTTCCTTCATACTCGCACTCCGTTATCTATGGCGTTTCCAAACAATCCATTTTGAAAAAGAGTCGTTTTTATTGGACATCAAAGAAAGCATGAAAATTTGCAGCATGGGAATCAGCAGCAGCTCAAACCAGATTGCAGTTACCGTGATTCAAATCATTCAGTACAATTCGTTGACTTATTACGGCGCATTAACAAAATATGGAACAGATATTCCCTTAGCTGCTTGCGGAATCGTTATGAAAACAAATGCCATAATCCTTGCGATTGTTGTAGGAATCTCGCAGGGAACACAGCCGATTATCGGCTTCAACTATGGGGCAAGGCAATACCATCGTGTACGGGAGGCTTACCTGCTTGCGGTAAAATGGAACCTTGTTGTTTCCACTATTGCTTTCATCGCATTTCAATTTTTCCCGCAATCTATCATTTCGCTATTCGGAAACGGGGACGAGCTGTATTTTGAATTTGCTGTTTTGTTCATGCGTACCTATCTTTTCATGGTGTTGGTAAATGGTGTGCAGTTGCTTTCTTCCAGTTTTTTTACCGCAATAGGAAAATCGTTAAGAGGTGCTCTGTTGGCATTAACAAGGCAGACCTTTTTGTTGATTCCGTTTACCCTGCTGCTCCCGCTTCGTTTCGGAATTATGGGAGTATTGCTTGCGGGGCCTGTTGCTGATTTTTCAGCGTTTGTGCTATCTATTGTGTTAGTGGGAACAGAATTAAGAAAGCAAAAAAATGCAACACATATTAGTCCACAGTAAAATGAACGGGCTACGTCCGCTATTGACAGCCCCGCCTGTCTTTGCTTTTAGGCAGCTAAGGGGGGCTGTTGCAAAATAGATGAGTAATCATCTATGGAGCAATGGCTCCTTTTTTATTTTACTGCTGATAAAGTACCAGTCTTTCGTTCTGCAGATCATTACACAGTTCGCATGATACTTTACTCATATCATACACATGAACAACCTGCTTCAACTCAGGATCCTCCGTAAACAGGCTTACAATATCAGGATATTCTGCCAGTTTTTCCGGTGCAAACCGTAACGTTTTTTCATTGGCAAATACTGCGGTGTACAATATCTCTGCTTCTACCAGATCCTGAAAAATATGGCTTCCATACGAAAGTTCCGGATTATATCCCGCCTTTTTCTCTTCTATCTCACAGATTGCTTCAAATTCACTGATATCTGCAAATGTTGTCGGAACACCAAGTTCCGGAGAAGATGTACCTATACGCCCCGGAACCATAAGAAGCATATGCTTATTTTTTTCTTTGTATTTCCAGTTTATTGTTCCGATCAGTTTCGCCACGTTTGGCTTTCTGACATACGGCATATTATAGTATGCAATCGGATCAACCAGAACAATGTGATCGATTTTCACATTTCTGGACAGTCCCATCGAAGAATGCACATTCTCCAGAATTATTTTTTCTTCTGCAATATCCTCCGGAATCAGTGCTTTTCCGATATCCTTAAACACCTTCAGTGGCCGGCACTGCAACAGGTTTATGGAATATTCTCCTGTTTCTGAAAGGTTCACCGTAAATTCGATATCAACCGGATATTCATATTCTTTCTGGAGCAGCTGCATAATATCCTGTATCTGCTTCATCAGAATCTGATTCTTTACTATACCACTGCACGCAATAAAACAAACGGATCTGTCTATTCCCCTCTCCCTGAATGATCTTTCTGCGTCAAAATCATGATCCAGAAGAATATTGGCAAGGTATTCCGGAAGGAATCCTTCGATCTGATCCAGATACATTTGTCTCACGCAGTGTCCTGAGGTATCCACTGCTTCTACTTTTCGCTGCGAAAACTGATGTTTCTCTGCAATGGTTGTACAGCTTGTTGCCTGTGGCATATCCAGACTGACAAGCCGGGGATAAGAACCTTCCGTGCGATCCACTGCTGCTGTTCCAAGACCCATAACCAGCCTCAGCATTCCTGCTTTTGGATCGATCTGCTTTAAAAACTTATAAGGGCTGTAAGAGTACCCAACTCCCGCTGCACATGGCATATAATAAGATCCATAGTAAGAGCCAGAAACGCGCTGTACAAGAAGTGCCATCTGTTCATCCCGTTTGTCAAGTCCTCTCCGCTTTCTGTAATCCAGTGCCGACAGACTCATGGAACTGGCATATACAGTCCTTATTGCGTTTTCAAACTCCAGAAGGCGCTCTTCCAGAGTTCCCCTGTTGGCGCAGAAAACTGACTCATATTTTCCTGCAAATGCATTGCCGAAACCATCCTCGAGAATACTGCTGGAGCGTACTATAAAAGGATCCTGTCCATAGTATTCCAGAATATGCAGAAACTGATTTTGCATTTCTTCTGAAAAGACACCATTTTTTAGCTTCTGTGCAAATTCTTCTGCCAGCGAAAAGTATTCCTCTTCCTCTCTCTGACGAACACGGATATCCCAGAATCCATTATCTACAATGTAAGTATAATAAACATCAGATCCGATAAAAAAGGAATCATGAGGTTCAAGCACCTCATCAATGTCCGGTGCCAGATTTCGGACAATTGCTCTGGAAAGCAGCATTCCACATGCTTTTCCACCAATCATACCTGTTCCAATCATATGATTTCGAACATTAAAATAATCCTGTGGCGTAAAGTGCTTTTTCACCATAAAACGCATCTTTTCATCTCTGGTCATCATAATATTACACATGGTATTACAGGCATCATCTGTATTCATATGATTGTCATATAACATTTTTGCTGTGTTGAAAAACCGATTCCAGGAATCTGTAAACTGCTCTTCACCTGTTCTCTGAAATTTGTCAAGAACCTGATAAAAACGGCTGGACTGTACTCCATCCAGGATCGGACGGAATGCACCTGTTTCTCTGTTATAAATATGTGGTCGAAACATGGTTTCCGAATCTCTGTTCCACACTTTTGCAGGACGGACGTATGTGTTTCTCCTGTCAGAATAGACATCCAGAAGCAACTGTGTAGTATTTAATATTTTCTTTACTGCATGAAAAGAATGTTTTCCCCTGATAATTGGAAAAAATGCAACTGTATCCAGTGTAAAAAGGAACGGACACGTAACACGAAAGAAGTTTCCCATCATAAGGTCTGTTGCCCAGGCTGTCTGAAGTTCTGAAAGACAGTCAAATACATAAAATACATCAAAACCTTCTTTTTCAATGATTTTATGTATTTTCACAGTAAAATCCTCAAACCTGTGTGATAAGGGAATTTCTATACGTTCTACCTGTGGACATTCTTTTACCAGCGGCTCATGACTGGCAAATCGAAAATATACAATTCTTCTATTGTCCTTGATTGCCTGCTCTATATAAGGTTCGCAGAAATACCTGAATTCCTGGAGATTTGAAACTCTCCAGACCACATTATCCCCCAGCCGGATATTATCCAGTGCCTGATCCATATCCGGAATTCCCGAACAGATTCTCTCAAAAGCTGCCATATTTTCCCTCCATAACCCAAGAATAAAGTAAAAAAAGCACACAGACATTCCTGTCTATGTGCCACGCTGCACCCTTTCTATGAAATAATTATAAAAAGAATATATTATAAAGTCAACCATCTTTATTGGTGTTACCTGTCAAAAAGCCAGCCGCATCTGATGCCATACGACATTTCCGTGCGTGGATTTATCTGATACACCTTCATCAGAAAAACCAAATTTTGCGTAATACGGAACGAGTTTTTCCTTACACGTCAGTACAAGTCCCTTACGTCCCTGCTGCCTTGCTTCGTCAATAGCACGACATATCAATTTTCCGGCATATCCATGTTTACGATAATCGGGCAAAGTATTTACACCGAAAATCATCTGCCACGCACCATTTTCGCCATGTATAGCTGCATTCTTATACATTTCATCTGTTAAATCCGATTCATCTGTTACAAATCCATCCACAAATGCAATCAGCTTTCCAGCTTCATACATTAGCCAAAAGTGATTTCCATAATACTTAACTCTTTCAACAAATTCCTTTTCTGTTGCTGCTTCCGCAGGCGGAAAGCATTCTGCCTCAACTGCTGCAATTTCCGCAATATCTTCATTCGTTGCATATTTTATATTCATAATAAAGTTCCTCTTCTAAAAAAACTGCCAACACATTATAGTACAAGTATGCCTTAATTCTTCCTGGCCGCAAGACAGTAATTGAAATGTTCGAAGACTTTCATATCTGCTCCTGCTTTATCGATAATATCTCTTTGAATATCATCTGGTGTCATCAACTCGTAAATAAGGAAATATACAGCCGCTCAGTCCCGAACTCCTGCAAGCGCCAGAAATTTTTTGTCTGACTGAATACCCTGGGTCAGAAACCGACCGTCCCGGAACAAAGCATACGTGGTAACCGGTGCAGGTACGTTCTGTGCGGATTCTTTGTCGGTGATGTGGATTGCTTTGAACGGAATGCCATGTTCCTTTGCCACTTCCTGCACCTTTGGTACCCAATAATAGGTGTACGGACACTGATCGGTATAATAAAGAACAAATCCTTCTTCGGCCACTTTTGGATACCTGGCACATTCCCTGAATTTCGGCAGTTCCGCTTCCGGCACAAGCGGCAAATACACCAGGCTGATCCCGCAATCGGATATATCTGCAGTCTTGAAACCCTTATAATTCAAAAACTTCGGATCAGCAAGAAATTCACGTTTCCGACCCTCAGCGCACAGAATACAAACGCCATTTTTTCTCTGTGCCCTGGCATCCCGAATGCACTCACTTAAAAGTTCGTTCGAATATCCGTGCCCTTTCATAACACCGGATACCCACAGACAGTTGATGTAAATCCAGCCATTCGCCTCAATGGGAATCCATGCGTTTTCGGCCGGTATATATTCGATAAAGCATTTGCCACGCTCTTCACTACGGTAGAAAACAAGACCTTCCTCAAAGCGCTGCTTCATCCATTCTTTCTTGGCAATGCTCTGCTTACCTGACATGGCACAGCAAATATGCTCTTTGTCAATATTTTCTTTCGTGATCCGCATATAATTCATATTTTATTCCTCCTGTGATTTATGAATCGTCCTTATTTCGTAACTGTTCAATACCTTCACAGTTACAAGCCAACATGCATTTAAAATCACCTTCGGTGATGGCATTTTTGCTTGTATGTCTGCTGAATAGTTACCTTATTTCATAAATGACTATCTTACAGTTTATTTCATAATAGAAAAAGTACAATATCTTTTTTCAAGATTTGTATCAAATTATTCAGAACAACAAACAAATTTCCCATAAGAACCAAGCGGACGAGTCCTCTTCAGGCTGTAGACAGACTTGGTGTTGGGACGAGTATACGGAAAAAGTGGTTGAATTCCATCTTCCCACAGCTGATGGGCGATTGCCGGAGTTGTATATCCTGCATCTGCACATCCACTTTCCAGATCGCTGATGCTGCATTTTTGTAATTACATAAAAAACTCCCTTTCAGAACGGCAGGATCACAGTTGTAATGCCTGCTGTCCACAAAGGGAGTCATATTATCTATCCTATTGTATTGTAAAAACAGTAGCCTTTATAATCGCACACACTGTATCATGTCCAATCTGTGAAAGGCGTCCTTACACATCCAGTTCAATCTTCCTGCCTGTGCGGCTGTACTGATAATAACGCACACCAGCTGCATCCATCATCCGTTTGGATGCGATCACCGCCGGAGTATCTGCATACTTGTCACTGTCATAGACTACAGTTTTGATGCCTGCCTGGATAATAGCTTTCGCACATTCATTGCACGGGAAAAGAGAAACGTATAATTTGGCTCCCTCCAGGCTTCCCCCACGGTAATTCAGGATTGCATTTAACTCGCTGTGGGTCACATACAAGTATTTGGTATTTAAGGGCACTCCTTCCCTGGCCCAGGGAAATTCATCATCTGAGCAGCCCTTTGGGAATCCATTATATCCCATGGAAAGGATCTTATTATCCTCGCTGACGATACATGATCCTACCTGGGAGTTGGGATCCTTGGAACGCATGCCTGACAGTATGGCCACTCCCATAAAATATTCATCCCAGGAAAGATAATCTTCCTTTTTCATATTTTTGTTTCCCATGTAAAACCCTCCTGTATGCTATTTTTCAAAAAAATACGCACTGTTTTTTATATAGCTATACGCTTATTACTTTATGGCCTGCAGCCTTTAAAAGCCGGTTCATGATAGCCTGCCCCATCTGAGGAGTGTAAAATGCCTCTGAATAGATCTGATCCACCTGGCACTGGTCAAACTCCCTGAGGATCTCATAAAGATTATGAGCAATGGTTTCTTCTTTTTCACGGCTACCAATGCACTTTACCGTTCCCTTTGGATACAAGGAACAGGATTCCTGTGCAGCAATGATTCCCACCCTTTTTCCATTTGCAAGATCTGCTTCTGTCATTTCGTTGATCCTGGCTACCACTTTCTCAGCCTGTCCTTCTACTACTGCCAGATCCGCTTTTGGCGCGTAGTGACGGTACTTCATTCCAGGTGCTTTCGGACGCACTGAACTATCTGACCGTATCAGCCCCTGATCCATCCGTACATCCCCCAGCGTGTCCTGAAGCATTTCCAGGGAAATATATCCCGGGCGCAGCACCACAGGGATCTCTTCTGTAAAATCCACAATCGTTGACTCAAGACCGATCCCTACAGCCCCGCCGTCAATGATCATATCAATGGCATCTCCCAGATCTTCTTCCACATGCTGTGCAGTAGTCGGACTTGGTCTTCCTGATGTATTGGCGCTTGGTGCAGCCACATACCCACCGGCAGCACGGATCAGCGCTGCTGCTACCGGATCGCTGGGAAAACGCACAGCAACACTATCCAGTCCTCCTGTAGTCTCCATCGGCACAATATCAGATTTCTGAAAAATCATAGTCAAAGGTCCTGGCCAGTATTTCCCTGCCAATATCCTGGCCTTTTCCGGTACTGTCTTTACGATCCGGTATAGGCTGTCCATATCTGCAATATGAACGATCAGGGGATTGTCCGAAGGACGCCCCTTTGCTGCATAGATCTTTTTGGAAGCCTGGGGATTCAATGCATCTCCTCCAAGCCCATAAACTGTTTCTGTAGGAAATGCCACCAATCCGCCATTTTTCAGGATCTCTCCTGCTCTTTTCAAAGCCTCATGATTCAGGCACTCTCCTGTCATTGCTACTACTTCTGCTCTCATATTCTCTCAGCTTTCTTTATCATATTCAGGAAGATATTGGATACAGTAAAATAGTTACTGGCAAATTCATACCATAGTAAAATCCGTTGCAGTGCAGAAAAGATCTTGGTTATATATCATGCGAGGCTTTCGCAGATTTCGACCCGTGCTAGCTTATCTGTTATTTGCCGTGTTTGAGCACGTAAGTGCGAGTTTGGCAAATGACAGATATAATAAGCGCACGGGAGAAATCCGAAAACGAAGCCCTGATATATAAACATATCTTTTCTGCATACTGCAATAATAATTAACTAATTTATAATTTGCCAGATAATATTTTTACTATATCCCTATATCTTCTGTAATCCGCTTTTCTTTTCTCAATTAACCCCATCCACCTTAATGATATATGTGTCATAGGTCTCATCCTGGAAAACCACAGTTCCAAGACTTTGAAGCAAAGATTCATTTAAACTGTCTCCATACTTTTCCCGTTCTGTGGAACCAACGAAAATATAGGAAACATCATAATTGGTCAAAAGACGTTTAACCTGGTCTTCGTCTGTAGACGTATAGATCCGCCTTACGTCCTCTGCTTTAAAGTCCACATCAGCTACATTGCTTCTCCACAGCCATTCATGGACTCTCCAGCCGATCACCGTGGGAAGACCTGTAGCTGCAGACACACGTTCATACTTGGTGTAGCTGTCTCCCGGTGCTTCCAGTACAACCGGCGAACCTGTTATATTTGCCCTAAGCCACCGAATGGCTGCCGCATCCTCAGGGACCTGCTGTTCCAAGAATGTGGTGGCATCCAGCCCCTGATAATCGCTGACCTTCCACACATCTCCAAACCAGGCCTTTACACTGTTCCCCAGATATCCAAAGGTCCACACAAGGAAGAACAGCACAATGCCTGCCAGTACTTTGGATAGCTTGTTCCTGGTGACTATAAGCAATCGGTAGATTCCGTATCCCATAGTCAGGGCAAACAAAATATATGCCTGATACGTAAGCTTAAACATGGTATTGGCTCTTGCATTGCCATTCTCATAAATATCCCTTACATATACCAGTTCCGGGATCAGGATCAGTCCAATGGCACATAATCCGGTGATCAGGGCAAACAGATCCGGTACATCTGTGGCAGCCATCAGACTATACAGGCTTTTATGCTCCACTTGCTTCAGCTTTTCTCTTAAAAGTGAGATCACAAATACAAGAACAAGTAATACAGGAATCCCCCACAAAACAAGGAGCTGATAAAAATAGCTGTGATATTTGGCTATCCCTACACCATCTACCATACTGTCAAACTGAATGGTAAAGGGAATGATCACCAGATAGGAAACTGCCAAAAGCTCCAAAGCCTGTACAATGGTAACAGCAAGGATCTTCCAGGTCTTGCCTCCCAGCCGCACAATATTTCCAAACAACATCACTCCGCCGGTAACTACAAAATAAATAACAAAATCCCAGAAATTCGTCCACTGATACATTCCAAGAAGCAGACCGGCAAGCAGCAGATAGGGGGATAGCATCTCTCTTTTCCAGAAAGTAAATGTACGAAGATCCACCTGATCCAGCCTTTGGGATTTCATTTTCTTCATCCATGCATACAGGATACCGATCAGTAAAAGTACAAACAGGATATTTACCACATGGGCATGAAGATCCCCAAGTACAAAGGAATAGCTTGGAAACTCATGGATCGTCCGATCCTCTTCCCTGTAAGGATTATATCCGATGTATCGGGTAGCGTCCGGGAACCAGTAACCGGAGTCACTTTCCCCTCCCTGAAGCTTCTGGATCCAGGGAAGTACCCACCGGTATACGATATAGTGTCCATTTCCTGCCAAAGACAGGGAAATTCCTGCAGTCAGCCCGGCCATTGGCGGTACACACCGCTTCTTCCCTGTAAGCTGTCCGTCCATCCGGTCTCTTACCATCTGATAAACCAGCGAAAAAGGAATTGCAAATGCAAATGCTGCTACAAAAGTACGCATCAGGTTATAGGTCTTTGCCACCTTGGTAACAGACAGCTTTGTAAGAAAGACTGCAAAATACTGGCCGCCATAATAGTAATTGATCTTCCCCTGGGAATACCACAGATCGGTAGCCGGCAACGTAGTGCTTCGCATCATAGCTTCCATGAAACCATAATCCATAAACTTTTCTGTTCCATACGCCTGTGGATGAAAACCTGCAAAATAAGTCCACATAAGAAATACTGCAAAAAAGATCACTTCTTCCCAAAAGACCAGATCTCCATGGCCTTCCGGCATACACCAGATCCCCTGTCTGCTCTGATGCAGGAAAAGCAGGATACAGCACACAACAAAAATCAGTACTACTGCCACACAGGTAAGTGTGGTAAATGCTGCAAGCTTAATAGACACCAGAAACCAGGTAAAAAATCCGGTAACTGCAATTGCAAGGGCTTTGGAAAAAATCCAGCCTTTATCAGCAAATCCCTGAAAAAGCCTTCCTGTCAATGGCATGGCACAAAGTCCCAGCACACCGGCAAGAAGCCACCAGGTCCAGAACGTCCACACATCTCCTTTCAAAAGATATGCGGAGCCTCCGATCAGGGCAATTGCCAGCAGAAGCTGCAAGATTCTTTTCTTTCCCACTGTTTTTCCTTTTTTTGTTGCATTTGTGATTTCTGCTTCCATCATACTGCCCCTTTTTCTTTATATTCCTCTGTTGTCTGATAGATCCTGATCCGTCCGTCATCTGAAGTATAAACCAGAGGATACGTCATTTCAATAAGATCTTCCCTACATGCCTGCTGCTCAAATTCCATCCCTTCTTCATACAGGATATATGTAATCTTCTCTTCGGCCACAGTTTTCTCTAAAATCTCCTGATCCTGAGCAGTATAGATCTGCACAGCCTGCGCTGCCCTGTAATTGGTATCATATCCTGCTGACCAGGCATAATAAGGCCATCCCAGATACATCATCACACCGGACATAGTCACCTCATTCATACTATACTCTGGTGTAAGGATCAGATCCTGATCGGTCAGATTCTCACTTAGCCATTTTGTCAGTGTGCTGTTCATATTCACAGATACCCGGTGCATGGAATCATTATCCTTCAGGATCACCACAAAATCGTAAATCCCAGTAAGAGTAAGACTGACTGTCAAAAGAATGGCACATATTTTCCCCGGAATTTTCTTTTTCCAAAGGCCGCATACAGCCCAGCCCCAGAAAATAGTCATAAATGCATACGCGATCATCACATACTTATGGTTTACGTTAATATCCGGAGTCAGTGAAATGGTAAAAGTAAACAAAACCGGCATGAGAAAAGCCACTGCTGCTGCCCTCTGCCTTCTTTTCATAAACACCAGCAGCAAAATACCCCCCAGAAATACAGGGCCTGTGATCTTAAACAGATATACCAGGCTTCCCCACAGGGTTTTATCATCTGCCAGGAATCCAAAATAGAAGGATGGCAAAACCACAGATCCGGTTACAAAAATCTTTGACTGGATCATTGTGAAAAGAACCGTCACTCCTGCAGTTAATGCATAATCAAGCTTTCCGTCAGAAAACAGGGCAAAGCCACACAATATCAGCAGACCGCCGATCACTGCTGCCCCATTCCAGAAAGAAGCCAGCCCAAGCACAAGGCCCATTAAAAGTGCCCGCTCCGGATCTTTGGGAAGCCATGCTTCCCTGGTCGTAAACCTGCATTTCAGCCATTTAAAGCCTTTCTCCTGATGATCTGCCCCTGCCTCCAGCCAATCCAGAAATACCCACAAAGCCAAAGCCACCAGAAGCAAGCCAAAACCTAAATGTCTCTGATTCAGATATACGTTAAAATTCCATAATCCCCAGTTCTCATTAGTGGTATAACCAATAAAAGAGGTATTTGCTTTAAAAATCTCCCATAGATCTCCTGCCTGGATATGTTCCCATGCAAATACAAAAAATGCAGTTCCACTCCGGAATATCATAAACACTACTGACAATATCCCTGCTCCCATACCCCCTGCAATCCGAAATGCAAGGCTGTAAAGAATCATAAAAAAGCCAAGAAGGGAAAGAATACTGACGCTATTGTATGCAATATCTATAGGAAGACCAAGATATTCCAGATTTCCTGACAAAAACTGAAACATAAAATGGTATTTTACGTCTGCCCCTCCAAAGTGAGGATACTGGGTAGGGAAATTATTCTCCAGTGAAAAGGAACGCATCATAGCCGTATGGGGTGCATAATCCCCATAAACTGTATATCCGGAATACAGATACCCTCCACTCAAATGGAAGGTATAAAACATGATCCAGGTGAGGAACAAAAAGCAGATCCCGAAAAAGACAGCCTCTCTGATCAGACGTTGGCTGTCAGCTGTCTCTTTCTTTAATGCCCATAAAGACTGATGGCTGCGGAACCTTACGGCATACAGCCACACAAGAAAAAGCAGTGCAGCTGCCATCACCACAAGATTTCCCAGAAAAAGAGGATGCTCCATCCCGCCTTTCACACTTGCAAACCAGGAAATAATGTAAACAGCCCAGGTAAGGAACAGTGTGCCAATCCCAAAGGAAGCAGGTGCTGTGATCCAGATCCTGTTAAACCCTGTGCCATCTGCTTTGCCATCTGACAGCAGCACAGATGTGATCTCTTTTCCTATCAATATACATAAAACAAGATATATAATTCCCAGCATATTTTACTCCATTCTTTCGTCCATTTACGGCTCATATTATATCTTATTTTGTTCAGTTTGTACACCCCTGGCAGGGCTCTCTTCCAGGTATCGGATGATCCCGTCAGCAATAGCTTCTGCCAGCTTTTCCTGATATTCTTCCTGTACAAGAAGTGTGGCCTCCTCCGGATTTGTAAGAAATCCACACTCTATGATCGTAAGGACCCCTTCGCTTCGCTTTAAAAGATAATAGGTCTTATTCCCCTTTGCTTCCCTTGGTCTGTCTACAGTCAGCTGCTGATTCAGTTCTGTCTGCAGGATCTGTGCCAGCTTCTGTCCTTCCGTTGAGTCCTGATAGTAAAAAACCTGAGGGCCTTTCACCTCCGGATCCTGATAACTGTTCTGATGGATGCTTACCGTCAATAAGGGGGTTGTTTCCTTAATGATCCGAATTCTCTTCTGCATATCCTGGGCTTTCCGGTTGTTTCTGCTTTCTCCATACAGCCCCTGATCCTTTTCTCTGGTCATCACCACGGTATATCCTTCTTTTTCCAGATGGGCGCACAGCTTCTTTGCTATCTGCAGGTTGATTCCTTTTTCTTCCAGATTCTTGATGCCGATCATCCCCGGATCCTCTCCTCCATGTCCTGCATCGATTACAATAACACCTTTCTCCTGTCCTTTTGGCACTTTCTTGCTGCTTACAGATACAACAGCGGCCTGTCTTGACAGCAGGTAAAAGCTTACCAGCATCAGACAGGCCATGATCAGTTCCATTCTGTATTTTTTCATGAACGCACCCCTTTGGCATATTCCTGTTATTTATATGCCTAAAGGAATGCATTTATTATCGTCCTGTTAAAATCCTGCTTTCTTACTGAGCGGCTGCCAGATTATCAGAAATCACCTGCCAGATCCCGCTGTTCTCAAAGCCCAGCTTCCAGGCAGAAACACCTGCCAGATTGTACTTCACAGCAAGCTGTACCTTAGCAGCAATAGAATCTGCATTCTCTACCCAGATCTTATAGGAGCAGTTGTCCTTCTCATATTCTCCATACTGCTGGCTGGTGGTATTATCCCAATATGTCTCTGCATTGTTGGTGGTAAGCACCTCTGCTGCCGCATCCATGCCAATTGCCTCACTGGACAATGTACCCGCCTCGGTCTTCCACAATCTTGTGTAGAACGGCATAGCATTGATCACACGCTCTGCCGGAACCTCTGCCAGTGTATCCTGGATCCCCTGCTCAACCCAGGGAAGGGATGCAACAGAACCAGCTTCTTCAGAGCCTACATAGTGCTCGTCATATCCCATGATCACTACATAATCCACAACTCTGCCCTGCTCTGCTCTGTCATAATGGCTGGTATACTCTGCTGGCGGTGGATTATCCACAGAAAGCACCAGATTGTTCTTATGGCACTCAATAGAAAGCTCTCTTAAAAATTCAAGGAAATGAACCCCTACATCTTCCTTCAGGTATTCAAAATCCACATTGATCCCATCGATCCCAGCGCCTACAGCAGCATTTACCAGCTGGGATATCAGATTCTGCCTTGCACTTGTCTTGGCCAGAAGCTCTGAAGTATTCACATTTTCACTGAAATTATCAACCAGTCCCCAGATCTTCAGTCCTTTCTCATGAGCCTGTGCAACATAATCTGCAGTAGCTATATTAGAAATATTCCCTGCATTATCCTGCACTGCAAACCAGGTAGGCGAGATCACATTGACACCTGTCATATTCTGGGTAGCCTCTGCAAATGTACTGTTAGCCTCCTGGCTCATCACCTGATGCCATACCATATTTACCTTCTGATCCATGGTAATGTAATTATACTGCTCTGCCTGGAAATCTCTCTCCAGTGTAGTATCCTCTGGCACACTGATCCGGCTCTTCTCTATATATCCGATATAACCGTCCCAGGTAGCAACCTGTGTCCAGTTCTCCAGTTCCTGCATAAAAATCAGAGAATCCCCTTTACTTACCTTTGTAAGAACCGGTGACTTGATCCCACCCTGATACCTTACATATGTATCCTTCTGTACCTGTACAGTCTGGATCCCTGAAAACTGCTTCTGAATAGTGATCCTGGCAGGATCTGTATATACGTATGCGTCAATATCTGTATACTGCTTAATATAATCAACGCTTAAATAAACAACGCCATCTTTAAGCCATACCTCACTGCCCGAATCAACCTGTGCCGGCTGGCTGGTCAGCTGGGTGGGAGTAGCATACAGTACCTGCTGTCCCTCAGAATCCCAGTAGTATCGCTGATTAATATATGAATCCACAACATCTATAGGAATATATGTCTTATTATCGGAAACAAGGCCTCTTGACTCCAGACGCTCTGTACCCACAATAATGGCACACTGCCCGTCAGCTACTTGTCCGTAATATTCATTCAGATCCATTCTCTGTCTGGTAGGAACATACTTCATGATCACGTGAACAGCCACTCCTACAAGGGCCACCACCAGAATCAGTACACATACCAGTATTACTGGTTTTTTCTTTCTATCCATACTTTTATCCTTTCAGTAAAACCTTTCTCCAAATTCGAGTTTGCTACCGCCCATTATATCATATCCATTATAAATTGCATTAAGAAATTTGTTTTTTAATAGCATTTAACAGTAAGTTCATTTTTCCAGCTTTTTATTTCACAGATTACTATATTTTACGTATTGTTTTATTTTACGTATTGTTTTATTCCACATATTATTTTATTTCACAGATCGTTTCATTTCGGCAGGAAATCCCTTCGGACCACGGCTTTGAGTAGGGGGAGCCTGCTGCCAAAGGGATTTCCCTGCATTCTATTTACTTTTGTAAGTCAGGATCATCCAGTACAAAGTCAAAGTCCACTCTGGCGATCCGTCCCTGCTCATCTTCTGTATAATCCCGCATATAACCTCCGCCTTCTGCAATCTGACAGGCTTTTGCAATGAATTTCGGCGTACTTGGTTCTCCTTCCAGATACAGGTATATTCCCTGATTCTGGTATTCCAGAAGTTCATTTTCCAGACTTTTACGGGCTTTTTTCTTTCTTTTACGTGATATATCCTTCTCCGTGCCTTAACCTCCTTTCCTGATTATTTCAGAAAACACCAACTGGTTCTGAAAAGACACTTCCGGCAGATCATTTCATCTTATGGGGAAATATGTACCCTGCCACAGCAAGAACGCTGCATGACAAAATCGGCAAAGTCCACAGTAGTGAAATAATGTTAATACTTTAAGCTGATACCTTGTTTCATAGTAACTGAACCTGTATGGATCGTCCGGCCGTCTTTCCTGAGTTCTATTATACAGTTTCCATTTACATATGCAAGTCTTTTTTGCCAGTTAGTAATTTTTTTTCATTTTGTTTCTAAATATTTTATAAACAAAGAAATAGAAGCAGCTTCCCTCTTGCACTTTTATGCTATATAATATAAAATATAGTGAACTTTAGGCAGGAATCATTCCCACTTAAGAATAGGATGTGATGATATGAAGATAGAAAAGATTAATGACAATCAGATTCGCTGCACCCTGACAAAAGAAGATCTGGAGACACACCATATCCAGATCAGCGAACTGGCCTATGGTACAGACAAAGCCAAGCAGCTGTTTCGTGATATGATGCAGCAGGCCCAGATGCAGTTTGGATTTGAAGCTGATAATATTCCACTGATGATCGAGGCTATTCCGGTAAGTACAGAGAGCATTGTCCTGATCATTACCAAAGTAGAGGATCCGGAGGAGTTAGATACACGTTTTTCCAAGTTCTCTCCTTACAAAGGCAGCGACCGTAAGGATACCATTCAGTTGGATGGTGCAGACAATATTATCGATCTGATCCAGAAGCTGTGTGAAGCTAAGATTCAGTCCCAGACCAAGCCATCAGAGAAGAAGGAAGCACCCACACAAGAAAAGGCACCACAGGAGAATGAAGCCGATATTGACCTTATCCGTCTTTTCTCTTTCCGCACCCTGGATGAAGTGATTCAAGCAGCCCACGGACTGGGAGGCTATTTCACAGGAGAGAATACATTATACAAAGATGCAGCACAGGGATTTTACCGTCTGGTAATCCACCAGTCTGACTGCACTCCTGAGGAATTCAATAAGGTGTGCAACATTCTTTCCGAATACGGGCAGGGCCAGGCATTCACCATGTCAGGAGAAGCACACCTGAAAGAGCACGGGGAACTGATCACCCTTCATGCGGTCCAGAGTCTGGAACAGCTTTAAAGTACAAACATTAATATAATACAGTCGCCCCCACCCGTGAAACGGGTGGCTCGTAGGATGGCTATAAGCCTTTAATG
>NZ_JAAITU010000059.1 GCF_013304385.1 Blautia glucerasea
GGTGCGCAGGAGAAGTATGTCATGCAATTGCATGACATACTTCTCCTGCGCACCTCGCAGCAAGAATGCCGAGGCATTCTTGAATTTGTGATTTTTAAGGTGTTTCCGGATTCTGGTAGAAGCCCTCTGTAAAGTGGATAAACTGCTTTACATGGCTTTTCAGTATCCGGTTTTTATTATATACAATATAAAAGGTACGCACAGATGATACTTTATCCAAAGGAAAAAGCAGCAGCTGTTTGGAATCTGCCAGATCCCTGGCAGAGCGGTAGGAAAGAACAGAAATCCCGATGCCCTGCACAATGGATCTTCGCACAGCTTCCAGATCATTCATCCGTGCCACAATATTCAGAGAAGACTGGCTGATTCCCTGGCTCTCCAGGTAACGGTCCAGCTCTTTTTTTGTTCCGGAACCTTTTTCCCGCATGATAAAGGGCTGGTCCAGAAAATCGGCAAGCTGTGCACCCTGTTCCTGCATTTTAAGAAAATAGGGGGTTACAGGGGTGGCCAGTACCAGTTTGTCATAACAAAAAGGAATAAACTGACAATCCTTGTCCTCACTTTTACTGCCTACAAGGCCCAGGTCTATACTGCCATCCAGTACCCGCATGATCACTCCCTGGCTGTGGGATTGACAGGCATGAAAGTAGACGTTAGGGGACTGGCTGCTGAAAGCACCCAGAAGCTCCGGCAGAAGGTAGGAGGAGGGGATAGTGGAAACACCAAGGTCTATGATCTTTTTATCATTGCCAGTAAATTCATCCACCAAAGTGTTGCGCATATTTAGTATATTTACCGCACAGTCATAAAGCTGCTGCCCCCGTGCTGTAACCGTAAGCTTTTTGGTAGTCCGAAGGATCAGCTTGGAGTTCAGCTCCTGTTCCAGGGAACGGATGTGAGAACTAATGGTTGGCTGGGTAAGATAAAGATGTTTGGCAGCCTCCGAGAAGCTATTATATTCCACTACTGCCACAAAGGCTTCCAGTTGTTTGAATTCCATAGGTGTCCTTTCCGGGAAGCCTTAAAGATCCAGGATCTCTTTCAGCGCCCTTATGCAGAAGTCAATTTCATTATTTGTGTTTTGGGGACCAAAGGAAAAGCGGATGGTGCCGGCCGGGTATGTGCCCAGTGTTTTGTGGGCGTTTGGTGCACAGTGAAGCCCCACTCTTGTCATGATATGATAGTCATGATCAAGATGCCATGCCACAGAAGCCATATCTTCATCCAAAGTCTGGATGGAAACCACAGCACTTCGCATGGACAGATCCTTTCTTCCAATGATACGGATATGCTTTTCAGAAGGATCCAGTTCCATAAGTTTTTCAAGAAAATATCCGGTAAGAGAAAGCTCCTTTGTACGGATTTGCTCCATGGATAGAGGGGTCAGCTCCTTAAGTGCTGCGTGCAGGCCGAAAATACCGGGAAGATTAGGAGTTCCCGGCTCGAACCGGTCCGGCAGAAAAGAAGGAACCTCTTCTGTATGGGAAACACTGCCTGTGCCTCCGGAAATTAAAGGCTCCATCTGATCTGCCAGCTGTCCGGATATAAGAAAACCACCGGTACCTTGTGGACCGCGAAGACCTTTATGTCCTGTAAAAGCAAGACCGTCTATGTGTAATTGCTCCATATCCAGCGGAAAGATACCTGCTGTCTGGGCAGTATCTGCCAGGAAGAATAGATGATGCCTGCGGCAGATATCACCAAGCTCTGCCAGAGGCATGTGGGTGCCGCATACATTAGAGGCATGTAAAGTAATGATAGCTTTTGTGGAAGGCCTGATCATAGCTTCTGCCTGTTCAAGGATCATGGTGCCATCCCTGCGGCAGGGGATCCGGTCAAAGGAAATGCCATCTCTGGAAAGCTGGACAAGTGGACGCATCACTGCATTATGCTCCATGGAAGATACAAGTACATGATCACCTGGCCGCAGCAGTCCCTTTAAAAGCATGTTCAGGCTTTGGGTGATATTGCCTGTTAAGATCACATTTTTTGTCAGTGGAAAGTGAAAAAGCTGTGCCAGAAGCTTTCTGGTATTAAAAACTGTTTCTTCTGCTGCATAAGCATCTTCATAGCAGCCTCTGTTCACATTCGTTCCCAGGCTAGTAAGATAGGCATACATTGCCTTGGCAACTCCAGGGGCTTTGGGAAAAGAGGTACTTGCCTGATCGAAATAAATTCTGTCTGTCATGATAGAAACCTGACTTTCTGTTAATTTTACCAACTACTCAGCAGGTTATAGGAAACATACTTAGCAGATATGGTGTTGATACATAACTGTTTAGTGATGTAACAGTTACCTGCTGAATCATTCTTGTAATTAGTGTACCACAATATATTGATAAAATCTATAAATCGGCAAAAAACACTTTAATAATTAATTGGAATAAAAATAGGCTTAATGATAAAATTTCTGTATATTCAGGTAGGGAGGAAAGAGTAGTATGAATGATTCAACCACAAAAAAAGAAACCATCCTGATCATTGCGGCAGGACTTATTATCGGAGCCATTGCTGTAGGGCTGGTTTTCTTTGGTAATCCTGCAAACATGGGCTTTTGTATTGCCTGCTTTATCAGAGATACCACAGGAGCACTGGGATTCCATTCAGCAGCAGCAGTACAGTACATACGTCCGGAGATCGTAGGGCTTGTACTGGGGGCGTTTATCCTGGCTTTGGTTACAAAGGAATTTAAGCCAAGAGGCGGCTCTGCACCAGTGACAAGATTTGTCATTGCTATGTTTGTTATGATCGGATGCCTGATGTTCCTTGGATGTCCTTTCCGTATGATCCTGCGTCTGGCAGGCGGAGATTTCAATGCTTTATTTGGAATCCTTGGATTTGTAGGCGGAATCCTTCTGGGTGTTGTTTTCCTGAAAAAAGGATATACTCTGAAGCGTTCTTATTCCATGCAAAAAACAGAAGGAACGATTTTTACGGTGCTGCAGCTGGTGATCCTTGCACTTCTGGTAGCTGCACCTGCATTTATCCATTTTACAGAAACGGATGGAGGCCCTGGGGCAAAGCACGCTGCAATCGGGATCTCTCTTGTGGCCGGACTGGTGGTAGGTGCACTGGCACAGAGAACAAGACTTTGTATGGTAGGCGGTATCCGTGATGTAGTGCTGTTTGGAGAATGGAAGCTTCTTAGTGGATTCCTGGCTATTCTTGTAGCTGCATTTATTGGAAATGCAATCCTGGGATTCTGGAATCCTGGATTTGCAGGACAGCCCATTGCACATACCGACGGACTTTGGAATGCATTGGGAATGGCACTGGCAGGTTTCGGCTGTGTCCTTCTTGGCGGGTGTCCTATGCGTCAGCTGGTACTGGCAGGAGAAGGAAATACAGATTCTGCAGTTACTGTGATCGGGCTGGCAGCAGGTGCTGCTATTGCACATAATTTTGGCCTGGCATCTTCCGCAGAAGGCCCTACAGCAAATGGCAAAGCAGCGGTATTAGTGGGAATTGTAGTACTGTTGGTGATTGCAGCTTGTAATTCCATAAGAAAGAAAGGAGCAGCCTGAAATGAGAACTGTTGATGCGAGAGGGCTTTCCTGCCCGGAACCGGTGATCCTGACCAAAAAGGCACTGGAAGCAGGAGAAAGCATGTACCAGATCCTGGTGGATAATCCTACGGCAAAGGAAAATGTGACACGGTTTGCAACCCATCAGGGATATAAAGTATCTTACAAAGAAGAGGGTGAGGATTATATCCTTACACTGAAAAAATGAAGGAAGCGTATATAGCTACTTTTTATTCCCATTTTGGAGCCATGGCATTCCACAAGCAGTGTAAAGAGGCCGGATTTGAAAGCCGGATCATGCCGGTGCCAAGGACATTAAGCTCTTCCTGCGGAACCTGCGTGTGGTTCAAAGGAGACCCTGGGCAGGCTTGCAGCTGGGAGATGGAGGAACTGGAGCAGATGGTGAAATGTGTAAACAAGGGTGGCTATAAGAAGATCATGTGAATAAGAAACAAGGATAGCTATGAGATGATGATAGCTATAAGAAGATTAAGTGCTGTGAATAAGAAGAAAGGGTTACTGCGAACAAAGTGAACAGTAATAAGCAGGGCAGAGTGCATAAAAGATGTACCTGCCCTGTCTTTTTTTTGCGTGCGGAGTATGGTATGATAAAAAATACATAAAAAGCACATAAAAAGCACATATAAAGCAGAAAGAGGCAGGGTGTATGAAGTTTTTTCATTTATCAGATCTGCATATAGGTTTGAAGCTGCAGAATCGGGATCTGCGTCAGGATCAGGAATATATTTTCGGGAAAATTGCAGAATACGTACAGAAGGAAAAACCTGATGCGATTGTGATCGCCGGGGATATCTACGATAAGGCAGTGCCATCTGCGGAGGCAGTGGAAGTGTTTGACCGTTTTATCCAGGGGCTTGCACAGGCAGCACCGGAGACTGTAGTTATGATGATCAGCGGTAATCATGACAGTGCATCCAGAGTGAACTGCTTCCGGTCTGTACTTGCAAGACAGAAGCTGTACATGATCGGGCAGCCACCGCAAAGAGAAGGGGAGTATATAGAGAAAGTAAGCCTTCATGATTCCTGGGGAAAAGTGAATTTTTACCTGCTTCCTTTTGTAAAGCCATCCACTGTGAAGGCTATCACTGGCAGTGATGAAAATGGCAATAATCTTTCCTATGATGAGACTGTGCGTAGGTTGATCCAGAGGGAAAGTATCAGGAAAGAAGAACGTAACGTGATCGTCAGCCATCAGTTTTACCTGCCATCCGGCACCAGGGCAGAAGATATTCCGAGAATGGATTCGGAAATCCGTACAGTGGGTAATATTGACGAAGTCCAAAGCAGTGTGCTTGAGCCGTTTGATTATGCAGCCCTTGGCCATATCCATAAGCCAATGAAGGTGGGCAGTGAGGTGATACGATACTGTGGGACTCCTTTTCCAACATCTGTCAGCGAGGCCGGCCAGCGAAAAGGGATCCTGCAGGTAGAAATGGGCGCAAAAGGAGATGTATGTGTGAGCGTGCTTCCGCTTGAGCCCTTGCATCAGATACGGGTGATACGGGGAACATTGGAAGAAGTGGTAAATCAAAGCTGTGAGGATTATGTAACAGTGATCCTTAACGATAAGGCAGATCTGGATATTATGGATATGCAGGACAGGCTTCGCTGTGCTTTTCCAGGACTTCTTGAGATACGACGTGAGAATCTGCGTACAGCAGATTACAGCGGAGAAGTAAATGGAGAGATTCAGAAAGATCCTTTTGAACTGTGCTGTTCTTTTCTGAAGGACATGGATGAGCAGGAAAGAGAGCTTCTGAAAGATGTGATCAACTGCGTAAAGGAGGCACACTGATATGCGGCCTATAAAACTGACCATGCAGGCCTTTGGTTCTTACAGGGACAGGACGATACTGGATTTTACAAAGGCTGATCAGAATCTGTTTCTGATCACCGGAGACACAGGCGCCGGGAAAACCACGATTTTTGATGCCATTGTTTTTGCACTTTATGGAGAAGCAAGTTCCGGTGTAAATAAGAAAAACGGCACAGAATTGCAAAGCCAGTATGCAGATCCTTCCGTTGAGCCTTATGTGGAATTTGAATTTTCTGCCAGATACGGCGGAGAAAGAGAAATATATGTGGTGCGTCGTAATCCTCGTCATTTCAGACCCAATAAAAGAGGACAGGGGCAGATTGAGGAAAAGGAAAAAGTATCTTTATTTATGCCAGACGGGCGGGAATATCCTCAGAAGGAAGCGAATGCCAGACTGGTAGAAATTCTGGGACTGACTAAAAGCCAGTTTATGCAGGTGGCAATGATCGCACAGGGAGAGTTTATGGAGCTTCTGCGGGCGAAGTCTGATACCAAAAAAGAGATTTTCCGGAAGCTGTTTCATACGCAGATCTTTCAGGATATTGTGGAAGAACTGGGAAAAAGAAAAAGGGAAAAACTGTCTGAGATCGGACGGATCCGTACGGTCTGCCAGACCGAAACATCCCATCTGGTGATTCCGGAAGCAGATCCGGATATAGAAGAGATCAGTTTATTAAAGAAGCGGATCTTGGAGTCTGAACGGCTGTCTGTAGTTGACATGGAAAATCTGCTGGCAAAGCTGGAAGGATTGTGCAGCAGACTGAGAAAAGAAAAAGAGAGTCTGGAAAAGCAGGTGGAAGAAAAGAACCGTATTTATCTGAAAAAAAGGGATGAGCTAAATCTGGCAGATTCCCTGTGCCACCAGTTTGTACAGCTTGATGAGGCAAGGAGAGTACTGGCAGAGTGTGAAGAGGATCAGGAGCGGATGCAGCTTCTTACGATACAGATCCGGCAGATCAGGGATGCACAGGAGCTGCATGGGACATACCAAAGGTATGAAGATCAGAAGAAGCAGGTAGAAAATACAAGAACCCTTATCAAACATTATCAGGAAGAATTGCCTGAGATGAAAAAGGCCTGTGAGCAGGCTGCCGGAAGTGAGGAGAAGGCAAGGGAGCAGCAAAAGAAAGTACAGGAGATTTTTGCAAAGGTTTCCCAACAGGTGGAGGCTTCCCTGGAAATATTCCGGAAGATGGCTGCGCTTCAAAAGGAAATCAAAGAAAAAGAGCAGGAATCCAGACTGGCAGGCCAGACTCTTGAAAATGCCCAGACCAGTCTTAAAGAGCTGGAGACCAGACTTGGTTTATGGAAAGAGCAGGGAGAAAGACTGTCGGTTACGGACAGACAAAGAGCTTTATGGCAGGCAAAACAGGAGAATATGCTCCGGTTCCAGAAGGAACTCTCCCAGCTGTGGCAGCTGGCTAAAGATACTGTGGAACAGAAAAAGCAGGCAGAAAAAGCTCAGATGGATTATCAGAAAGCAAGGAATCTATATGATGTGAAAAACCAGGAGTACACAGTGAAAAGGACTGTATTTTTAGATGCACAGGCAGGCTTTCTTGCAAAAGAACAGCTTCGTCCGGGACAGCCCTGTCCTGTGTGTGGATCTTTGGAGCATCCATCCCCCTGCCAGATCCCGCTGGAACATCAGACCCTCACAAGAGAAGGGCTTCAGAAGCTGGGAGAGGAGCTTACGGTTTTACAGGAGGATCAGGAGAAAAAGGCTGGACTGGCCGGCACAGGAAAGAAGCTGCTTGAAGAAAAACAGGGATATTTCAAAAAGGAAGCGGACAGGCTTTGGCAGCAGATGAAACAGGCGGAGTTTGGACAAGAGGAGAATATACCAGTTCCTGGCGGATGGAAGGAACTGCTGAATTATCTGAAGGATTTTTCCATCCGATGGAATGCAGATGTGGAGAAAGAAAATTTCCGTCTGGAGCAGGCCGAAAAGGAACTGGCAGGAATACAGAAGAGCCTGAAGGATGGGGAAAAACAGAAAGAGGAGCTGCAAAAGATCAGTGAAGATGCTCTTTTGCTGGTAACAAAATGCAGTAATTTTCTTGCGGGAAAACAGGCTGCCTTACAGCAGCTGGAGCAAAGCAAAGGCTATTCTTCAAAGGAAGAGGCATTACAGGCTTTGGCTCAGATGAAAGAGAAAAAGACAAATGCAGAGAAGACCTGGAAAAAGACAAGGGAAGAACTGGATCAGATCAAAGCAAATGTAGAAAAGATGGAGGCTCTTCTTGCGAAATGTGAAGAAGAACTGCCTGTTCTGGAAAAAGACACTGCTTTGGGAAAACAGATATTTGAGAAAAAGCTTCAGGAAAAAGGCCTGACCCTGCAGCAGATGAAAGAACTGCTTTTGTACGACAATCAGCAGCTAGAGCAATTCCAGAACCAGGTGGAGGCTTATAAGGAAAGAAAGCTGGATGCAGCCAACAGGCAAAAACAGGCTGTGGAATTCATAAATGGCAGAGAAAGACCAGACATGGAAAGACTTTCAGAGGAAGTGAAAACAACCCTGGAGGAGCTGGAAGAGCTGCAGGATCATCTGACCAGGATTAAAGAAATCCATAAGGCAGATAGGGACTGCCTGGATGCCTTATCTCCAAAGATGGAGGAGCGGGCAAGGATCATGGAGGAGCACAGAAGGCTGGAAGAGCTGTACAATATGCTGGCAGGGAAAGTATCTGGAGCCAGAATGGATATTGAAACCTACGTACAAAGATATTATCTGCAGCAGATCCTGTATGCTGCCAATCAAAGATTTGAAGAAATGTCTGCCGGACAGTTTCAGCTGCGTTTGTGCGAACTGGAACGTGCAGGTGAGGGGAAAAACAGAGGGCTGGACCTGATGGTGTATTCTGCAGTTACCGGGAAGGTACGGGAAGTGCGTACCCTTTCCGGAGGAGAATCCTTTATGGCAGCTTTGTCCCTGGCCCTTGGAATGGCGGATCAGATCCAGGCTTCTTCTGCATCTGTGGATCTGGATATGATGTTTATTGATGAAGGCTTTGGTTCCCTTGATGAACATTCCAGAGATCAGGCAGTGCGTGTGCTGAAGGATATGGCATCTGGTTCCAGGCTGATCGGGATTATTTCTCATGTAACAGAGCTGAAGCAGGAAATGGAAGACCAGCTGATCGTAACAAAAGATGAAAACGGCAGTCATATCCGCTGGCAGATCAGCTAATGGGAGGAAGAAAATGTCAAATTATGATGATGTGACAGAGAACTGGAGACAAAAGTTTCTAAAGGAAATGGATCAGGAGAAAATAATAAATAAGTTCAGGCTTTGCGCAGATGACAATTATATTTATATTATCTATTTTAATCATGAATACAGGGTGGGCAGGAAAAACGGAAAGATCCAAAGAAGGGAGGAACCGGACAGAGAGGTTGGTTTTAATACCCAAATGGTGATTTATAATACTTTTTATTATGCTGTGGAAAATCCCTGTGCCTCAGGAGAACTGGTTCCTTTCAGGCAGGTAAAGAGGGTGTATCCTTTTGAAAAGGCATATCGGGAGACGGTGATTCAGACACTTCAGACTGTTTTTTCAGGACATGTGGAAGAACTGAAAAAGGCATGTGAAGCTCTGGGCGGTACCAGGCTTCCCCAGGGAGATGCAGGGTATGTGCTGCCTGTTTTTCCTTTTCTTAATATAGCTGTCCTGTTTTGGGATGGGGATGAAGAGTTTGATCCACAGGCAAATATGCTGTTTGATTCTGAAATAACTCAATTTATGCATGAAGAAGATGTTGTATGTGTGGCAGCAGATGTTGTAAAATATCTGTCGGAGGCAGCTGGCCTGAAAGAAAAAAGAATATTTGGATGATAAGGAGAGGGAAATGAAACAGAAAACAGGAAAAAGATTTTTATTATGTGCTGTAATGCTTCTGGCTGTAATGCTTTTGGCAGTACCTACCCAGGCTGCAGCCAGATACAAAAAGCAGTGGAAAAAGCAGAACCAGAACATATATTATTACAACGAAAAGGGTAAAAAGCTTACCGGGCTTTCCAAGATCGGTAAAAAGACTTTTTATTTTGACCAAAAAGGAGCACAGCATGTAGGCTGGCAGAAGATTGGCAATGATTATTATTACTTCAACATAGCCAGAGGTTCTAATGGGAGTATGGTTAAATCTGTAAAGGTGAACGGGATCACCATCGACCGTACAGGAAAAGCAAAAAAGGACAGTGCAAGCCTTAGACGACTTCGTATCCTGCTTGCAGCCAATCAGACAGTGGAGCGTATCACAAAGCCTCTGATGCCAAAGAAAGAAAAGCTGAAGATCTGTTTTGAATATGCAAAGAAGAATTTCGGATATTTCAGCTGGAGAGGCTTTTCTCCAAGAAATGGCTGGGAGATGGATTTTGCTGAAGACATGTTTTTTAGAGGAAAAGGCAACTGCTTTTCTTATGGAGCTGCCTTTGCATTTATGGCAAGTGCTGTAGGATATAAAGAGGTATACGCTATTTCATCAGGAGGCCATGGATGGGCTGAGGTGAATGGCAAGGTGTATGATCCGGACTGGGCACTGGCAAGCTCTGTAGATACATATTTTGCAATGCCTTATTCTTTAAGCGGACGTCAGGGCAGACCAAATTATCTGCCTAACCGGGCTTATGTGTCAAAGATATGATATGGTACCAGGGGGGGGAACAATCCGATGAAGAATGAAAGCTTCAAAAAAGGAATCAAAGACGGAATACCCATTGGTCTTGGGTATTTGGCAGTTTCATTTACATTTGGAATGATGTCAGTGTCTTCCGGCCTTAGCATATGGCAGGCTGTACTGATTTCCCTGACCAATCTTACATCAGCAGGCCAGTTTGCAGGCCTGGATATTATTGTGGCAGGCGGATCATACTGGGAAATGGCATTGACTCAGCTGGTGATCAATCTGCGATATTGTCTTATGTCCTTTTCTCTGTCACAGAAAATGCGAAGAGATGAGCCATGGGCACACAGATATCTGGTGGCATTTGGCATTACAGACGAGATCTTTGGTGTAAGTGCCAGCCAGGAGGGAAAGGTGAGTGCTTTTTATAATTATGGTGCCATGTGCATGGCAATTCCGGGCTGGACTCTTGGAACGCTTCTGGGAGCCATATCAGGAAGCCTGCTCCCGGATTTTATCATGAGCGCACTTGGGGTGGCTATCTATGGAATGTTTTTGGCAGTGATCATTTCGCCGGCAAAGAAGAACAAGGCAGTGCTTTTGGTGGTTGTGGCTGCTATGGCAGTCAGCACATTATTTGCAGTTGTACCAGGATTAAATAAAGTTTCATCCGGTTTTGTGATCATCATCACCACGTTAGTGACAGCAGGCGGAGCTGCTTATTTGTGTCCGGTGAAGGAGGATGAAGTACATGAGTCATAATGTATACATATATATTCTGGTAATGGCAGGTGTGACCTATCTGATCAGAGTTCTGCCCATTACACTGGCAAAAAAAGAAATTGTAAATCCATATATCAAATCATTTCTTTATTACGTGCCTTACGCATGCCTGGCTGCAATGACATTTCCGGCCATCCTGTCTGCTACTGCCAGCAGGATCTCAGCAGTGGCAGGGTTTGGTGCAGCACTGATCGCTGCATATAAAGAGAAAAGCCTTCTCACCGTTGCACTGATCGCCTGTGGGGCAGTTTTTATTGTGGAACGGATCATGGCTTTTCTGTAAAATGTTCATATGCTTTATTAATGTACCACCCTGGGATCCATGATCCCGGGGTATTTTATTCTCCAAGGAAGGAAAGATCGATCTGGCCATCAAAAACAGTTACTGCAGGACCTGTCATATAAACCAGGTTTTCGCTTCTGTTCCAGAAGATCTGAAGATCGCCGCCAAGCAGCTTCACAGTGACCGGGGTATCTGGTGAAACGTGGCCGTTTAAGATGGAAGCAACGGCTACTGCACAGGCGCCTGTACCACAGGCCAGTGTCTCGCCGGAACCCCGCTCCCATACGCGCATCTTTACAGTATGCTCATCCAGTACCTGTACAAACTCTGTGTTTATCCGATCAGGGAAATTCACATGGTTTTCAAAGGATGGACCGATCTTGGCAAGATCCAGGCTGTCTGTATCTTCTACATATACAATGGCATGAGGGTTTCCCATGGAAACAGCTGTGTAATGATATTCCTGTCCATCTACCTGGATAGGCGCATCGATCACCTGCTCCGTATCTGCAACTACAGGGATCTGTGTGGCCTGGAGGATGGGCGATCCCATATTTACACGGATCAGGCTGGCTTTGCCATCTTTGACTGTAAGATCCACATATTTTATGCCGCTTTTCGTAGCAATGGAGATGCTGGTTTTATTTACGATTCCATGATCGAATACATATTTGGCAACACAACGGATCCCGTTGCCGCACATGGCACCTTGTGAGCCGTCCAGATTGTACATGTCCATTTCACAGTCTGCCACCTGGGATGGGCGGATCAGGATCAGACCGTCCGAACCTATGCCGAAATGTCGGTCGCTGACAAATCTGGCAACTGCAGATGGATCCTTTACCGTTTCTTCAAAACAATTAATATATACATAATCATTGCCAATTCCCTGCATTTTTGTAAACTTCATATTATCAAGCCTCCTTATAGGTGTTATTTGGTCTGGAAAGTTATGCTATCCATAATAAAGGAAAAATGTTATAAAAGTGTGAACGAAAAGAAATACTGCTATAAAAATTGTTATAAAAAACTGCATGTTTATTCAAGTCTACTCTTGCATTTTAAGAAATTCATGGTAGAATTATAAAATAAAAATGAAAGAATATACAGGCTTTATGCATACAATGCCTGAAGAGGAGGAAAAGGTTATGAAAAATTCAAAAAAGTTTGCTGCTCTGGCACTGAGTACAGCAATGACCGTATCCATGGCAGCCAGCGTATCTGCTGCTGTAGAATCAAAGGATGATCTTCCGGGAGCTACCATCGGTGTTCAGCTTGGTACAACAGGAGATCTGGATGCTTCTGAATATGAGAGTGAGGGTTCTACTGTAGAGCGTTACAGCAAAGGAAGTGAAGCTGTTCAGGCATTAAAGGCAGGACAGATTGACTGCGTGATCATTGATTCCCAGCCGGCACAGAAGTTTGTTGAGAACAATGATGATCTGAAAATCCTGGACGACCCTTTTGTGGAAGAAGAGTATGCGATCTGCGTAAAGAAAGGAAATACTGACCTTCTGGACAAGATGAACGGTGCCCTGAAAGAGTTAAAAGATGAAGGTGTGATCGATGATATCATGGCGAACTACATTGGCGATGAGATCGGTGAGCATCCTTACGAGTCCCCAGAGGATGTGGATCGTTCCAATGGTACACTTGTAATGGCTACCAATGCAGAGTTTGAGCCGTATGAGTATCATGATGGCGACGACATCGTTGGTATTGATGCTGATATTGCACAGGCAATCTGCGATAAGCTTGGCTACGAGCTTCAGATCGAGGACATGGAGTTTGATTCCATTCTTGCAGCTGTGAATTCCGGAAAAGCAGATTTTGGCGCAGCAGGCATGACTGTTACTGATGATCGTAAAGAGAATGTTGACTTTACAGATACCTATGCAAATGCAAGCCAGGTAATCATTGTAAAGAAATAATGTGTAATAGGATTTTGGTGCTTTGACACCAAAGGCATAAATAATACGTAACAGAATATAAGAATTATACCGTAAACTACAGAGCTGTTGACATATGGATTGCCAACAGCTCTTTTCAAGGAAAACAGGAAGAATTATGTGGGAAAATATTAAACATGGATTTTATCTGAATTTTATTAAAGAAAACAGATATCAGTGGCTGCTGGACGGATTAAAAACAACGCTGGAGATCACAGTTTTCGCAGTGATCATTGGCGTGATCATCGGCTTTATTGTGGCAATCATCCGTTCTGCACATGACAAGAATGGAAAATTCAGGTTTTTGAATGGGATCTGTCGTGTATACCTTACCGTGATTCGTGGTACGCCTACCATGATCCAGCTGCTGATTATGAACTTTGTTATTTTTGGCTCAGTAACTGTGAATAAGATCATTGTGGGCGGTCTTGCTTTTGGTATTAATTCCGGCGCTTATGTGGCAGAGATCGTCCGTTCAGGAATCATGTCCATTGATCAGGGGCAGACAGAGGCTGGACGCAGCCTGGGACTGAATTTCTCCCAGACAATGCGCATGATCATCATCCCTCAGGCTTTTAAAAATATACTGCCTGCACTGGTTAATGAATTTATCGTTTTGATCAAGGAAACTTCAGTGGTGGGTTACATCGGTATGATGGATTTGACAAAGGGCGCAATGCTGATCCAGAGCCGTACTTATGATCCTACCTGGCCGCTGTTTGCAGCAGCTGCCATTTATCTGGCACTTGTAATGACTCTTACTTACTTTATGAACAAACTGGAGAGGAGGCTGCGTACGAATGAGCGTGGATAAATCAAAAGTCCTGATCCAGGTACAGGAGCTTCAAAAAGCTTTTGGTGCCAATGTGGTCCTGAATGGGATCAGCACAGATATTTGTCAGGGAGAGGTAGTAGCGATCATCGGGCCTTCCGGTTCCGGTAAATCTACATTTCTCCGTTCTCTGAATCTTCTGGAAGAGCCTACCGGAGGTAAAATCCTGTTTGAAGGTACAGATATTACAGATCCTAAGGTAGATATTAACCGTCACAGACAGAAAATCGGGATGGTGTTCCAGCAGTTCAATCTGTTTCCTCACAAAACAGTAAAGGAAAACATCATGCTTGCTCCGGTTGCATTAAAGCTGATGACAAAGGAAGAGGCTTCTAAAAAGGCTGATGACCTGCTGGCAAGGGTTGGTCTTCCAGACAAGGCCAATGCTTATCCGGACATGCTTTCCGGTGGACAGAAGCAGCGTATTGCCATTGCACGTTCCCTTGCAATGAATCCGGATGTGATGCTTTTTGATGAGCCTACGTCAGCACTTGACCCGGAGATGGTTGGAGAAGTTCTGGAATTGATGAAAGAGCTGGCAGAAAGTGGCATGACTATGGTAGTTGTCACCCATGAGATGGGATTTGCAAGGGAAGTGGCAACAAGAGTGGTATTTATTGATGATGGGAAAATCCAGGAAGAAAATATCCCTGAAGAATTTTTTAAAAATCCCAAGAATCCAAGACTTAAGGAATTCCTTTCCAAGGTATTGTGAAAAAAAGAATATTGGGAAGGACTGCAGGAGCGAAAAGCAGGGAGCAATCTGTGAAATCATAATTTGTATAAAGAAAAACGAGGCTGATCAACAGTCTCGTTTTTGCATTTCAGAGTAACAATATTTAATGATGGCTTTACGGGTGATGATCCCGATAAAAAAGCCCTGATCATCTACAACCGGAACATAATTCTGGTTAATGGCACGGTCTACCAGATCTTCCATATCAGAATTGATATGTACCGGCTTGTAATTGGCACGGCGTGGAATGGCCATGATCGGTACACTCTCTGCATCTTTCAGGTCTGAGATCTCCAAACGCTGCATGCCCCAGAGAAGATCTCCTTCTGAAATCGTGCCGGTGTATTTGCCGTCCGGACTTAATAAGGGAATACAGGAGAATTTTCTGTGTTCCATTTTTTCAAGAGTCTGCCGCAGGGTTTCATTTTCAAAAATATATGCTACCTCGCTTTTGGGGGTTAAAAAAAATAATATATTCACAATGGATCCCTCGTTCCTGTTCTTTTATAAGAGCGGTATGCCGCCCTGTGCTGCTTTTTCCTGGATCTCCTCTGGCCAAAGAGAAACATGGACTTCCCCGATATGTGCCTTGCGAAGGAAGAACATACAGATACGTGACTGTCCGATACCACCGCCGATGGTATAAGGCAGCTCCTTATTCAGAACCGCTTTCTGGAAGGGAAGCTCTCTCCGGTCGTCACATCCTGCTTCTGTCAGCTGTTTATCCAGAGTATCTTCATCCACGCGGATACCCATGGAAGAAAGCTCAAGGGCAATGTCAAGTACAGGATAGTATACCAGGATATCGCCGTTTAATTCCCAGTCATCATAGTCCGGGGCACGGCCGTCATGACGTTCTCCATTGGTAAGGGTCTTTCCTACCTGCATCAGGAAAACAGCACCTTTTTCTTTGACGATCTTGTATTCTCTTTCCTTTGGGGTGAGCTCCGGATACATATCTACCAGCTCCTGTGTGGAAACAAAAGCAATCTCCCGGGGCAGGATCTCTTCTATGTAGTCATATTGTACAGCCATATATTTCTCTGTTTTCCGAAGAACGCTGTAGATAGTACGAACCGTGGAAATCAAGGTCTCCATGTTGCGCTCTTCTTTGGAAATGATCTTCTCCCAGTCCCACTGATCTACATAGACAGAATGAATATTATCCAGATCCTCATCCCTGCGGATGGCTACCATATCAGTGTACAGACCTTCCCCATGGGAAAAGCCGTATTTTTTGAGGGCATATCTTTTCCATTTGGCAAGGGAATGGACGATCTCAGCTGGTTGCTCCTGGCCTTTGATATCAAAGCTTACAGGGCGTTCTACGCCATTCAGATTGTCATTAAGGCCGGATGAAGGATCAACAAAAACAGGGGCTGATACACGGAGAAGGTTCAGCTTCTGTGCCAGTGTCTGCTGGAAAAAATCTTTGACAGTTTTAATTGCTACCTGGGTATCGTGGAGATTCAGGTCTGCATGATAACCCATGGGAATGATCAGTTGTTCCATAGGAACCTCCTTGTTATATATTTAAAATCATCTTTACAGTCATAAAAAGATATCTGTGCAAAGAACAGTATAATTATAACAGGAAAATATGTAAATGGCAATTTACACCTTGAAAGAATTATATAAAATAGATAATATATTAATATTAGAAGGAAAAATAGATGTAATATGGCTGTAGTATGAGGATGGCAGGAAGGAGTTTTACAATGAGAAAAGAATGTCAGGTATGCGGCGGTCCGATTGTCAATGGAAGGTGCAAGCTTTGCGGCATGCCATATCGAAATGATGAGATTTTATATCACCTGAATGAGAATCGAAGAGATCATTATAAGCATGCCTCTTGGAGAGCCAGGATTATGATGGAGGATGAGGAACGTCCTTTGGGTGATAAGAAGATACAGGAGTATCCGCAGGATGGACAGAAAAGGTCAAAGCCAGCCACAGGGAGAGGCACCAGGGCGGCAGGGAGAAGTCAAGGTGCGCATCAGACTGTGAGAGGAAATGCACAGCCAGCCGCCAGAACTGTCAATAGGGAAAGGAAACGGAGAAGAGGAAGTGTCATATGGTTTATGGCATTGATTATTTTGATCAGTGTTGTACCGGCAGTAATCGAAGAATTGAAGGACAGGACAGACTCTGCTTATCAGGAAACGTATGACAACCTGACAGAAGATTCCTGGGAGGAAGCGGACACAGTTCTTACTTTGACAGGTGATGATCTACTACTGGTGGGAACAGACCTGGAAGCAGGATCTTATATCTTCACTGTGACAAAAGGGTATGCGAATATTCGTGTAGAACATAATGGACACAGTGCGATGTATGGGCTGGCACAGGATAATGAGAGAAAATTTTATCTTTTAGAAGGGGATATGATCTGGCTGGAGCATTCTTCCCAGGATACAGATACAGAAAATGCAGAAGTAGAGATACAGGGGATTTGAAAAGGGGAGCTGCCGGATGTTTCGGGGAGAGTATAAATCCAAAGAGAAACACCCGGTAGGGGAGCTACCGGGTGTTTCGAGGGGAGTATAAATAATTAAATAAGGGGTTATAAACGGCATGGTTTGATAGGGCGCGAAATGGCGTAAATACGCGGAAAATCGGGTGTCGAAGTTTACTGGGATTCATATTTGGGGATGGCATCTTGGACATATTTTGGACATGAAAGTGGAATAAGAGAGCGAGGAAAAACTTATTTTTCAATGTATCAGTTGTAGAAAAGGAGAATATTAGCTATAATATAAAAAAGGAGCAAACTGTTGAAGGATAATTACATGACGCACAGAGAAGGGATGTGATATTATGGTAACAACAGAATCTGTAACTATTAAAGTTCCGGTAGGAATGTCAAAATATCTGGTAACTATGACACCAGAAACTGAGCTTACCAGAAATGCACTATTACTCTATCCTTATATATTAAATCAGACAATATCCCATGGTCGGGCTGCAGAAATATTGGGTATCAGAAAATCGGATCTGATAGATTTGTATGATAAGTTGGGATACTCCTATTTTGATATGACTATGGATGATCTGGATGATGAATTAAATACTTTCAGAGAACTTAAAAAGAAGGAGACTGCGGTATGATCGTTGTGTCAGATACCACACCGCTGATATCACTTCTAAAAATCAATCAGTTGGATTTGCTTGAAAAACTATTTGGAGAAGTTCTTATTCCAGAGGCAGTTTTTAATGAATTAACTGTAGATGAACGCTTTCAACTGGAAGCTCAGTTGATTAGACAGAAGGAGTTTATTGCAGTAAAGCCGGTCAATAACCTTGAATCAGTCAGTATATTGAAAAGAGCAACTGGTCTTGACCAGGGGGAGAGTGAAGCAATTGTTTTGACGGATGAATTAAAAGCGGATTTACTGCTGATGGATGAAGCCAAAGGAAGAAATGTATCAGCACAGATGGGACTTAGAATTATGGGAACCATAGGGATTCTTATAGCAGCATATGAGGAACATGAATTAACGGCTGATGAGGTAAGAGAGTGTGTTGATGGTTTGCAGCGTGCAGGACGGCATATCGGACAAAGACATTATCAGATGTTGTTGGAACGATTAAAGGGTTAAAGATTAATAGTTAGAGACGGTATTGACAAAGTTTTTTATTGCTTATAGAGAAATGGAAGAGGCTGGAAATTTGAATTCTGGTCTCTTTTTTTATATCTTCAAATCTGCAACAAGATGTAAAAAATTAAATATGCTCATAGAAGGGAGAAATGGAACCAGAGCAGGTTCGGAACATTATGGACAGTATGATAAGAAAATTATATAGCATGGAACTGGAAGAACTAGGACGGAGCGGCTGGCAGGATGAAAAATTACTGTCAGAAGTCAGAAAACTTCTGGAAGAGAACAAGGCTTTTATCCAGGTTGAAGATAAAACTGGACGTGAGGGTGCTGATTTGGCGTTTGCGATTGCTAAGATAGGAGAAGAAATTGGTTTTACGCAAGGATTCAAGTGTGCCTTTCAGCTTTTTATGGAATGCAGAAGGGAATAGGTTCAAATGGTACAAGATATTAACGAAAAGGCTATGCGTGGGGAATACGCATAGTGATATGCTACCCTCATATAGGACAATGAAATATAAAAGTCCTATATGGGGGTAT
>NZ_JAAITU010000005.1 GCF_013304385.1 Blautia glucerasea
TACTTATAATGCTACCGTCCTTTCCAGTCAGGATTTTGTGTCTTAATTATGGTGCATATTCCTGCATATTTTTATACATAATCCTTACCACCAGACGCATCTTATTTTTTGCGGTTTATCGGATGACCCATCTTCTCCTTCACTTCATTGGGCAGAATGCCTGTGATCCGGGCACCATTCCAGGAATCTCCAGATAACCATATGCTCCATCCAGTTATTTCTCTGAATGATCTTAAGATAGAACAATACTGTGCTGAAAGTGGTTTGCAGTGTATTCAAGATCGGCGTGATAAAGGCGACGATGGCATTCCAGATAGAAGTGATCTTCGTCTGAATAGCTGTCAGTGCTGCGCCGATCAGGATCTGGATCACCTGCCAGATAGTCTCAAACAGATATTTGAACGCATCCAGTGCACTCTTTAATGCGGTAAGAGTCGTAGAGAATACAGACTTCACACCTTCCCAGATGCTGGAGAAGATTCCTTTTACCGCTTCCCGTGCGCCGCTCCAGTTGCCGGAGAACACATTGGAAAAGACATGAACAGACCCAGTAAGGTATCCAGAACGACACCACGGCTACGACCGGTCCGGACAGACCACCCAGAACCACACCCAGCTTGCTGAACACACCGCTGGCACTTCCCACATGGGTGATGAGAAGCCGAGCCCTTTGCAAGAGAACTGAACCCCCGCATCGTTTTGTTGACATCCTTAAGACTGGACTGCGTTCCCTTGATTGTTTTGTTTACGCCTTCCAGTGCTTTGGAGAGCTTCATGGTATCGCCGCCGATCTTAACGGTGATGCCCTGGATTCTGGATGCCATGCGGATGACCACCTCCTCATTTGGGGTATAAAAGAAGCCCATCTGCATAAAACAGACAGGCAGAAAATAATTTGAAATTTACAATTCTGTCGTTGCTAAGTGGCAGAAAGAGAGTTATACTTAAATTGAGAAATTGTACTCAAAGGAGGTATGCTCTATGAGTGGATATAATATTGACGTTGCCGATATGCAGTGCTGGGTCTTTCGGATGGCTCAATCCAAATGGAAAATGTCTCCCAGCGACTGCGCAGAACTGTTTAAGAAATACGACATTCTCGGATTTATTGCTGATTGCTACGACATTCTTCATTTGAATAGCTACGAATGCGCTTTGCATGATGTTGAAACCCTGCTCAAGAATCGAGGTGTTACTGTATGATAGGACTTGAAGATGGAATGCTGCTCTACCACGGAAGTTATGTCAGTATTCCTAACATCGACTTAAGCCGCTGTATGGGTGGTCTCGATTTTGGTCGTGGTTTCTACTTAACCTCATCTTATGAACAAGCATATAACTATGTCCAGCTTTCTGTTCGCAAGGCAAAACACATCGGTGCTGTTCCAAAAGACTTCGATCCAGCCGACGGACAAATATCCGTCTACAAATTTCACTATGACCCAAACATTCTCGCTTACTTTTTTCAAGAACCCAGTATCGAATGGCTGCATTTTGTGGCGGCCAATCGAAAAAAAGACCTCTTTCCACAACTTCTGAAAAAATACAGCGTAATTGATATCATCGGTGGAAAGATCGCCGACGATCAGACAGCCCGTACCCTTCAGATTTATATCAGCGGTGAAGGTGCTGGTGAGCCTGGGACTCCAAAAGCAGACAAAGAAACGATTGAAAAGCTTTTACCAAGCCGTCTCAAGGATCAATTTTGTTTCAGAACTCAGGATGCCGTCGAGCATCTTGAATTTATAAGGAGTGACCGCTATGGCAACATCAAATTGTGATAATGCTATAAACTATAAATCTACAGATTCTCAAAAGGAATGCTGCGCAGTAATTGCAATGCGCGAAGCTGTAGAAACTCTTGCTGCACGAGAAAAGATTTCTTACGAGGAAGCTCTTCTTCGTTTCACAAGTTCTCGTGCATATGAAGCCCTCTTTGATTTTGACACAGAGATTTGGAAAGAAGGCTCTGATTATCTGCTGAATCTTTATGACTACTGCACATCAAAAAAGACTGCATAAAAAATAAGTACACTAGGAGGTGGTTTTATGAACGGGGTTGCCATCGATGATTCACAACGCGAAATGTGCGCTGTTCTCGTTATGCGCACTATGCTCACAGACTACTGTGATGATACCAGTGTTTCCTTCAACGACGTATTTTTTCGCTTTGTAACCTCTCCCGCATACAAAATGCTATCTGACTATTCCACCGGACTCTGGATGGAGGGGTCCGATTATCTCCGCAACATCTTTGAAGATACCATGAAAACAAACACCTCTCTAAGTTTCTGATATATAGTTCTCCAGTATATCTTTTAACGTACTTATAATGCTACCGTCCTTTCCAGTCAGGATTTTGTGTCTTAATTATGGTGCATATTCCTGCATATTTTTATACATAATCCTTACCACCAGACGCATCTTATTTTTTGCGGTTTATCGGATGCCCCATCTTCTCCTTCACTTCATTGGGCACATTGATGAGCCCGAATTGATAAAACATTACGTAAATGTATGTCACTCACCCGGATGTCTCCCAATGTCTTTCAAAATGTCTATCCGCAATGCTTCTTGTTTTGAATTCTCAAATTCTACCATACCCATCAGTAATCCTGCTTTATCAGTTTCAAACGTAAATCCTTTATAATCATCTGCCCGATTATTCAATTTTCTGATGTTTCTATTTATTATCCTCATCTGCTCAGCTGATCTTTGCGGATTTCTGGTTGAAGTTATTGAGTCCAATGAAATGTATCCTTTGTTCTCAACTTCCAAAAGGATATTTATAGGTCCTTTGCTGTATAATTCAAAAATATCCTCTTCACTTGTAACTTTGAAAGCCTGTGATCCAGGCACCATTCCAGGAATCTCCAGATAACCAATATGCTCCATCCAGTTATTTCTCTGAATGATCTTAAGATAGAGCAATTTAAAATAATTCTCTGCTTTTTCAGGATGCGAAATCATGTCCACAAAATAAGTACAATCATCATTTATGATACAAAGCAACTGTTTATTGCTTCGATTGTTTTTATTATTCACATTAAGATTTTCACTTAAGTGCAAATGATATAAATGCCAGGTATATCGTAAAAAATCCACTTTGCCAGGAGCACTTGTTTGATTGGATAAAAAGGCATTCATATCCATTCCTTCTTCAAAAGCATTCTTGTACTTCTTTAAGACTTCTACTTCTTTTTCCGAAAGTTCTCCACTGTCAATTTTGGCTTGCAGTTCGTTAGAGTATTCCACTCTTCTTTTCAGCACAGGTATCCTTTTATAAAGATAAGAAAAAAAATCAATTATCGTTTTTTCCTGGGCATTTTCATCTGCTCGATATGTAATTCCAACCCGATTATAATACTTCATTATTTCGGACTGAATGTCTTCATGTATCTTTCTCGCTAACTCAGTTTTAGCACCCATACATAATACCTCCAGTTAAAGATTTTCTGCTTCTGAAGCCAGATACATGCTAAATACGCAAGTAAAATCAGTCATTATTTTTCCGGCATCTTAATCAGTCCAAAACGATTGAAGATTCCATAGATATAGGAGATTCCTCGGATATCTCCCAGTGCTTTGGGTCTGTCCACGATCTGACCAATACATCCAATGTTCTTATATGCAAGAAGCACGGAACTCCATGCAAGGCTCTTGCTACTCTTTCTCCTGTCTATCCACAGCTCTTTGGTAAACTTATTTCCTCTGCCCTTTTTTAACTGGTAGGCAAATGGCAACCCGGATATCGTTTTGAACTCATATCCCTGGAACGCAACGATACAGTTCCAGAGTGTTTCCTCGCACGGATTCTTCCTCAAAAGCTTTACAGCTCTGTATCTCCGCTGTCGCTCTGCGCCTACACTGAGCTTTTCCTTTTCCTCTGCCTGAAAGTACACGCCTTTCTCATAAGGAAGATATGAGGTGACCGATGCTTTGGATAGCTGAAGGGCGGCTGCCGTAGAGAGAAGTGCAGTTTTATAATCCTGTGTCTTTCTATATTCGTCAAATATCCTTTTCAATTTCTCTGCCACCTCAGATTCATACACCCCGGCAGTGATGAGGAGCTTGCGGATCTTGATGGGGTTGAGTGACAGCTCGTCCGCAATGGCCTGCAAAGTCAGATTATTTCTATAAAGGTGTACCGCAGCGTCCAACTGCTCCTTGAGGTTCTTTTCTGCACTGTATCCCGGCTTGGCTGGCTTCCTTCCGCCACCGGGTTTTCTCGTTTTCTTCATTTTACTCATGCAGCTCCAGCTTCCAATCCTTACGCTCCAGGCGATAGTTCTCCCTGATGACCGCAAAGCCCAGCTTGTTCACGTAGAACTCCTTGGCTACTTCGTAGTCAGATACGATAATTGCGATATGGTGTATTTTAGATAAGTTCATTTTGTGTCACACTCCATTTCTTTTATTTACGTTACAAACTATATAGCAACCATCAAAAATACCATGTGAACTCCTGGAGTTCAGTAATTCCTGATTCTTAGATCGTTGCCTGCTGTGCACCGCGCAGAGGTATGTGATTATTTCGAGCAGCGCTGGGAGGATTGCAATTTCATCCTGTTTTACAGACGCTTTCTTGCCTTCATTGCCGCATAGTACATCAAACCGCCGAGTGCTCCACCTACTGTGTTGTAGAAGATATCTGATAGCTGGAATGTTCCCAAGCGAAGCAATAACTGCAACATCTCAATGCTTATCGAGAAGATGAACGCTATCTTCCCGCTTTGCCATAGGATTTTCTTCAAGCTGTTTCCAATCTTTTCTTCGAATGTCCACATCACTACTGCTGAAAACGGCATCATCATGATCACGTTCTCGATGCACTCCGTTGTCAGCTTCTGTTCGCCGTTCACTGTCTCCCAGATGCCCCAGCCGCCCATAACATCAGATAAAGGATTCATCCACAGCTGACGGTTTAACAGGGTTCGGAACAGAATAAGTGAAGTCACAAAGGTCAGGAAGAATAGTTTCCGAAAGAACACACTCTCCTTGAATTTCTGATACCATGTCATCATGGCAATCTTCCAGCCTTTTCCTGCTCCAATAGATTCATAAGCATAAAGATAGAAAAACATTGCGAGGAAGGAAAGAAGAAGCGAGAATCCAAACGGCTCATAGAGAGCAGTCAGGATGTTTGTGAGGATCTTTCCCAGTAAATCAATCGATTCTTTCATCATCGTTTATAGGTCACTGAACAAATCAGCCTTGTACACGCCGTTCTCCAGCATCTTCTTGAAGCTGTCCTTTACGGCTGCAACATCCTCATGATAGGTCATGCCATACCAGGTATCATTGCTCTTCAGAACCTTTACAGACATCTTTCCCTGTTCCAACAACTCACCGATGAAGACTGGAATCAGATACTCCGCTTTCAACGGATTACCCGGTACTTCTTTCTCGAAGAACTCTTTGAATCCCTCCTCCAGCACGTCCAGAAAATCAGGGGGGGTAAGCCCCACATATTCATGGAAACCAGAGAATTCATATCAACAGCTACACCGTCTGCCTCTGCTCCATCTGCAGTCTTTACGATGTTCTTGGTTTCCACAACCTCAGTCAGATTGTTCTGCTCGTCCATTTTGCAGATACCACGAGTCACACCACCATTATCGGACAGCGTATTTTTCAGAACAAAACCTGCCATACAGGACTTACCGCCATTCACCAGATACTCATGAACAGCCTTAAAGCCCTCCTTACCATAGTAATCATCTGCATTAATCACAATAAACGGGGTATCAATCACATTTTTCGCTGCAAGCACAGCCTGACCAGTTCCCCACGGTTTTGTGCGGCCTTCTGGCAGAGTTCCCGGAATATCGTTGATATCCTGGAAAGCATAGTCCACAGTTACATTATGAGAAGAGCAAATAGAAGCAATACGATCGCCGATCACTTCTTTGAACTCCTTCTCGATATCCTTACGGATAATAAATACTACATGGTTGAAGCCTGCTTCGATTGCATCATGGATGGAATAGTCCATAATGATATGGTTAGCATCATCAACCGGCTCCAACTGCTTAATTCCCGTTCCAAATCGGCTGCCGATACCAGCTGCCATGATAAGTAATGTTGTGTTCATAATTTCTTCCTCTTTTCTTTATGTTCCAATATGTAAAACGTAAATATCTCACCTAATAAATGTCATTAGGTTATCTCGAATTTTTCTAGGCAAGCTAGATTTGATTCTCCTTAGAAAATTCACAATTATCAAACTAATGGCAAAAACCACTGCAACAACCACTAATGAGCACAATGTATTTTCCTGAAATTCCGTAATAGTAACATTCATGCCTACACGTTGCGTTCCCATTTCAGCAATTTTTAATACGATTCTTTTAATTGGCTCATGTACAGCTAAAATTGTAATCGTATTCTGACCGAGAAACTGTAGAAATGTATTCCGTGTAACGAACCACTTACATACAAATCCTAGCCATATGGAGCCGATAATTCCGCCTAGCATAAATAATAAATAATTTTTTCCATATAAATTACTCCACATCGACACCCCTGGATTCAAATATCCTATTGCTACAGAAAGCAAATAAAGTAGGCTTGTTAAAAAAATCTTCTGCTTAGATGCTAATGATATCATTCTTATATCTTGCTCAACGATTCCGCATATATATCCGAAGATGTACCACATTAAACCATTTAAAAATCGCAAAAACCACGATGACAAAAAGCTTGCTGGCAGCACCAACTTTAGAGCAAACCATAAAACAGAAACAAAACAACATACGAAAACGATCCAAAAAGAATTACTTTTTTTATTGTAAAAAATCGGATACGCCACAAGTTCCGCAAGATATAGTATAATAAGAAACCATATCGGTCCCATATCAAAATCTCTAAAATGAGATTCAATTACAATCCAGTATATAAACAGTAATAATCTAAACAGAATAAACGGCCAAAGAATTGATTTAGTTCGCTTCAGCAAAAATTTCCGAAATGGAATATTCTTTCCAAATTTGTATAATATGTAACCTGATAATGCAAAAAACAGTGGCATATGGAATGTATAAAGCCATTGAACTAGAAAACCTTTTGTGTTCACATGACCAATGACCACTAGAATGATTCCTATACCTTTTAGTACATCAATCCAGTCTGCTCTGCTCTGCTCTGCTCTGCTCTGCTCTGCTCTGCTCTGCTCTGCTCTGCTCTGCTCTCAAGAGTATTCTCTCCTTTGTACATCTTGTCAATCCCTTTTAAATTTCTTTTCAACTTTATTTATTGCTTGTCTTATCGTCTGTTCTCGAAATACTAACAGCGCACAAACATAAATAACAACACCTATTATTCCGCCAACAAAACACCTACAAAGATCATTGAGCGAATCAAAAAATGGCATGATTCCCGCAATTCCTGCGCACATACAAGTCATTGCCAAAAATGCCTTTATAAATGTTCTAATTGCTTTTCTATACTTAAATCCATCCATCTTTTTGCACATCTGAATTAAAAGCAGTATTGTACAGACCGTCGCTGAAACGGATGTTGCTAGAGCTAACCCCAGATATTCAAATTTCTTTACTAGTAAGATGTTCAACCCAATATTTACAGCAACTGCAATCGTTCCATTAATCATTGGTGTCTTTGTGTCCTTCATAGAATAGAAAACTTTATTCAGGACATCTCTAAAAGACGCTCCCACAATACCTAATGCGTAAATTTTTAAGGCACGGCTTACAAATAAGACTGTATTTTCATTGAATGCTCCACGTCCAAATAAAATTTGTACAATCTCTTTAGAAAACACAAAAATCAACGCGGCTAATGGAAGTACTAATAATGACACCACATTAATATAAGTTAGGGTAAAGGAATTTTCTTCTGCCTTGTTATTTCTGGCGAACAACTCAGTCATTTTAGGATACAGGATCGTTGTCAAGCTTAAAATAACGACTTGCGTAACCATATTTGCAACTTCGCTTGAATAGTTCAGTGCAGAGACACTTCCCTCCATCAAACCAGAAGCCATTGAACGATCCACAATTGAGTTAAGCTGATTTACACCCGTGCTGATAAATACTGGACCCACCAGTATTAACATTTGCCTGATATTCGTATCTCGAAGATCTAAAACACGTCGATGCCTGAAATCAGTTTTTTTCTTTATAAGTACCCTTAAATAAACAAATTGTCCAAAGGATGCTAGAAATAGACCAACTGCAAGAATATATGCGTTTCCTACATAGAATCCGATTGCAATAAAAGCAATTTGAATCAAATTGTAAGGAACATTCATCAAAGAGTTTTGATTGAAATAGCCCTCAATTTGCAAATACGCATTATATACATATACCAAAATAATGGCAATACATGTAGGCATAATAATCTTTGCAAATTGATTGCATAGGATAAAAGTCTCTCCCTGAAATCCGCCTGCAAATAACTTCACAAGCTGCTTTGAAAAAAGAACCCCTAAAATCGTCAAAAAAACAGATAGCAAACAAAAGATATTAAACACATTGTTTGCGAATCTATCTGCCAGCTCTTTGTTTTTCTTGACTTTTATTTCAGTGTACAGCGGTATAAAACCTGTCGTAACCGCTGTACCAAACACTGTAAATATAATTGCGGGGATATTTTGAACTGCAACAAAAACATCCGATACATAGCTAGTCCCATAGTAATTAGCCAAAACCATTTCTCGAACAAAGCCCAATCCTTTTGCTATGAACGCAGCAAGAATCAACTCAACTACCTTTATTGCAATACTCTTATCCCTTTTTTTTGCCATTAATTGAAACCTCTCTTTACCGCCAGATTAGCTTTCTTTCTAAGGTAAAAGGCCAATTTGCTGACTGTTATTTTCTTTCGATAGAACCAAGCTACTTTGGCATAGAAATGTAACGTACTACATGTGCCATGTCTTTTTATAAACTTATAATCCAGTTTATCTTTTTCAATTTCTTTAACAACATCCGGATATATCGCATACGTTTTATCTTTTGAATATATTTTTGCTTTAAAAGAAATTGGTCTCGAGAAAAGATGAATATACATATATTCTTCTCTCTTCACATTTGTCCCGTCTAAATAATTTCTAATAATCTTGCCATTTTCCCAAGTAAATACCTGTCTGTTATTCTTATATCCATCTTCCTCCGGCAAATACAACAAATAAAAGCTCGTTGTAAATCTATCCAGGTGAGCAAAATTGGTTTCTTTATAATACGGTATTTCCAGTGCATCGTATATTTCGCAAATACCAACCTCATCAAAAAATTTTCCATCACCGGATGTGAATACATCCTTATAATTCGGAGCATTTTCCACTTGATTTCGATATCGTTGGTTAACCTCCGGTGTATTTCGGTAAATCACAGAATGTCCCTGAAATCCAATTTTATCGTATTTTTCAAGTATCTCATCAGTTATGAACGCTCTTATATCTCCAAAAATCAGGTCCATATCGCAATGGCCCCAGTAGTCATATGTTTTTAATTCATCACTAAATATTTCTCCATATGCAGGGCGAAAATCACACAATTTCCATGGTTTACTAATTACTATAGGAAAATCAAAATTATTCTGTATTCTTTCTTTTATACTGTCATAGGTGCAGTAATGTACTTTTACATTATTAGGGTAGTTATACTCTGTCCTGTCATCAGTAAGTAAAATCCAATCAATCGTTTCATTTGCTGCACATGAAAGCAGCCACATCTTAAACCCAGCCGAAAGTTTTCCAAAATACGGAACCAAATAAGCTATTGATTTCATCTATTCAATCCTTTCTTAACTGCCAACACATATCCAATCGGATATCCACAAGTGACAAGCACCTTTCTATATATTCCATCAATTGAAGAAATTGCTTCCTTATATTTCCGGCCAATTCTAATATTATCTCGGCTATATCCAATATATGCTTTGACAAACGCTTTGGGATATTTCCCAAAATAGTCCATTGCCTCATTGATATAAAAACGCCATAAATAGATTGTTTCTCTTGCACGTCCCGTACTTTGTTTAATCACAGAATTTTCTTGATCGTGATAATAGGCTCTTATGTTCTCATCAATATAACGAGTCTTGTACTTTCGTGCCATTCTCCACCAGACAACCGATTCTGGGTAGAATTTGAGTTTTTCATTTGGTTCTGGAAATGGAAGTTCCTTCATTACATCGGTGCGAACAATATTCCATTTTTCAAAGCAAAGCCTCTGTACAAAATAAGCATCCAGATCATTACTGTCAAACATATGCTGCGGATAAGATCCAATCGGTGTTCCATCTTCAGCATTATAGCATTTTGCAATAACGCCCTTATATTGATTCCTTTCCCCTTCAGGTATTGATTCCCATGTATTGATAAAAACCTCTAGTGCATTTGCCTTGAAAGAATCATCTGAATCTGCAATTAAAAACAGCTCCGATGTAGTTTCCTGCAGTGCCCTGTTTATTGCCGAATGCTTTCCTGCATTTTCTTGGTAAATATATATAATTTTGAAATCTGCTTCTTTTTCAAATTCTACCACAAGACTTTTAGTATCATCTGTTGACCCATCATCTACAATTATCCAAATAAAATCCCGGAATGTCTGTCTCTTCAAGCTTTCAAATACACGAGGTAAAGATTTTCTTCTGTTATATGTCGGTGTAAAGACCGTTATTCGCTCCATTTTCTCCTCCATCACTTTCAGCATTTCTCGTCGTCATACCTGCTATCGACATTATTAGATATATTAGAATCCAAATATCTGTGCTACCAGCTCCAAAAAGGTGATTGAAATAACATTCAAAAAATATATAGCACATCATCACAAATAACATTCTACTAACTGAAGCGGCTTTCATATAAATATATGTAAATACTATAGATCCAAGAATTCCACATTCTAAATATATCTTAACCAAATCATTATGCAAATTTCTATTAGAAAAATTTGAGCCGTGTAGTGCATTTAAATATTTTGTTAAATATGTTGTAACAGATCCTAATCCATATTTGATTTGGCCAGAATTGATTACCGCCTCTATCCTTGAGGATCTAGTAAGAGTAATCTCATTTAAAGTAACATGAAAAGTTTGATAAAACCACGCTTCCAATGTGTCATTGAGCATTAAGCACGTCAGTACTGGAAGGAGAACAAAAACTACAGTTGTTACGATCACAATTTTTTTATTCACAGCTTTTTTTATAACAATCCATTTTGAGAATATAAAAAAAACTATGGCCGCCAGCATGCTTATTCTTTTAAAGCTTAAGATGCAAAGAATTAGAGAAATTATAGCATTTTTCCTTTTTCCCATATAAAGATAAAAGCATTCAAATATTAGAAAAACAAATGCCAGTTCACTTTCAAACGGGCTATACGAATTTGCAAAAGAAATGCTTTTTAAATTTGCAAGTGTGAGTTGCCCTGCAAAATTCTTTAAAAAAACTATAACATACAGTACAAATAAGTAGTTTAAAATTGTTTCTATATCTTGTTCTTCAGAAATCTGCGAATATACAATTATAAAAATCAGCGGAGTATAGTAGTATACTGCTTCATTAATTGCATATGAATTAAATCCATTTATCATTTGCAATATTGCTGTTATCGCAAACAAAAATGTAATTCCGCCAAAGACTAATAAATATTCTTTTCCTATTCCTCTTAATCTACGTTTTTCATATAGACCGCTTCCTAAAAAATAAATTGCCGAAAAGCACCACGCCATTGCATATTTCAAATTTCCGAAATCAAATGCATATGCAATCATCACAAACAAAAAGAAACAATCTACCTGCCGAAGTTTTCTTATTTGTAACATACACATTTCACCCCTTTATTTTTCTTAAAGTTGCCATCAATCCACCCTTGTAAGCAATTCCCTTTATGGATTCCAACAGTCTATCTTTAGAGGTGACTTTTATATACTTCTGAATGTGCTCATCCATTTCGTGTTCATCCAAATCCGTGTAGAAGGCTGCTCTATCCTTGTGCGGAATTGCGGAATTGCGAACCATTATTCCATCTAGTGCTACTGCCTTTTCTGCATCTACTTGGAATATCTCATACGCAGCGGCAATCTCTTTCAGGAGTTTGTTTCCCTTATCTGTATGAACCAAAAGATTCGTATATCCTTTATCATCATCCTTTTTCCCTAACAATTCTCCCATGTGCCAACAGTCAAATACTGTATAATCACTGACTCGATTTAGCTGCTTAAATTTACAAGTATAGCAAGACGGCCGGGATGCAATCTCCGAAAAGAAACTTTTTAGCATATAGTCAACTCTCGCACTGCCTGTATATTTTTTCCCATTCTTAAATCTAAGCATCATTGTGCCACTATGATAGCCATATGTCTTGTTTCTAAAATTGATTTCCATTATCTTTGAATTATACTTCTTGATTTGAAAATCTATATATTTCTCCCATAGTTTAGGTGATGGTGTTCCATGACATACCAAATCCACTGTTATTAAATTCTCATAGTCTTTTTTCAGAAATTCCTTCAATCCATAGACCTGACAAGTAGTACCAATAAAGCAAACCCATCGTCCTTTTTTTAATTCATCCTGAATTTTTGTATATGTATCTCCCAAATAACTTTGGACGTACTTTGATCCTCTCGTTTTTGAAAATTCCACATCATCCTTAGTAAATTCTCTATGAACGACATTCCAATTATCGTCATAACTTGCAGTCCAAACACTGCCACCTTTGCTAAAGAACCATTGAGCAAGAGGCGTAGAAAAGCCACCTGATGTACTTTGCATAAGATCATTTTGATTTTTTGTGCGAATCACATAGGCTGCCGGTATTTTTTTTTCAATCGTCTTATAATTCAAGATCGGACATACTTTTTCGCACAAACCACAGTTTACGCATTGCTTTTTATCAACGATTGGATATAAAAAGCCCTCTTTATCCGGCTGCATTGAAATACATTTTTTAGGGCAAATATTAAAGCAAGCCGTACAGCCACAGCATTTTACTTTATCTGTAATCTCGATCACTCTTTTATCTCTCCGCTTTCTTTAGTCTTCTAAAATAAATATCAATCACTCTCTTAGCAATTAAAGCAAAAACAATTGTTAATACAATGGTCAAAAGCAACACTACACCGTAAGCAACATTTCTATTATTGATTCGATCTGCAATTCCCAATTTTTCAACGACACGGAATATCATCATATGAGAAAGATATACTTCCAAACTCACCTGACTTAATGTCTTTGTAACACTGTTTCCTAACAATTTCATCGGCTGAGATATAGCAAACATCACCCACATTGCAAACAGGATGCTTGTTTTCACCGTAAAAAAAGAGAGAACTCATTTGCTGGAATCAAATACCATGTCATTGTTATAACAGCTGTTGCCAGCAGTACCACAAATGTAGGGATTCTACTTACTTTTTCTTGGATATAATCTTTATATAGATATATAACTCCCCCAATTACGAAGTACACCGACAAAAACAAAAAGTTAGCACCATCTGTTTTACCTACAGACTTGTAGTAATTACAACAGCACCAATTTAAAACGAAACAAATAATCACCGTGAACCATGCTCTCTTTTTTGTGAAAAGCAAGAAAACATAGAACGGAAACATAAAATAGAAAGCAAAAATCACACCAAGTGTCCAACCAACACCGATCACTGACATATCATGTGAAGGCATCAAATTAAAGGCCATTGTAAGTGAAGCAAAAACATCTCTCCATAAAACTGTTTTTATACTAAACAATGTGTCAATGCATACCAGCAATGCAAAAAATGGGAGATTTTTTGCAAAACGACGGATATAAAACTTTTCCAAATTTACTTTTCCACTTTTGAATCTCTCATAATATCCGCAACACATTCCAAATCCACTCAATATCAGAAATAACTTTACAAAATGTGTCATGCTACCGATAACATTGGTAGCGATTTCTGATGTAAGAGGATGTCCCATATTAGATGACACGTGCATAGCAACGATACCAAAAGCAGCAATAACTTTTAGCCCATCTAAATTTTCAAATCTATTATTACTGCTTATCACCATAAACAATTTCTCCTTTTAAGCACGCTCTTTAATTTCACGCAAAATAGTGTTGAGGTATTCATCTGTTACCAGCTTAAGGTTTTTATATTTTTCCCCTACAACTATATAATCAATATCATTTTTTACAACACCGGATAAGTCCATTCCATTTTTATAACGCCGACTTTCTAGACCAAAATTCACACACAGAGTATCTATGCGAGAGTTTTTTGAAAAACTGGAATTTTCAGCATATCTATTAAATACCACAAACTGCTTTTCATTAAGAATAGAAAATGCTGTCCCGTGGAAAGAATCTGTGCAGACATACTCTGCGTTTCGCAGAAGATTCAGAAATCTCGCTGGACTCACATCATACGGAGCAAAGTCTCCAAAATTTTCATCTTCTTCTACATACTGATCCATGTGTCGCAATGCAACGACTTTCATGTCCTTGTCATGAGCTAATTTCTTTACTGCATTGCGATATTCCTGTGTAGCACCAAGGAAGTATGCAAAAATATATGGCTCATTGATTTCTCTCTTATTAGGAATTCTCTCCAGCCATTCATTTTTACTCAAAAAGAAAATAGGATCTAAAATCGTAGGAACATCTCGACCAGTCAGTTCCTTGACAATCTCACTTCCTCGATTTTCACGCATACTAATGTATTCGATGCGGTTCAAATACTGTATCGTTCTTTTCTTTTGATACCACGGAATTTCCTTTACTCCAAAACTAGAAGCAATTGAAATTTTTAGCGTGTCGTCCGGAACAAACATCAAATTGTAATAATTCGTCGGCAATCCTGCTGGACTCCAAAGTTGATCACTACCTGTTATAACCGCCGAATATTTCTTTCCACCCTCGCGTAATGCCGCATAGCCGATATACTCATCGGAGAAATCCTTAAAAGCCCATTTTTTGAATCCGGCAAAGGCTTTCATACGAACTTCATTATTTTTTGCATACTCAGGATGCTTTTTTAGACTAAGTTTTCTCTGAATTCCTTCATATCTGCTATTAAACCAAACTGCATTAAAAAGGCGCGGCACATCTTTCAGTGCTTCTGTCACAGTCTTCTTTCTAGTATATCGAATCAACTCATACTCAATATTCTGATTTTCCAAATAACTAACAGTTGCATATGCTTGCAATATGCCTCCGTAATTTTCATGCATATATTTTATGCATACTCCAACCATTGTAACCTCTCCTCTATGCTGCACATCCTACTTTTTCAGCAGTTCCTCATATATTGCCTGATACTTCTCGTTTTTTTCCTGCCAAGTGTATTTTTCTGCTTTCTTTCGTGCGTTTTTTCCACGTCTTGTTACTTCATCAGGATTAGCAATACATTCAAGAATTGCCTTTTTCAAGTTCTCAATGTATTCTTCTTTCGAATTTCCTTCATAAAGCCAACCGGTGTTTTCATCAAAAAGAGTTGCTCCACCAAACTTATTAATGGTGATAACCGGAATACCTTTTGACATTGCCTCCAGTAAGACCGTGCCTGTCGTCTCTCGAATGCTCGGCATAATAAATACATCCGCACCTGCATATTCCTTTTCCATTTCCATATAGGGAATGGAACCCATGCAGTGCACATGCTTAGACAAGTTCAGGTCATCCTTACAGCGTTTACGTAGATGCTCAAGCTCCGGGCCATCGCCTATAACCCTAACCTGATATCTAGTTTCCTGCGGAATTCTCATCAATGCATCAAAAAGGAAATCCAAACCCTTTCGATATATCATTCTTCCGGCAACCAGAAAAACGCATTCTTCATTTCTGCCCTTTTCTTTGAAAGTATCTTTAATATCATTTATATCTACCGCAACCTCAGTCACTGGCTCGTCACTTACATTGTAATTCTTCATTCATTTTTTCCTTTTCTGTCCAGTTCACTAATTCGTCCGGTCTTAATCCGTTATCAAAGACTAATTCATACGGACATTTTAGTTCTGTCCCCCCCCACAAGGAATTCTTGAGTCTCTTTATTTGCAAACATAATATAGTCGCAGCGATTTAGTTTACCAGTGATTCTCAGCTTAAAACGATACCAGCGATTTATCCCTGAGCGAACGACTTCAATGATTTCATGTCCCTTTGCGTAATCTTTTAACCCATTAGGCAAAGACTCTCCTCCACCAAGTGGCCCACAGACGAATTTAATATTTGCTATCTTTCCATAGTCTCCAATTGCACGGAACTCAATCGGCGTAATCTGATGAATAACGTCAATTTTCTGATCCGCACAGATTTTCTTTGCAAGAGGAAGTACCCGTCTATTCCACACATTAAGTCTTCCAGAATACATAAATCCCTTGAAGATTTTCTTGTAAAAATTCGGGATGTCAACATAATAAAACTTTATATTTCCAAGTGGGTGACTCTGCAAATATTTTTCGACTGGTTCACGTTGCTCTTCTTTTGTGATCACATAAACTTTATTTGTTTTTGAACTCTCATAAGGAACACACCAACCGATTTTATCTTCGCTTCCAGCAAAAGGGTTACATGAATAAGCTATATACAGGATATTCATCACTTCGTCTCCATCTGCTGTGCTGCAATATCAGCATCCACGATTTCCTCGCCGGTCTTATGCTTCAGCTGCTCCTTAGAAGCTTCACTCAGACCGTTGTTGATCACGCAGTTCATATCGCAGGTGCTGCACTTATCCAGATCCTCTTTAGTAACTTTGCCGTCGCGGTAATCACGGCAAATCTTCAGCTCATACATGCTGTACGGATGCTTGGTGAACAGTGCCTTGAACTTGTGTACCAGAACCCAAGTAGCAGGCTTCCAGATATACTTGTGCATAGCCGGACTTACACTACCGATCATCCAGCAGTCACGGTCGCAGCAGCGGACCTTTGCACGAACTTTCTCTGCTTCAGGGCTGTTCCACAGCTCATCCCAAGTCTGATTGTTCAGGTTACCCATGACCTCTTTATCCTTGGTGCCATTGCAAGGCATAACATCGCCATACGGGTCGATGAAGAAGGTATCAAAGCTCATGTCGCAAGGCAGCAGACGCTTCTGGCCGTAGATGTAGTTGATCAGACCGTGGTTAAAATATGCACGGAACCACTTTTTCGGGCTGTTGCTGCGGAGCAGTTCGTTGACCAGATTTTCAAAGTTCTTTGCGACCATCGGACGGTCGTGGATGATGTTCTTAGCCTCAACGAAATAGAAGCTATTGTGCAGAGAAGCAGTTGCGAACTCCATGCCCATCTCGTCAGAGATCTTATACAGAGGAACCAGGTCAGGAGCATTTTTGTCCTGAACGGTCATGCCAAATCCAACATCCTTCATGCCCATCTCTCGCAATTTCTTCAGCGTGCCATAACCACGCTGATAGCCGTTCTGCAGACCACGGATCTCGTTGTTGGTCTGCTCCAGACCCTCGATAGAGATACGAATACCGATCTGCGGGAATTCCTTGCACAGATCAACAATACGGTCAGTGAAGAAACCGTTTGTGGAAATAACAATACGGTCAGACTTCTTGTACAGCTCACGCACGATATCTTTCAGGTCAGTACGGATGAACGGCTCGCCGCCGGTGATGTTGGTGAAGTACATCTTCGGCAACTTCTTGATGGTCTCAATGCTGATTTCTTCTTCCGGCTTGGAAGGTGCCTTATAACGGTTGCACATAGAGCAACGAGCGTTGCAGCGATAAGTGACGATGACCGTACCATTCAGTTTCTTTTCGCTATTGTTAGACATTTTTAATACCTCTATCTCTCTTTTTATCTATAAACTTTCATAATTTTCTCGTAATACTCATCAATGGTATCGAAGCTGATGTCCTTACAGTTCGCACTGTACTCCGCACACAGCTTCTTATCACCCCAGAGCTTTTCTATCTTTTCTTTCAAATCTTTCCCGTTACCACTCTCAAACAACTCGCCGGTCTTACCAACCTGAATCAGCTCCGGGATACCACCGATATTCGCTCCCAGCACCGGCGTGCCGTACATCTGGGATTCCATCACGGAGAACGGGCAGTTCTCATACCACTCAGAAGGGTAAATGGAGAACCGTGCCTCACGGATCAGCTTCTCCAGTGCCTCGCCTTTCTGGAAGCCGACGTTTTTGATGTTCTTAATACCATTTACTGTCTCTTCCAGCGGGCCAGTACCGGCGAAAATGAACTGTACATCCGGCAGTTCTTTACAGACCTTGATGAGCGTGCCGATCCCCTTCTCCTCCGAGAAGCGGCCGAAGTAAAGGACGTAGTCCTTCTTTTCCGTTTCCTTCCACTCCACCTTATCGATGAAGTTGTGCATTGCCACGGTTTTTGTTGCAAACAGAGGATTGCTGTCCATCTTGCTCTTCATGAACTCAGAGCAGCAGATCATGGTATCAATGTACTTGTAGGTACCCTTCCACTTCCAGAACTCTGCTTCCATCATGCCGATGGCAGATTTCGCCGTGGAGCCGTGGATGCACTTGCCTTTCATGCAATTCACGAAATGGCCGCCCAGGCACTTCTCACAGTTCTGGTGGGTGTTGGGATTGTTCAGCATGTGGTTTGGGCAGACCAGCTGGTAGTCATGTGCCGTGAAGATGATCTTACAATCTCTTCCGGTCTCCTTGCGCCACTTCACGATTTCCAGAATGATGGAAGGTGTCAGCTGGTAGTTAAAATTGTTCAGGTGACAGACATCCGGCTTAAAGTCGTCCAGCACTTTCCGCAGCTGCACCCGCGCTTCCTTGCTGTAGATGGTCTTGATGGGGTAAGTCAGCTTGCTCAGTTTGCTGCCGCCGTGGAAGTCCATATCAGATGTATAAGCATTGACCCGGTTGCCCACGCAGCGGCCTTCATGTTCCATACCGAAGTACTGAACCTGATGTCCGTGCTGCTCTAGCGCCTCACCCAATTTGAATATGTACGTCTCGCTGCCGCCATTGGGATATAAAAATTTATTTATCATCAAACTTCTCATCATGTTCTCCTGTATAGCTTCATCGTTTCTTCTGCAACATCATCCCAGTTGTATTTCCCACAGATAAAGTCTGCTGCCTGTTCTTTATACTTCTTGATCTTTTCAGGATGATCGCAGGCATCTTGCAGCTTTTCCCTGAGAGCATTCACATCGGATTTCCTGAAGATCAGTGCCTTATCTTCCACTACTTCTGCACATTCCGGAATATCGGAAACCAGACAGCAATTCCCATAGCTCATTGCTTCCAGCAGGCTCAGGGGCATGCCTTCCAGATCTGAAGGCAATGTGTAAATGTAGGCATTACTATATAATTCTTCCAGCATCTGGCCCTGCACAAATCCGGTAAAAAGGATTCTTCCATCTTCTTTGGCAAGATCTTCCATCTCCTTCATGAAAGAATCCGTATCACTGGAGCCACCGGCAATCACCAGTTTTTTATCTGTGTGAACATGCTTGAATGCTTCGATCAGATATCGGATTCCTTTTTCCGGTACCAGGCGACCCAGGAATAAGATGTAAGAATCCTTTGTCAGTCCATATTTGGCTGTAATATGCTCCGCTGCTTTCAGTTCCGGAGGATTCACACCGTTAGGTATGAATCGAGTGGTTCTGCCATATGTATCACTGAAATAATCCTGAACACTTTTGCTCAGGACAATTATTTCATCTGCATATTTTACCGCATTTCTTTCACCCTGCCGGATGAATCTGGATCCAAAACCAGACTTCCATTTCTCACGCTGCCAGTCGATCCCGTGAATGGTAACTATGACTCTTTTGCCAAACAACTTGGGCAGCCATGCGAAAAAGGCCGGCCCCTCAGCATGGATATGCACCACATCATATTTTCCCAGTGCACAAAATAGAGCAGCAAAGAAAGAAGAACTTACGGCCGCAAGCCCTTTCTGTTCGATCGTAGGAACATATTTCTGGCAGATCCCCTGATATTCCCTTTGATCCGTATTGTCATATTCTGCCCCACTGACGTGATGCCCTGACCTGTTGTAGCATGTTACCTGACATCCCATGCGAGCCATCCGGGTACATAGCTCTTTTACCACGATCTCGATACCGCCCTCTCTGGACCACCGTTTGTGGCCAAATACAGCCAATCTTAAGTTCTTTTCCATTGCTTTTCTCCATAATACAGTCCATTTAAAATGGCTGAAGCTTAGACAGCTCCCTTTTTATCAAAAACCACTAACAATGTTTCAAGTAAGATCTTGATATCCATTCCAAAGTTCCAGTTCTCAATATATTCTTTATCAAGCCTTACAACCTCTTCAAAATCGGTAATCGTGCTGCGTCCTTTCACCTGCCACATGCCGGTTATCCCTGGCTTAATGGCCAGTCTTGCACGATGGTGAAGCTCATATAAGTTTGTCTCGGAAATAAGTGGCGGACGTGTCCCCACAATAGACATATCTCCTTTTAATACATTGAAAAACTGCGGAAACTCATCAATGCTTGTTTTCCGGATGAATTCTCCGATGCCTGTCTTATGAGTTCCATCGGGCAAGATCTTATTTCCAATGACCCGTGGATCGAAATCCAGTTTAAACATCTTTCCATCACCTAGTTTATTATCTTTCATCAGTTCCGCTTTATGTTCTTCCGCATCCATGTACATACTGCGGAATTTGTACATCTTGAAACGTTTTCCATTCTTTCCTACACGCTCTTGGGCAAAGAAAATGGGGCCGGGGGATGCTATATAGATGGCAGGTGCAAGGAATATAAATAAGATCCCTGTAACCAGACATCCAACCAAGCCACCTACAATATCCATCAGACGTTTCAGCATAAGCTCCTGGGTAGATGCATAATTAATACTGGTGGTTAAGACTGTATAATCTCCGATCCTTTCCACGAACTGTTTCTTGCCTGGTACGCTCTGTACCTTTACCAGGTTCAGATGTACAGTCACACCTGTTTCTGTGAATTGCCGGATCAGCTCTTTGGGATAAGGCACCGTGCCGGAGGTTGCAATCAGTACTTCATCGATCCATTGCTTACATACAAATTCGGCAGCATTCGCCATGTCCGTAACCACTTCCACACCGCCTATATGTTGACCTGTCATCTCCTTATCAATGACAGCGATACCGGCGATCTTATATCTGCCATAATTATGTGTTATCATGTTCTCTACTACTGTATTAGCCACATCTTCAGAAACCACCAGCAATAAAGAGCAATCCCCATCCTCTTTCATTTTTTTACGTAGATGGCGTTTCCAGAGCACTCTTATCAGGTACGTAAGCAATATGTATATTATGATAGTCAGCACTAACGCAAGTCTGGAATAAAAATGGCTCCGCTGTAACATGAACAGATATACTAAAGAAAGTGCCCCGATCGTCACCCCTTGGCGCGCCGTTAAAACAAATCCCCTGTAAAAATCTTGTTTCAGAACATTTTTCATTGTATTTGCTTCAAACATTACCAGCAGATCTGCCATTTCGATAAATACTGCCATATTTCTGTAATTAAAATTTGTATATGGATTGATCCCATATCCACTAAACGCATACGCCAATATAAATGCTATCTGCAAACAGATCAAATCTAAAATAATAAAGTCCAGATGCTTTATCCATCCTTCAGAATCTTTTCTATACATGTATTTTTCTTTTTCCTTCTATTTTTCAAAACGTATATTGGTGGTAACATAATGGTCTGAGATTACCTCTGTAATTCTGAGGGTACTGCTATAATAAGCCAGCGTTCCCCTGCGTGGTTGGGGAACTTGCTAAAGCTTTTTTGCCAAATAGCCGGCTTATTTTACAGTAACTCTAATAGATTTCTTTACTGTCCTGTAATTCTTTGCTCTAACAGTAACTGTTATACGATAAACACCTTTTCTGGTGCCCTTAGCCACAGTGATCTTGCCATATTTGTTGACTTTGATCCTGGAGCTGTTGGTTTTGTACGTAACCCTTCCGGTCTTCTTAGTTACTTTAACCACCTGGCTTGTAGCTTTATTTCTGTTGTACCTTACTGTAATATTCGACTTGGATACAGATACTTTCTGTTTCTTCAGTTTGATCTTGTAAGTAAGCTTTTGAACGTATCCGGCATATTTTCCTTTACCTTTTATAGTAACGGTATAGGTACCGGCATTTTTCACTTTCTTTGCTTGTACAGTGTAGTACTTCTTATTAAGCGTTTTGCCATTAAGGTCTTTTACAACTACAGATGGTTTATGAGTCTTGCCATCATATACCACTGCAGACTGCTTCAGAGAAGCCTTAAAGGATTGTTTTGTCGGTGATTCTTTTGCGGATACCGATACTGATACACAAAGAACCATCAATAAAGAAGCAAAAATAAGGGCGATTCTTTTAGAAAGTTTCATGTTTCTCACTCCTTTTGTTGCATGTATCAATAAACAGAAGCTTCCACGCACCTTCCATTTATCCAAGATTCAGTGACGTCTGTGCGCCATTCCGGTATAGCTTTGTGCTTCCGGATCCATATGATATATCATCGGATGCACGCTTATCTTCCTGCGTCGCAAAGCTTATTTGCCTGCATCCGGTTTTTCTTCTTTTCCATAGCCATAACCATATCCATATTTCTTTCCATATTTCCCATAATACTTGCTGTAATATTTGCCATAGGCACGGCTATGTACTTCTGCACGATTCAGTACGGTTCCAAGCAGTTTACAGTTGACTTGCTCCAATTCAAATAAGGATTGCTTGATCATACCCTTTGGGGTAACTCCGGCACGTATGACAAGTACTGCTCCATCACACATGGAAGCGATCAGTGCACTGTCAGATACACTGCCAAGAGGTGGTGTATCAATTATGACAAAACGGTAATTCTCTGCCAGGGTATTCAGAAGATCCCGGAAACGACTGTCCTCCAGTAAGGCAGACGGGCTTTCCAGAAGCTGTGTGCACGGCACCAGATATCCATTGGCTACGTTGGTCTGATAGACTACTTCATCGTATTCTGCCATGCCGGATAAGTAATGATTCAGGCCTCGCACATCCTCCTTGTATTCGATCTGGAGGCGCTTCCTCATCACGGATTTTCGCAGGTCAGCGTCTACCAGCACAGTAGGAAACCCGGCCTCAGCCAGCATCTTCCACAGGTAGGAAGATACCGTGCTTTTGCCCTCATTTGGCAGACAGCTTGTCAACAGGATCTTTCGTGTATTCTTGCCACAGAATTTAATATTGATACGCAAACGGTTCATTGCCTCTTCTACTGCATATGGCAATTCAGGAAGGGTGATCGTCAGCTGCTTCATCTTCTATGTCCTCTCTTTCCGGAATGTACCTCTTCTTCAAAATCAACCACCTGCTCGCTATCCGGAATCGTGGTAAGCGGTACCAGGCCAAAATATTTCTCCATATCTTCTGCAGTATGTATGGTATCATCCATAAGATACTGTGCCGCCAGAATCCCTGCCATAATAAAAAGCCCCAGAAGTGCACCGATCATTGTATACTTTTTGTAGCTTGGACCTGCCTTATAATCTGCCATCTTGGCATGCTGGGCTATATTCGGTGCCAGTGTGCTCATAGTCTCCGGAAGATAGGATACTGCCACTTCTGCCATTGCTTCTGCCAGATTCATAGAAAGCTGCGGGTCTGTAGTGGTTGCTGTGATCTGAAGAATACGTGTATCAGCCGGATTGCTTAGGGAATACAGTCCTTTCAGATTATCCGGTGTCATATCCAGGTGCAGCTTATCAATAACCAGATTCAATACCGGATAGCTGAGCATCAGTTCTTCATAATCTGCGGTAAGGGATGTACCCAGATTCAGGTCACTTAGATTAACCACTGAGTCATCGGATGCAGATACTACGTATAATTTTGATGTGGAATCGTAGGTAGGTTCAATGAAGAAAAAAGCATATGCATTCAGCAGCACCGCACCTGCCAGCAGGCAGAGAAGCAGGTAATACCACTTATCCAGCAGCTTGCTTGCCAGATCCAGAAGATCGATCTCCATCTCCTCGTTTGTTTGATTCTGATTCATTTTCCTTTCTCCTTGTACTGTTTTCTTATTAATAGTTATTCAAAGCATATTGGAAAGCATCTTTTGTCCTGTTTCTTACAAGAATCTATTTCTGCTTCTCATAAAATAAGGTCAGGATCACCTGTTCCAGACTGTTTTCATCCGGCACAAAGGTCTGCCAATCGCTGTCATCCACGCCATATTTCCCATCAATGGACAGCCTTCCAACCTCCCTGCCATCTGTCAAAAGAAGAGACAGGCGACTGAACTTTTTGGCGTTGATATTCGTGGTCATGTAATCTTCCAGAACATGATACATCTGAAGCGGGAAGGTATTGTCTTCCTTGCACTTCTGCTGGAATGCTGTCTTGAAGCCATCCTCATACTGTGTCTGCCGCGCCATACGATTCTGATTGGTATCATCATCCTTCATCGTCATCCTGCCACGAATAAAATGCTCTGCCTGAGATCCAGTCAAAGTAACGGTTTCTCCTTTTTTCAGGCTGTCATCCACACCGGTGAAATCATCCTGGATAGTAACAGTAACACCGCCTACCAGATCGTTCACTGTCTGGATCGCTCCCATATTTACCATGGCATAATAGTCGATCCTGGCTCCACTCAGAAGAGTGGACACTGCCTGAACTGTATTCTCTGCCCTGGTAATATGATCCAGGCTCATGGCGTGTGCCAGTGAAATCTGCATATCATCTGTACTGATGTAGCTCCCATCATCCTCCAGACTCTGAACTGGTGTGATCGTATTTCGATCTATCGTTAACATCTGGCACTGATCGGTACTTCGATCCCGTACCAACAGGATCAGTACATCACACTGACCGCTGCCATCATATTCACTGATCTGTTCCACTTTTCCCGGATCATCGATACCGGCAAAAAGATAGGTCTCCAGATTTCCTCTTGGCACATACGCAGTACCCTGATAGAGGATCTTATTATCCTCATTCTTCTGAACGGTATTCTTCAGGGACTGCCTGTCTGCCATGCCAAGGATGCAGGATATGATAGCGAATCCTGCTGCAAGTATAGCAATAAATATCCCAATCTTCGCATATATACGCTTGATTTCTGATTTTTTTCTGTATCTGGTCATACTGTTCCTTTTCTAAACTTCTTCAGGCAGATCACTTCATCATCTCTTTCAGCATAGCGGGACCGCCTGCCGGATGGGTGGCTTCACAATACATAAGTGCTGCCAAAATGATAAATAATATCACGCTGAATGTGATACATACTTTTTTAGACATTATTACTCCTCCGTTTTTTTTCTGAATATCCTGCTGCTTTCGTGGGCACCGTCTGCCCATTGTCAAACAATAATTCATATCCCTGCCGGTCAATCTTCTCCAGAAGCTGTATGCCCTTTTTCTTTTGGATCATATCTCTGCCAGCCTTTAAATTCGGTACCCGGTGATGGGCTCCATGGCAGTCGCTGCCAAGAACATGGGCAGTGCCCTCTTCCAGCATTTTCAGGAAGAAATGTCGATATCTCCAGTTTGTCAGGCATTCTGCATTAAGCTGTACATAAACCGGAAGTTCCAGTAACTGGCAGATGTACTTCTTGTTGCCTGGCATCCGGATGAAACGGTCAAGATGTGCGATCATGATCCGTAAATGACGATTCTGGATTAAGCCGGAAACTTCTTCAATAATGTGTTCATTCCATGGGACAAAGGGCATCTCAAGCAGCAGAAGATCTGTGCCTTCTATGGTGAGTCTGCAGATCTCTTCTGATCTGCTGATACCATTAAAGAATGCTACTTCACTGCCAGTCAGAATCTGTGGATAGTCTGTCCATCCACGCTCTGCTGTGGCTTTGCAAAGAGCATCATAGGCCTGTTGTCTAAGTTGAAGAAAAGTGTCAATCCTGTCCTGTGTGGCACAAAAGTGCGGTGTTGCTATCATAATGTCTGTCTGTTGTGCCCTGATCTGCTCCAGCATTGCCATGGATGTATCCAGATCCCTGGATCCATCATCGATCCCCGGAAGTATGTGTGAATGAAAGTCAATAATCATATTCTTTTCTCCAAAACCCGATATACAAAGAACTACGCTGCATGATACTGTACAAAACCAGCCAATACCGTATAAAATGCATATTCCGCTTAAACTGTGCACTCGTTCCAAATCAACGGATCAATGTTCCGGAATAAACTGATTAAATGGTCTGGATAAGTATGTGTCAGCAGAACAACTCTTTGTTCTGCTTGATTATCCATAAAGCACGACCAGAAACAGTGTCAATGGGGCATTTATGCCGGCTTTAGCCCTTGCCATTGATACTGATGATGGGGGTGCTACTGATCAGCTAATGGCGGAAAGCAGATCAGATTGAACCGGAATCAATGTTCAGCTTGTAGCGGAATCCACGCTCAGATGAGCCGGAATTTGCACGTATAAAACGGCATGATACAAGTACATCATGTACTAAATCTCGTGTAATATAAATTTCTTCTCAAAATTTGTCAAGAGTGCAAACCTGCTTATCTTGATATATATCAAGAGTTCCATAAAAAAAATCCGATTCTTGTGATTACTCACAAGTTTATCGGCTTTTTTTGCTTATATTGTTTGGGATGTGTGGGGCAATGAAGTCAATTGTAAATTTTCTACGGTGCGATTGACTTCGTTGTATGAAAAGACCGCAGAGCCGATTTTACACTGCTACCGCCTGCCACCGTTTCGACCTGGTATCCGGTCATTATACACCGGAAATTCCAGACCACTAATTCTGATGATGTTCTCACTGTTTTTTATCTGTTTTTTATCTGTTTTTTATCTGTTTTTTTCTCCAACATTTTTATTGAATTCAGGTAATCTTCTTCCACCGTGCTGAGTGTTCGTGCTTTATATTTTTTATACTCGTCCGTTGCTTTATCAACAGCCTGTTTGTGCGATATACTTCCGTTTTCCTGTAAAAGCTGTTCCCCGCTCATTGTCAGAATCCGATCCAGATGCTCTGCCCAGTCCCTCATTGTCATAGCCTGTTCCCGTTCTGCCTGACGTTCTGCAAAATCAAGATATCCCGATACCAGCTGTCCCATTGCACGTAATTCTTTTTCAAATAAATAATTCTTTGCAACTACAGCTTCTTTTAATGTTGGTTGATTTCCTTTAAAAGTAGTAAGTCCCATAAATTCTTTTTCTGCATCTGCTCTGTTATAGATTACTTCTGCTGCAGTTTGTCCATGAATTGCGTAGTGAATTTTATTTTGCACTTTTTTGAAAAATGCAATGGATATTTCCGCTTTCGGATCATAATCTATGCTCGTTGCATAAATTTCCAGAACCTGGCGATAAAATACTTTCTCGGATGCACGAATATCACGGATTCTCTCTAGCAATTCCTTGAAATATCCACCGCCACCTAGATTTTTCAAACGATCATCATCAAGTGCAAAACCTTTTCTCATGTATTCTTTTAAAATCCCAGCTGCCCAGATTCTGAACTGTGTTCCTCGTTTTGATTTTACACGATAGCCAACAGAAATAATAACATCAAGATTGTAATAATCTACATTGTAAACTTTTCCATCAGTAGCAGTTGTTGCAAATTTTGCAACAACTGAATCCCGCTGCAATTCACCTTCTGTAAATATATTTTTTATATGTCTGGAAATGGTTGATTTATCTCTCTGAAACAATTCTGCCATCTGATCAATAGACAACCAGACTGTATCACCATCAAAAGTAGTTTCAACTTTCGTCAGACCATCCTCTGTCGTATAAATAATCATATCTGCTTTTTCTTTGTCCATAAATTAATTTTCCTCCAAAATCAGATACATTATCAACGTGAACGAGTCACTCTAGCGAAATCATCATTCCTCATCTTTACCATCCTTAATACGGTAGTAATCATCCATATCCACGCTGAGTTTTACCTTAGCATCTGGTTTTCGTTTGCTCAAGAGGCACACAGTTTCCACATGGCACGACACGTCCTGATTGATGTCAGTTTTCGGGAACCGATCCAGACTAATATAGAGTGTTGCAAAATATCTCCGTTTGTTTGCGGAAACATATCAACAAATTCTGTAGCAAAAAAGTATTAATACAACTCGCTATCCATATCACAACCTGAACCTCGCCTGTTCACGGAAAAAGTTCAACTTTTTTATTCGTTTCTACTATTATAGTGATTCAAACATAAAAGTCAAATTTAACGAAGAACTGCCATCGCCTCCACCTCGTCTGTTCTTCGTACAGAGAACAGGTCAACAGCTATTTTTCGCCCCGACTGATGGCTCAACTTCCATGCACTCGACCTTGGAAAACTGAAAATTTTAATGGCAATACTGCTACTTCTTCGCGTTCTCTTCCAGTTCCAGCATGTACTTATCAAAATCAGACATAAATAATCTGTCCTGAATGACACGATATTTTTCAAATTCGGTTTCAGCTTTTGCCTTGGCAATCTCAGCAGTGATTTTGCCTGCATCCTGAAGAACCTCTCTGTCATCAGCCATCAAGAATAGATCCAGTCGCTTTGACCAATCCTCCATCGTCATTGGAATATGACGTTCTGCCCGGTCCTCTGCCAAATCCAGATAAGCAGATACAATACGCTCCAGTGAACGCATTTCTTTCTCTGAAAGATAATTCTTCGCAACGCTCACATCACTTTTTACGATCTTTCCTTCCGGTGCTGACGCCCAAGTGGTTAATCCCATATGTGGCTTATCAGCATCTGCTCGCTCGTAAATCAACTCTGCTGCTGTATGTCCATGAACTGCATAATGCATCTTGTTTTGAACCTTTGCAAAGAACTGCTTTGTTGTTTTTGCTGTCCGATCATAATCAAGAGCTGTGGCATAGATATCGGTTATCTTCTGGTAAAATCTACGCTCAGACAAACGAATCTCACGAATCTGCTCAAGCAAACGGTCGAAGTATTCTACTGTAAGCACAGATCCACCATTTTTCAGGCGTTCATCATCCATGACCCAGCCTTTGATTGTGTAATCCTTCACTATGCCATTGGCCCATTTGCGAAACTGCACTGCTCGCTCATTATTTACCTTGAATCCAACAGCAATAATCATTTGAAGATTATAATGCTTTGTATCACGAGTCACCTGACGGGAACCTTCGGTTTGAACTATTCGGAAATTCCGAATAGTTGCAGACTCTTCTAATTCACTATCAGCGTAAATCTTTTTAATATGTTCATTTATCGTTGGCAAACCAACGTCATACAATGTGGCCATCATCTTCTGTGTCAGCCATATATTCTCATCCTCATAGCGCATCTCAATGCTGTCTTGCTGATCACCGATAGATGCAACATAAGTCAGGTATTCCGCTGCGCTTGAGCGGATGGTTATCTCATCTTTTTTCTTTGCCAAATGAAGCGCCTCCTTTATACCTCAAAATGCGTTTTCGCTATTGTGTTTAGCTGCTCAACTATTTCCGCAAACGGTTTATTCAAGTCTAAAGTACTGACCGTGATCTGATTTCCACTCATTTGATAAACATTATTCGGATATATTTCTTCATCTGTCTTTGCATACAGTAACATCCCGGAAACCTTGTGGTCCTTATCTTTCAGTTCATACTCCTTGTTCTTCACGTAAGTAAAGATCTGATAAAGGTTGCCTGAATGAAGTGTATGTTTGTCAAACTGTACCTGAGTGCTGTGCTCATAATATTTTGCATCGATGATAAGAACTCTATCACCCCGCTGGAGCATAATATCGCTCTGCATCACCGGAAGCATAGCATTTTCTTCATTGTCCAACTGCCATGGAATCTGTGATGCATTTGCAACTATCTGGTTTTTAAATTCTTTCCTGTAGTATTCCAAGATAAATTTCTCATATAATCTACACATTCTCTGTTCATCCAGAAAATCCATCAACTTTTTGCGTCCATCTGATTGCGTTTGCAGCAGGCCCTTTACTACCAGGTAACATATCGAAATTAACATACGATAGGTCTGGTTGTTTCGATTGTACTGAACATTCCAATTTACCGTGTGCAAATCAATGAAATCCACTTCACCGAAGTATACCATTAGCTTTCTTAGACTCTTCTTACGCTGCTTCGATATATTTGAACACAGGAGTAGTTCAACTGTAGATTTTATAATCCGATTCATGATACTGTTAACCGAGAACTCATCATATGTGCAGATCAACTGTTTTCGCATCATTGACTGTGTCTTGATGGACTCTGCAATATCAATCTTTTCTCGCAAAGAAGATAGAGCCTCCATCTGCGGAATGTATTCTTTACCAAGTCCGCGTTTTAGCTGAAGGGCAATACCTTTTTCTAAAATAGCCGCCATCAGCTCAGCAGTATTATGAAATTGTTCTGTGGCTATGTTCTTATAGCCCTGCTCATTCAATACCTGAAAAGCATAGGACAGCATATAATAGACGTTTTGTATTGGTATCACTTAATCGCACTCCTTAGATTTTCACTCCAATCTTTCACCTTCATAGGTTCATCAAACCAGTATTCTTTCAACAGCGGTATTAGCTCATATTCCACGACACCATAAAGCCAATCATCGTTGATTGTGTCTGGCTGTAAATTACAAAAGTAGCTGTGTCCAATGCAGAATCCTTCACCTAAAGACTCATCAGAAGCAATCACTCTGTTCAAATTTTCTACGCAACTAATCAACTTGTTGAATTTCTCATTGTCTAATGCCATGCGATACTCTCGGAAACCCGGAGTCTCGAAACCAGGCTTGATATCAAAGAAAGCAAATCTTCTACGAAGTGCATAATCCAACATAGCAAGGCTTCTGTCTGCGGTATTCATCATACCGATGATATAGACATTCTTCGGAACCGCAAATTTCTCATCGGAATATAGAAGCTGCAGCGCATTTCCACGTTTATCATTTTCAATCAGCATAAATAGCTCACCGAAGATCTTACTCAGATTTCCACGATTGATTTCATCTATAATAAAGAAATACTCGTTATCACTGTCTATCTCAGCCTTCTTACAGAAGTTATAGAATGCACCTTTCTTCAGTTCAAATCCTGTAGCAGATGGACGAAAACCCATAATGAAATCTTCATAGGAATAACTCTGATGGAACTGCACCATCATCACACGCTCTACATCTTTTACACCCATCATTGAATATGCCAAGCGCTTAGCAGCATAAGTTTTTCCCACCCCTGGAGCGCCCTGCAAAATAATGTTTTTCTTGTTTCTAAGCAGGCCAACTAATCTGGAATAGTCTTCTTCAGACATATAGACATCATCTAGGAAATTCTCCGCTGTGTACTCTGGATAGGTAACTTCCTGCTCGTCGTCAACTATATCATCGTCTTCAAATAAGTCTTTGATTTCCTGCACAAAATCACTATATGGAGTAATATCAGTCAAAGTTTTCTGCGGTGCCTGATGGTTAATTGTCCAATTCCCCTTATTGGTCCAGTTAACTTTTCTGACATTTGAATACTCATCTGCACGATCAGCATCGTATTCGTAGTCGGACTCAACGATTCCTTTACCAAGAATGCCATTGTTGCCTTTCTTCACAAATACAACATCGCCAACCTTTATATCATGAACGAACTGCCATGTAGCATGAGCTGAATTCTTATAAGAGCTACTATCGCCATATTCCTGCTTCATCTGCTGCTTCATTTCATCTTTAGAGCTGAATACTCCAAGATCTCCAATTTCTCCCCAGCCCAACAGCATATAGCCATTCTTATAGCACTCTTCCCATTTATCAGCACCCTGTCCTGGAGCATAAAGCCAATAACGAACAGTATCGATATCATTGTCTGCAAGAGCATCACTATCATTCGTTTTATTACTCTTTGCATCAGAGACGCCTTTTTTGAAAATATCCGATGCCATCTCCGCTGTTATTTCCACTGTCTTACCTGCTTCGGTAAGTGTCCACACGCCTCTTACGCTCTTATCGATGTATCCTGCTCCGGCAAGATAATTTCTTGCAAAAGCAACTTCATTTTCAAATTTGTTAACCTTCGTTTTGCCTCTTGTTTCGTTTATCACCTCATCCGACAGATGCTCGTTTTCAATGATTTTCTTTCTTGCCTCTACTGGTGTCGCAGATCCTCCCAGATCACGTAGTGCCTGTAATAATGGCATAAACCATTTGAGAAATTCTGCTTTAGAAGTCTTTTTTCCTTTTTCAATAGACTTCTCTTGATTTACTTGCTCAGAGACAATCCATGCCGTATAGGATAAATCCGGGAAGCTCTTGTATTCATATTGACCTGCATCCAGAACTTTCTCGCACAAATCCTTTATTTCAAGATAATCTGCTGCATACGGAACTTTCTTCAGCTTCTTCTCAGCGGCCACAACAAATTCGCCCGGCATATTCTGGGCATCAGATATAAACCAGCGATTTCTGGAATCCAGGTTGATAAATGAATAAGGACGCATCCAATACAGGCCCATCGTAATATTCCATCGAATGCAAAGCTGATCATGTACCATATCATAAACTTCTGAAAATTTCCGGCGGTTATCTGCTGTGTCATTATCGGCAAGTACAAGAGAAGTCTCAAACAAACTCCACAGATTATCAATATCATCTGCTTTTCTATCATCCTTAAATCCATAGAATGTCGCTTTCAGATTATTGAGAACCGGAATTCCATCAAAATTGCTCGGCACCGTTGCAGAAATTTCGAACTCTGACGCAATCCCATTAAGAATAGCGATTCTATTAGCATTTGTGATTCCCTTATTAAAGGTTCCAAAGATAGTAAATGGATCGATGTCAATAATCTCATCGCCACTTTCAAGCTTAGGAACGCTCATTCCTGCCATGTTATACACCGCATATAGTTTCTTAATTAATGCCTTTCTGTCAGCTTTGAAAGGCAGGAGTTTCGTTGCAAACTCCGTGTAAAAATTTGTCCAATCATATTGCATTAGTTATCCCTCCTCCAGAAACAGCTTCAGAGAATTGTACACACTCCTTTTCTGCATCTGTCTTTGTGCTTGAGCTTCCACAGTTCAGCACAGTTTTTTGTTCAGTTCCCCATTGCTTCATCATGCACCACATATTCTTCTTAATGCTGACGTATATATATTGCTGATTCACGACTAAATGCTCACGTTTCCCAAACTTTAATAGATATTTTATTTCATCCACTAATCACTCACTCTTTCCATAACATCTAATCCACAGTCTAAACCCTCTAACCATTTTCACCGTGGATATGTTTCAACATAAGAAATACGGACTTTCATGAGCTATTACCTAATCTCAAAAAAGTCCGAAAATACGCTACTTTTCAGCACTTATTTATCTTTCCTTGACAGCAAACAGACCACTTCCACATGCTCGGTAAAACAAAACATCTCTACTGGCTGGATTTTCCTGACAGCATAACCTTTCCGGGTAAGGTATCCCAGATCACGGGCCAGAGTTTCCGGGTTACAGGAAATGTATACCACCCGGTCAGGGTTTAATTTCACAAGGGAGCTTAGAAATTTCTGGTCACTTCCTGCACGAGGCGGATCCATAAACACAACCTGGGCGGTCTGTCCGGAAGCAGCCATTGCTTCCATATATTCCCCTGCATCTCCTTCGCAGAAGCGTACATTGGAACTTTTATTCTCTTTTGCATTGATCCTGGCGTCTTTTACTGCATCCTTATTCAGTTCAACTCCTGTTACCCTTCCTGCTTTTTTCGCTGCGATCAGGCTGATGGTGCCAATGCCGCAATAGGCATCGATCACACTTTCTTTTCCTGTCAGGTCTGCATATTCCACAGCTTTCTCATACAGGATCTCCGTCTGCTTTGGATTTACCTGATAAAAAGACCTGGGGGAAATACGGAAGGTACAGCCACAAAGGCTATCCTTAATATAACCCTTTCCGTAAAGCACAATATCACGGTCTCCAAGAACCATACTTGTATTTCTGTCATTTACATTCAAAACGATTGTTGTGATTTCAGGATGTGCCTTTTTCAGTGCTTTCACAAAATTATTCTTTGACGGAAAAACCGGTGAAACAGTTACAAGAACCACCATGATCTCTTTACTGGTAAAACCTCTGCGTACCAGTACATGACGTAAAAGTCCATATCCGGTATCTTCATCATAGGTCTTGATCTTAAAGGATTTCAGCATGCCACGGATGGTACGGATGATCTCCTGGCTTTTCTCATCCTCGATCAGGCACTGGTCAATAGATACAACCCGATGGGATCTGGGCTCATATATACCGGAAATAATATTTCCTTTCCGGTCACGGTCAAAAACTGCATGTACTTTATTCCGATAAAAATATGGATTCTTCATCCCTATGATCTTCTGCACTTTTCCATATTTTCCCAGCAATTCCTGTACCTGCTTCTGTTTTTTGGCAAGCTGCTTCTCATAGGGTACGCCCTGATATCTGCATCCTCCGCATTTTTTTGCATATGCACAGCTTAATACTTTTTCTTCGCTCATTTTTCCTCCAAAAAGCATTGCAGACTTTTATAAAAACTCCACAATGATTCTAATATTTCGATCATTATATTTTCTCGATAGTATTCCGCAGCTTCTGCATCTTTTCATCCAAAGCTGCCACTTCCTCCGAATAATCCCTCAGTTCCTTGGCTGCCTTTTCTGCACCAGATACATTTTTCTTGTACATTAACTGGTACTCCAGCACAGACCAGAAATCCATGGCAACAGTACGGATCTGTATTTCCACCCGTTTTGTCTCAGATTCTTCATTGAAATAAATAGGGATATCCACAATCAGGTGAAGACTCATATACCCGTTTTTCTTTGGCTTTTCAATATAATCCTTCTCTTTGATAACTTTGATATCTTGCTGCTTTTTCAGGATCTGTGCCACTTCATATACATCATCAAGAAAAAGACAGACGATCCTTACACCGATCAGATCGTTCAGCTTTTTTCTTGCAGTCTGCAGATCTGTATCCAGTCCCTTCCTCACAAGCTTGGCATATATGCTTTCCGGCTTTTTGATCCTTCCGGTAATACTTTTCATAACCTCTCTCTGATATTTCATGGAAAGCTGTTCATCAATGATCTTTGCCTTGGCTTCTACAATACCGATAGCATACTGTCCCTGCAGATAGAACTGATCCTTCTGCATGTCTTTGTATATTTTCCTGATTTCTGCTGCTTCTTTTTCCCCGATTATATTCTTATCTTCTTTATTCCCCATAAACGATACACTCCTTGATCCAATCCTACATAACTGTTCAGTATCATCACAGTTACTTTCTACTGAATAGTTACAATAATACAATAAATTTTCCTCAATGCCAATGATAAATGATGAAATAATACAGGATCCTTGTGCTTATTATCCATATGTTTCTGTAAAATCCTGGTAAAATCATAAAAATGCCACATTCCTTATTACTGAAGAACTCTTTTCAGTATTAAGAAGATGTGGCATTTATACATTTCATCCGGAGGTAGCTTTGCAGGAGTTTTTTACAACATTTACTGGTTTATACAGTTTGCTTTTTATGATCGCAAAAGCGACTTACCATCCATACTGCCAGCGCTGAAGCAAGCAGGCCTATCAAGAAGCCGGCCAGTACATCTGTAGGATAATGAACTCCCAGATACAGCCTTGAAAAGGCGATCATACAGGCCAGGACCAGGGCCGGGATCCCGTATTTCTTTGGCAAAAGCCTGAAATACACAAAAGCACTTGCAAATGAAGCGCAGGTATGCCCTGATGGAAAAGACCAGTCTATTGGCTTGGTGACAATTGGGATCAACGCACTGTATGTATCATATGGTCTGACTCTTGCAACCATATTTTTCAGACATACATTAGTGATCAGCGCTCCGATCACAAGGGCAATTGCTGCTGCCGCGCCTGCTTTCCTGGTTTTCTTCATGATCAGCAGGACAACTGCCAGAAGGATCCAGAACCATCCTCCGTCTCCCAGAAATGTGATGGCTCTCCAGAATCCATTCATCCATTCTTTTCGGATATGCTCCTGGATATATAAAAGAATAGAGATATCTGCATTTTGAATTATATTCATTTTTCTGACCCTTTCTTTTCTTAGTACGCAAAAAGAATATCAGAAAACAGATTACACTATTTATCCCAAAATGTAAAGCTTGTAAAACAGCATTGCCGGATTTCAAGTCGAGCAGCCGCGAGACTTGGCGCGTGATTCTGGTCAGCGTAAGCTGACATATTCTTTACAGAATCACTGCGCATCCTCGCGGAGCGTTTATCTCAGTCGGAGATTGGACTCCCACTGAGACGAACTTGCTGTTACTCACCACCTGAAAGAGGTGGGAGTCTTCTCGACTGAGATAAAATCATCTTTTCACGAATAAAACCTTTTAAAACAGCATTTCACGGATTGCTTCATTGATCATATGTTTGTGAAGGGCACCATCTTTATCCTTATCCGGGATTTCCAAAAGCACAGCACCAGGAATATGCTTTGCCAGATATTCTCCATATTCGTAAGGATGGCACAGATCATTCCTGCAGGCCAGAATGGTAACAGGAACCTGGATATTCTTCAGCACCTCCACATTAGGAATAGGCGTCTTATCCGGCAGGATCTGATATTTCTGCCAGTATTTAACACAGGCTTTATCTTCAAAAGGAGAAGTAAATGCATTGCAGGTATAAGCAGACGGCTCCTTTACGATCTGCCACCCTTCGGTGGTATAAAACCGCTCAATGCCTCCCTCCTGCAAACAGGCTCCCAGATCATAATACGCTTTCTGAACCTTATCTGACATAGGATGATCTGTCCATGCATTCCGGATCAGAAGAAGCTTTTCGACCTTCTGGGGATATCTTACAGCTAGATTCAGACATACTGCAGCTCCCATAGAGATTCCTGCAAAGTACGCCTTTTTAATTTCCAGTCTGTCCATTAAATCACACACATCATCAGCAAGATGATCAAAGTCAAATTTCTCCCAGCAGGCTTCACTTTCACCGTGGCCCTGCTGGTTCAGATTGATCAGACTTACCCCTTCAAGCGGCTCATAGGTAGACTGGATCTGCTTTACGCTTCCTCCCATGCCATGCAGAAATATGAAGGGTATCCCTTCACCACTGATCTCATATTCCAGGTGAAGACCATGATTTATCCATTTATACATTAAGAATCTCCTCCAGGAACTTTTTGCTTGCCGGTATCTGTTCTTCTGAAAGACCATGCATGATCAGTGCACCTTCATATCCTGTCTTTTTCAGAAGATCAATATACAGTCTGAAATCAAGATCTCCCTGTCCGGCAGCTACGAACTCTGTGTTTCCTTTAAAGGAAATATCTTTTGCATGTGCCAAAACAATATCCCTTCCAAGGATCTCAAAACCTTCCTTCAGAACCTTTTCCATGTCTGCTGCATCACCGTCATGGAACAGGTTTGCACCATCCATAATGATCTTGATCCGGTCACTGCCGGAAGCATCCATATATTTTCTTGCGATCTCAGGAGAACAGATAATATTACTTGCCTCTGTTTCCACACCAAGGATCACATCGTTATCATCTGCATATTTTAAAATGGTCTCTGTGGTTCTCATCAGATCGTCCCAGGAAGACTGCTTGGTATTGTCCTCATGCCATTTCCATTTGCTTTCTTTATTCTTGGATCCAGTGCAAAGTGTAACAATGGGAATACCCAGATATCTGGCGATCTGACACTGAAGCTTAAACTGGTCACAGCCTTTTTTTCGCGCCTCTTCGTCCGGATCGATCATATTAAAGGTACCGGAAAGTGCATCCAGACGGATGTTATATTTTGCAGTAAGTGTACGGATCTCTTCCAGTTTGGTTTCTGCCACATGCTCCGGCAGGGAAGGAAGGCCTGCATTGGAAAGATTGAACTGAGTATGTGTAATGCCATTTGCAGTCATTCTTCTGTATGTTTCTTCCAGATCACCGATCTCATAAGTTCTGGAAAAAATACCGATTTCTTTCATGATCATAATCCTCCCTTAACGTCTTTTAATGCGATCCATTTTCCCCCCTGCTGTACAGACTGATAGGTTGCAATCAATGCACGCATCACCATCATTCCATCATCTGCAGTTGCCCCTGTACATGGTGTGCCGTTTAAGATACTGTCTGCAAAGCCTTCCAGCTCTCTTCTGTAAAACTGGCCGTCATATGCTGCAGGTGTGGAAGAAACATTGGTTTCTTTATCATAGCATTCTACAATAGAAGAACGGAATTCCCATGGATTAAAGGTCTTAGCATAGACTGTTCCGCCTGTACCGTAAATCTCACAACCTTCATGCCACTGCTGTGCAATTGCAATGGTAAGATCTAAGGTTCCAATGGCGCCACTGGCAAAATTACAGTCGATCAGCCAGGAATGAACCTTTTCTTTATGTACATATCTTGCGGAAACGCAGTCAATATCCCCCATAAAATAAAGAGCTGTATCAAACAGATGGCTTCCATGTCCCAGAAGGTAATAATGATCCAGCACTGCCTTTGGATTGCCTGCCGGTTTCTTCATTGCATCACTGGAATACAAAACAGGCATCACGTTATCTGTAAGGGTATAACGGCCTACACTGTCACAATACCAGCCTTTATATGTTGTGATCTCGCCCATTTTTTCTTCTTTAAATTTCTTGGCATACTGAAGGCCTTCATCATAGCGCTTCATATGACCCACCTGAAGGAACAGCCCTCTCTCCTCGGCCATTTCTTTTAATTCCTGGCATTCTTCAATGGAAACTCCCATGGGCTTTTCCACAAAAACATGCTTTCCTGCAAGAATCGCCTGTTTTGCACATGGTACGTGAAACTGATCCCCAATACCAATGATCACTGCATCGATCTCCGGATCTGCCAGCATTTTGCTGTAATCGTCATATACCTTTTTAGGGGAATAAATAGCAGCCATTTTTTCACGAAGCTCTGCTGCCACATCACAAATTGCTTCCAACTGAATGTTATGTGCTTTCGTACATCCGATCAGATGGGCAGCCTGACAGATGATTCCACAGCCAAGTACACCAACCTTTAAACAACGCTCATCTTTTTTCACATTTGTTTTCATTGTATCATAACTCCTGTCCTGTTTATTTTTTACTGTCCATTAAAGGGGTTCGGATTCTTTTTGACAGGTTCATTGTATGATTTTTGCATGCGTATTTCAAGCATATATTATGCGTGTTTATGCGTGTTTCATTCCTCCACTCATATGATTTTATTTAAATATCTTTTTTTCATCTCTTCTGGAACCCTTCTGGAACATACAAGATGGGTGATTCTTTCCAGCGGACATACGATGTAATTTGCTTCTTTATCCAGCTTTGAATTATCACAAAGTACATTCAGTTCCCTGCAGTTTTCTGCCAGATACTTCTTTACCGGAGCTTCATCTTCATAAGGATAGGGTACAGATACCCCTCTTTTAGCATCTACAGCATAAGCTCCCAGAAAACATTGATCAAAATGATAGTCCTTCAACTGAGAAAGCACCAGTTCCCCCACCGTTGTCTGGGAACCTTTATTGTAGTGGCCTCCAAGAAAAGTAACATCTGCATTTGGACGTTTCCGCAATTCCTCTGCAACAGGAAAGCTGTTGGTCACTACCCGAAGCCGGATGGATACAGGAAGAAGCGATACAAACAAGGTATTGGTAGTCCCACCGTCAATGGCGATCAGTTCGCCCGGGTGCACCAGCTCTACAGCCTTCCTTGCCACCAGATACTTTTCATCCTTTTCCACATTTTTTCTGGCATCAATGCCTGGTGCCGGCCGTTTCCAGGGAACAGCCCCTCCGTATACCCTTTTCAGGATCCCCTGCTCTTCCAGTTCAGAAAGATCCCGTCGTATGGTATCATGGGAACAGCCAAATACCCTGGTAAGTTCCTCTACATTTACTTTGCCGGATGCATACAAAATATTCAGGATCTGCTGATGTCGTTCCTCTTTTAGCATTGCACTTTGCGCCATTTTCACAGTTCCTTTCCTGATTGTTTTTCTATTGCCTGCCGTTTCTTAAGCTGTTCCATAACTGTAGGAAAACGCTGATAATCAGTATGTGGAAGAGCCTGTGCTGCCACCATCATATTTAAGAAATCATCCACAGCTGCAAACTGGATATAAACCATTTCCTCTATGATCCTATCTATATCTGCCAGACATGACCTCTCTAGCAGAAGCTTTTGTGCCCCTTCCAGAGATGAATTGCCTGCATTAATGATCCTGTTCCGATCCATATCCGGATACATACCAATTGCAATGGCAGATTCTTTTGATACATGCTTTCCAAAGGCTCCTGCCACATAGAAATTTGCAGCCTGGTCCATGGTAATGCCGGATTCCCGCAGCATGATCTCCACCATAGTATGGGCTGCTGCTTTTGTACGGATAAATTCCTGAATATCTTTCTGATAAAAGAAAAGCCCAGGTGCATATTCCACTGCCAGCATTCCCTCTTTTTCCTGGATCCTGCTGTTTTTCTCTGGAACAAGATTTCCCCGGATATCCACCCAGCCGCAAAGAAACATCTCAGCCAGCAGATCAATGATCCCGGATCCACAGATCCCTTCCGGCTTCCCTTCTCCGATCACATGACAGTAGATCTGTCCTTTTTCAATATGTACCCTGTCCACTGCACCTTTGGATGCACGCATGCCTGTTTTTACAACACCGCCTTCCAAAGCCGGTCCGGCTGCTCCTGCACCACATAAAAGAAACTCCTGGTTCCCGATCACCAGCTCCCCATTTGTACCTATATCAAAAAAGATATTGATATCTTTGGACTTATATATTTCTGTAGCGATCATCCCACTGATAATATCTCCTCCCAGATAGTTGGATTTGGAAGGATAACAGTACACATAGCCTTTTACAGGAATTCCCAGCTCCTCACCTTTTAAGAAGCCAGGCTGGTCAGCCCGCAAGGCATGAGGTGTGTAAAATACACAAAACGGATCCATGCCCAGCAGAAAATGAATCATAGTTGTATTTCCTGCAATCACCATGGATATGCAGTCCTGCATCTGTACCCCACTGCTTTGCTCAAGTTCCTTCATACATTCTTTTAACGAAGCAATGGTTTCCTGCCGTATTTCTTCCAGTTTATCCGGAGCATCCTTGCAATAAAAAATCCTGGAAAGGATATCTGTTCCAAAGCGGATTTGCCGGTTATAACAGCTTACTTCTCTAATACACTCTCCGGTTGTACAATCTATCAGCCGCATCACCACTGTGGTACTGCCAAGATCTGCTGCCAGTCCATAGTGCCTGTGACTGGTATCACCTTTTTCCAGTTCTGCAATCACCCACCCTTCTCCATCCCAGGATAAGGAGGCAGTAAGCTTATATTCTGCATCCTCGCATAATGGGTATAGTTTCCTTAAAATCTTTAAAGGCATGTAGGCCTCTGTTCCCAGCTGCTTCAGACCATCCAGTATTCTTTTTTGATCTGACCGGTTTTCTTCTTCTGTGGGAAGGGGTAATTCCAGATATATTTTCTTTGAAATTCCATCCATATATAATAATTCTTCGAAAAGAGAACTATTGTTCTCTCTTCCTCTCTTTCTTTCGTTTTTCTGTATCATACCACAATCCATTCCATAGAAAAAGAGCCTGCAATTCTTTTGTCTTCAGAACCACAAACCCTTTTTAACCTTTTATCTTTCTTTATAACTGTTCAGCATTTTATATCCTTGCAGCTGCAGGTTGCTAAATCGTTATTTTTCTTCTCTTTTATCAGGAAAGGGATCATCCAGAAAACGTGCAACATGAAACTCCCCTTTTTCTGCCTGGTAAAGCTGTAATAAAGCCAAACCAATACCTGCTGCACCGTCAAAGCATCCGATAGGAGTACTTTTCTTACCAGGAGCGATCCTGTCAAGGGCAAAGCTCCATTTCGCCTGATCTGTTCCATCCACAGATTCAAAAATGCCATGCTCTGCCAGCTCTTCCCCGCATTTTTCTGCCTGTTTCAGATATTTCTCATCTCCAAAGGCAGCCCAAAGCCCAAGATACATATTCAGGATCCCAGCTGTACCGCAGCACAGATTATAAGTATTCCAGTAGCCTTCTGACCGGATCCTTGGAGCACCTACAGCCTCCAGTCCTTTTACAAGACTTTCCAGTTTCTCTTTATATTTAAGATCACCGGTAGCTTCATACATCTTGTAATAGTAACGTACTGTACCTGCTGGTCCGTGGCAGTACCCCAGGTAGAACAGATTTTTCCTGTCCGGAAGCCCGTGAGGAAGCAGCTTGCCGTTTCCTTTTTTCACTGCAACAGAATCCATGAATTCTGTAATTCCTTTGTTACCTTCCAGATATTTAGGATCATTCCCTGCTTCATACAGTTTCATAAGAACAAAGCCAATGCCTGCTGTACCCATTGGGAAATTGGGGTCAATATAATTATCATCTGCCCCAAAATAGGAAGGATCTACTCCCGGATACCAGCATCCGCTCTTATCCTCTCTTCTTTGTTCCAACAGGTTTTCTCCTGCCAGAAGTGCAAATTCCTTCCACTTTGGATTCTTATATACCCTTGCTGCATAAATAAGAAACAGGATGGTGCCTCCATCTCCTACGATTCCAGGAAATGTAGACCAGGTATAACCTTTCCCATTTTTGCCAGTTCTGGCATCTTCCTGCATTTTGGAAATAATGGAAGCGACCGTATCAGCGTATATCTTTTTTCCTGTTACCAGATACAGCCTGGTAAGTGCAAAGCCAGCTCCGCTCCAACCGCTTGAGAAAGCATATTTTGAAAAGTTACGCTTCAGCTCAGGTTCGTTCTCCCAACGGTATTTCAGAAAAAAACCTGCCTCTTTTGCTTCATCAAGATATGTACTGTCTTTTGTCACATCGTAAAGTCCCAGAAGAAAACACAGGATCCCGGAAGCGCCTGCATACATGCAGATCTCATCATAATAGATAGGTCTTCCTTTGGCTACATCCTCAAGAGACCAGAAGATGCCTTCCGGTCCCTTTCTTTTTCTGGTATTGATAAAATTCATAGTCCTTTTAGCAATTTCCAGATAGTCCATAGTTATGATCACTCCTGTGCAAATTTCCCGGTTTCCACGTTATAAGTAGTTGTTTCCGGAACACCATCAAGCACCGGGAAAGCCTTTTCTTCAAATTCTTTCTCATCCAGATCCTTATTCAGATCACCGGTAGCCTGCAGATCTGTAAATGCATTTTTGAAAGTATCTCTTGCTGCTGTTACACCTGGATTGAAATCCAGTCCTTTGATAATGCCTGCATTTGTTTCCACATCACCGGATACATATCCTCCTTCGATCTGGATCTTTGCCGCTTCTTCCGGATTTGCACTTGCAAAGGCTGCGCCTTTCTGTACAGCTCTTGCAAAGGCTGCTGCCCCCTCCGGATTATTCTTGATCATATCCTGAGTTACAAGAGCCATGCAGCAGTATTCATCTTTGAATTTCTCATCTGTACCAGTGTCAAGAAGTTTTGTTACATCATAATTGGCTTCAATCATGGTTCCCATTGGCTCATGAACACCAATTGCATCTACAGCTCCATTGTCCAAAGCCATTGCAAGATCACTCATTGCATAAGCCACAAAATTCACATCTGCATCAGCACCATTTACAACAAATCCCAGATCTGCCAGTTTTCTTTTTACTTCCAATGTACTGGAGTCTGAAAGACTTGGAACACCGATCTTTTTTCCCTTCAGGTCTTCCAAGGAACTGATCCCTGAATCTGCCTTTGCATAAAACTTGGTGCAGCCTTTGTGTACACCTGTTACAAAGGAAACAGCAAGACCGTTGGAAATAGGAGTGATAAAGTTGCAGGCCAAGCCAAATGCAGCATCGATTTTTCCCGCAGTGATCAGGTCTACTGTCTCAGAGGAAGCAGCCACTGTTACTTCACATTTCTGTCCGATGGCTTCCAGCTCTTCCTCGAAATATCCGTTCTCAGCAGCTACCTGCATAGCAACACCACACACTGTATCTTTGCTTACCTGGATACGTACCACTTTCGTATCATCTGCCTGACAGATCACAGTTCCTGCTGCAAGCATTGCTGCAACTGTAACAGCTGCTGTGATTTTTTTCAGTAATCCTTTTTTTCTCATAATCTTTTTCTCCTCATGTATATAATAATTTTCTGTAACTATGTGACCATTTAATGCTTTTTTGCAAACTGCTGCCTTATCTTTATAAATAGTAATCCGGATCCTGTAAATTTCCTGCAAAATTAAGGATCTCCAGGATTTCTTTTCTGTAATTCATAAACACATCCTGTCCACGTTTTCTTGGTCTGGACAAATCGATATTGATCACCTGCTCTACTTTTGCAGGTCTTGCTGACATTACCACTACTTGATCGGACAGATAAATGGCCTCGTCCACATCATGGGTTACCATGATCATGGTCATATTATGTTTTTTCCAGAGATCCATGATCATGTCCTGCATATTCATTCTTGTAAAAGCATCAAGAGCTCCCAAAGGTTCGTCCAGGAGAAGCACCTTGGGATGCCCGACCAGTGCCCTGGCAAGTGCTGCTCTCTGACACATTCCTCCTGAGAGCTGGTGTGGATAGGATTTTGCAAAATCCTTCAAGCCTACCAGTTCCAGGAACTGATCCACATCTTCTTTCTTTTCTTTATATTCCCCTCTGGCTTTCAGGCCAAATGCCACATTATTACGTATATTCAGCCAGGGAAAAAGATTGGCCTGCTGAAATGCATAGCCTCTGTCTGCTCCTGCCTTTGTGATCTTCTCTCCATCCAGGTAAATCCCGCCCCGGTCAGGAAGATTCAGGCCTGCGATGGCTCTTAACAGCGTGGTTTTTCCGCATCCGGAAGGACCGATCAAAGACACAAAGCTTCCCGGCTTTACAGTAAAGCTAAGATCGTTTAGTGCCACCACTTCTGAGCCGTCCGGATTTATAAATTTCTTCTGTACGTTATCAATCCTGATCTGGCCTACCATTTGATCACTCCTCTCTGCCATACCAAAACCTGGTCTTTGATTTTAAATACAAGGGTGATCACCATTGTACAGATCACTGCGATCAGGATCAGCCCTGCATAAACATTTGCATAAAGCATCATGCTTTTTTCCCAGTTCAGATACCAGCCAAGTCCTGCGTCAGCGCCTAACAGTTCAGCGGTTACAAGGGTAACAAAAGCGCTGCAGGTTGCATAAAAGATTCCAAGGAAAATGCTTGGCATTGCTGCCGGAACTGCTACCTTAAAGATCCTGTTCAATTTGCCAGATCCAAGGGTAGAAGCCACTTCAAAGTAAGAATTATTAACATTCTGGATACCGCTGCTGGTCATCAATGTTATTGGAAACCATACTGCCAGTGCAACCATGAATACGGATGCTGAATAAGTAGTTGTAAACAGTGACAATACCAGGGGCGACCAGGAGGTAGGTGGAATAGGCCCTACAAACTTCATAAACGGAGAGATCCAATAGCTTGCTTTTTTGTTGAATCCGATCAGGATACCTGTAAGGAATCCCAGGATCCCGCCTGCCAGAAATCCGCGAAGCAGAAGCTGTCCGGATGCCAGAATACATTGGATCAATAATTCATAATCAGTACCAAAAACGCCAAACACCCTGTCCAGACAAGGGAAAAACAATACCGGAAGTAATGCATATTTGGATGTGATCAGATTTATCACTGTGATCAGTACTGCTGTTCCTGCAATAAGGGGAGCCTTGTAGCTTATCCTTTCATCCAGCTTTGCGCTGATAAATGAAGCAATAAACAAGATTCCGTAAACAACAGCCAGAAGTCCCAGAAAATACAGGAAATATGGGTGGTCTGCCGGTGGCTGCAATTCTGAATCCGATATTACAAGATCTGTAACTGCTCCCAGAGCCAGACCTGCAAACGGCAGAGTTTTTATTAATGTTTTATTCATACGTGTTCTTCCTTTTCCTGTTACGTAATGATTAATTCTCTTATATGATGATCAATTCTCTTACGCAATGCTTCAGTCTTCTTTGTACATATTTGTGGAGAGGTATTTAAACGCATTATCTGCCAGGATCACTACTATATTTTTCCCTTCTGCTTCAGGTCTTTTTGCTACTTCAGTAGCGGCTTTTACTGCAGCTGCTGCAGACTGTCCTAGAAAGATCCCGTCTGTTTTTACAAGCTTTCTGCCGGTTGCATAAGCATCTTCTGCAATAATATCAAGACACTCATCATAAGGCAGATGTTCCGGCGAAAAAAAAACCGGAATTTTGTCTGTTGGTACATCATCAAATGCCAGCACGCCGTCAATAGTATTTGCTTCCGGATGATCTAATGATTTTCTGGACTGTTTTGCTGGCTGCGCACCAATGATCTTTACATTCGGATTTTTTTCCTTAAAATATCTTGAAAGGCCTGCCAAAGTACCACCTGTACCAACAAGAGCTACCACATAGTCTACCTTTCCGTCTGTATCTGCCCAAATCTCCGGTCCTGTGGTTTTATAATGTGCTTCCGGGTTGTCTTCATTTGTTCCCTGGTCGATGTAGAAATAGCCATGTTCTTTTGCATAGGCATTCATCACAACAGACAGTTTTCCCATTGTAAGGCCTCCACTTTTCAGCATTTCCAGAAATCCAGGTACATCTCCGGCCTGAAGCAGATTCACTCCATAGGCTTTCAGAATCAGGGTACGTTCTATAGATACTCCCGGCTGGATCACTACAGAATATTCATATCCTCTAGCATTGGCAAAGGCTGCTGTAGCGATCCCTGTATTGCCGCTGGTAAAGTCAAGGATCTTACCGCCAGGCTTCAACCTTCCGTCCTTTTCTGCCTCCAGGATCATATTTAATGCTGCTCTGTCCTTAACGCTTCCGGATGGGTTAAAGTATTCCAGCTTTCCAAGAAGATGGGCTTTCAGCCCAAGGCTTTTCTCATAATTCTTTAATTCTACAAGCGGTGTATGTCCAACTAATTCTGTGATTGACTGATGTATATTTGCCATGTTTCTTTCCTCTTTTATGATTTCTTTTTTTAGTTCTTTCTTTTACTGTTGATTTGCTTTTTGCTCTTGTTTTGGTTTGCTTGTTTCAAGTGTGTTCTTATATTTCCTAGTTTTTTGATATGTTTTATATGTTTTATGTTGCTTATTATATCAAACTTTTCCGGATTGTCCAATATATTCCATTTATTGTCCGTTATAGTTTTTTTCTATTTCAATAATACCAAATGTATAATAAACGCAAATCAGGGTATGTACGGCTTTTCTCACCATACATACCCTGATATTCTTTATGTATCCTTACTTACACAATTGCTGAATCACATTTTCCATCAAATCTTCCGCCTTTTAATTCGCAAAATAATCAATCTGCATTGCATGGCGGACATCCTGCATAGTTTTGGCAGCTGCTTTTCTCGCTTCCTCGCTGCCCTTTTTCAGGATCTCATATACCTCCGGTATCCTCTGCTCCCAGGCCTTTCTGCGCTCTCTGATCGGTGCCAGTTCAGCCTGTACTACATTGTTCAGGAATTTCTTCACCTTTACATCTCCAAGCCCGCCTCTCTGATAATGAGCTTTCAACTCATCCAAACAGCTGTATTCTGGCAAAAATTCCTGGAAATGCTCCGGTCTGCAGAATGCATCCAGATAGATAAATACTGGATTTCCCTCAACCTTACCCGGATCCTGCACCCGAAGGTGATTCGGATCAGTAAACATAGACATGATCTTCTTCTTGATCTCTTCCGGCTCATCTGAAAGATAAATACAGTTCCCAAGAGATTTACTCATCTTAGCCTTTCCGTCAATACCCGGAAGTCTGAGGCATGCTGCATTATCCGGAAGGATGATCTCCGGCTCTGTCAGGGTCTCTCCGTATACAGTGTTAAACTTATGCACGATCTCCTTACACTGCTCCAGCATTGGAAGCTGATCCTCGCCTACCGGAACTGTAGTAGCATGAAATGCCGTAATATCTGCAGTCTGACTTACCGGATATGCCAGGAAACCTGCTGGAATGCTTGTCTCAAAATCACGCATTTTGATCTCTGCTTTTACGGTAGGATTCCGCTGCAGTCTGGATACAGTTACAAGATTCATATAATAAAAGGTAAGCTCTGCCAGCTCCGGAATGGTAGACTGTATAAAGATGGTGGATTTCTCTGGATCAAGCCCGCATGCCAGATAATCAAGTGCTACCTGGATAATATTCTGCCGTACCTTTTCCGGATGCTCTGCATTGTCTGTCAACGCCTGCGCATCTGCGATCATAATATATACTTTATCATAATCTCCTGAATTCTGAAGGGCAACTCTCCCTCTAAGTGAGCCTACATAATGTCCTACATGAAGTCTGCCTGTAGGTCTGTCTCCTGTTAAAATGATCTTTTCCATTTGTCCTGTCTCCAATCCTCTTATTTGTCTTTTCTCACCAATCATCTGCAAGTACCATAGCCGAAAATCTTTGTCCTCAGCCTTATTTTATTCCTGTATCAGGTATACTTCTGTGTAGTACACACCCTTGCTTTCCCCTTCTGCATGGCTTCCTACATAAATATCAATGCAATTCTCCTTGATCGCACCGCCGCAGTCTTCTGCCACATATACCTGCCCGTCGATCACAACCTTGGAGCCATATGGGATCTGGGTAGGATCCACAGCAATGGTACGGTTGGTCACTGCAGTAACACCGGTAGATGTGATCCCATTGGACCATGGACCACAGCAGATACTGCATGGACAATAATGTGTGATACGAAAAGTGCCAAGAGACTTCAGGGATGCATCTGCTGATACGGAAATAGGAGTGCCTACCTGTACGCCATCTGCGGCGGCACCGCTGCCATTGACAGATGTCACACCGTCAACAGCCTCAGCAAAAACTCCTTCTCCTGCACTTTTGTGGATGCTTCCTGCCTGGATGTCTCCGTTCGAAGTAGAAGTATCTGCTTTTGCCGTAAGGCTTTCATCCTCATAACCTTCCAGCACATTGGTAGGTATATATCCTGTACTGGATGTGCCTTCCTCATTTTCAAAAATGATCCGGCTCCAGATCCCATCTACAATGCCGGTTCTGGTGAGCTGATCCTCTTCCAGGACTTCACCTGTCACTTCGCCGTCTTTTCTTCCCGGAAAATCAAGAACGTCACAATCCATGGCAACAGTAACCGTGTCATTCACATCTTCCAGTGCTGTGCCCTGGCCAAGCTGTATATCTGAAACAAAGCCACTGATCTGTTCTCCTGTATCGGATGTGTATTCTACCTTGCTCCAGCCATTATCACATACTGCAACCCGTTCCAGCTCTGTACCAAAGACAGCCGTATCAAGCACATCTCCTGTCTCTCCTGGCTTGGAATGTATCTGGGCACTCTTGGATGTAATATATAAATCCTCTGCATCCGCCAGCGCTGTCACAGTGCCTCCTGCCCCGTCATCCAATAAAAAGCGCTGCAGTGCTTTATCTTCCTGTTTGTATTTATCAACAATCCCATCATAATCCAGTACCTGAGCTGAAACAGGGATGGGTGTTAAAAGAGCTGTACATAAGCCAGCCAGAAATATTTTTCTTTTCATGGTCAGTCTCCTCTCTGTCAAGAAACCCATAAGCTTGTCTTCTGTCCCTACTCTGCCTTATCATAGCACAGAACAGTGTCTCATTCAATTTTCTGACCCATGTTCACAGAATTTTTATAAAATCAGCTGCTTTCTCCATCATTTTCCAGAACCTGAATGGCCCTCTGAAGCTGATTATCCTCTTCATGGCTGTAATCACTTTTGTTCAAAAGATTGGAATCCAGCTTCTCTTCTACATCCGGGGTGATCCCTGTCTTATGGATATTATTGCCTTTTGGGGTATAATATTTGGAAACTGTAAGCTTCACTGCACTTCCATCCGAAAGAGTACGTATGGACTGTACGATCCCCTTTCCATAGGTAGTAGTACCCACAATTGTTCCGATCCCGTAATCCTTAACTGCCCCTGCAAAAATCTCGGACGCACTGGCGCTGTTTTCATTAACCAGCACTGCCAGGGGGATATCAAGGGCATTTTTCCCGTCACAGGTTTCTTCTTCCCTGTTTCCGTTTTTATCCTCAGTATAAACGATCAGGCCTTCCGGAAGGATCTGCCTTAAGATATCACAGACAGAATCCAGCAGTCCCCCTGGATTATCCCGAAGATCTACGATCATCTTCTCCATACCCTGATCCTTCAGATCCTTAAATGCGGTTGTATATTGTTCCTCAGTAACCCCTTTAAATTCTGTGATCCGGATATATCCAATCTTAGGCTCCAGCATCTCATGAAAAACAGATGGCAGTTCCACATCTGTAATAGGGACTGTAATGGTAAGAGGCTCATCTGCATTTTCTCTATGCACCGTAAGGATAACATTCTTGGCATCGCTGTCCCTGATCATAGATGCCACTTCAGAAACAGAGCTTTCTGTAATATCCTGTCCGTCAACAGCACTGACCACATCCCCTTCCTTAAGACCTGCTGCTTCGCCTGGTCCTCCCTCATAGCACTGAACGATCTGCACGCCTCCTTCTTTATTCTCCTGCATCACAACGCCGATCCCTACATAGGACCCCTGAGAACTGGTATTTTCCTCCTGATATTCCTTTGCTGTATAGTATCTGGAATAAGGATCCCCAAGGCCATAGATCAATCCTGCATACAGCCCTTCTGCCAGTTCGTCTTCATCTTTATCCTCAAGATAATAAGTATCGATCAGTTCTTCCAGGTACTCCAGCTTCTGGACCCTGGCACTATCAGAAAGCACTGTCCCATCTGCTGGTACCTGTGCATATTTGTATCCTGCATATCCTCCTGCTGCCACTGCAACTGTAAAAGCTGTACCAAAGGCTGCACCTTTCCAGAAATTATTATCTGCCATCATTCCTCCTGCAAAAGAGGGATTGACGCATCTGCATCAATCCCACATTCTAATACCTTATACTTTCAAATGCTTTCTGGTTGTCCAGAAGCTTCCCAAAAGACCGATCCCGATCCCCAGTGCCAGACCGATAGGCAGAAGTGTCATGTAGATCCTGCCTACTGGTATGAACTCAACCACGCCCATAAGTACATTAAACCTGGTCAGTACATAAGTAACTGCACTATTATAAGCAAAATACAGGATCACAAGGGGAATAGCCGCTCCGATCACTCCAAGCACCATACCTTCCAGAAGGAACGGTGCACGTACAAAAGCATCTGTGGCTCCGATATATTTCATGATCCCGATCTCATCCTTACGCACAGTTATACCTACGGACACTGTATTGCTGATCAAAAATACAGAGATCAGAAGAAGGATCACAATGATCACAATGGAAATACCGGATACCAGCTTGTTAATGGAACCAAGCGTCTTGGCTGCCTGCTCAGACTGACTGACCTCTCTTACGTGATCCAAAGTCTGGATATACGCTACGATCACTGCCTGTTTGGAAATGTCCTTCAGATATACCTGGTAGTTGGAGGAATTCACCAACGGATTGTCATCCTTAAATCCGTCAGCTACATCTGTATCTCCAAAATATTCTTTCTTCATCTTTTCCCAGGCATCATCTGCAGACTCATACTGGATCTGTGCTACTTCAGGACGTTCCTGGATCAACGCACCGATCTGCTGGATCTGCTCATCCGTAGTCCCTTCATCAAAAAATACTGTGATAGGAACCTCCTCTTCCACCTTATGTGCAATATTATTCACATTATTCACAATAGAATAAAAAACGCCAAACAATAGTATACAGGCGGACATGGTAAGAACTGATGCAATGGAAAACATCATATTTCTTTTAATATTTTTTACACCCTGCTTCAGGGTATACCAGATCGTACTAGGCCTCATGATATTCTCCCTCTTTCTCGTCACTGATGATCACGCCATTATGCATGGTAACTACCCTTTTCTTCATGGCATTGACGATCTCTTTGTTGTGGGTAACTACCAGTACGGTTGTGCCTCTCTCATTGATCTCTTCCAGAAGCTTCATGATCTCCTCAGAGGTCTTAGGGTCAAGATTACCGGTTGGCTCATCTGCCAGGAGAATATCCGGACGGTTTACGATCGCTCTTGCAAGAGCCACTCTCTGCTGCTCTCCGCCGGACAGTTCGTCTGGAAATGCCTTATATTTCCCTGCAAGCCCTACCTCCTGCAAAACCTCCGGCACTCTTTTACGGATCACTCTGGTAGGACGGTTGATCACACGCTGTGCAAAAGCAACATTCTCATAAACATCCCTGTCCTTTAAAAGACGGAAATCCTGGAACACAACTCCCAGCTTCCTGCGGTATTTGGCTACTCTGCGGTGCTTCATCCCTTCCAGACGTTCTCCGCTTACAATGATCTCACCTGAAGTAGAATCCAGTTCCTTCAGTAAAAGTTTGATCAGTGTGGACTTCCCGGAGCCGCTGCTCCCTACCACAAATACAAATTCCCCTTTATCAACATGCAGGTTGGCATGATTCACAGCCGGAAGACCCTGCCCATAAGACTTGGTTACATCCATTAAATCGATCATAATGGTCTCCTTTGTTATGCGTAACTTTTATGTAACATTATTGTAATATATCTTTTATTAAATTGCAACTGCTATTTTCCGGTAATTTATTATACATGCACCCTTTTCCAAAAGCAAGGCATTTCACAGCTTCTACATAAAAAAGCACCCGGTTTTCCGAGTGCCTTCTTCTTATTATTTTCGGCCAGCTCCTACTTTTTCCATCAGTGCATCCTGTAATACCTGAGAAAAATTCAACCCCATACTTGTTGCTGATTCATTCAGCCACTCTGGAATCGTAAGAGTTTTCTTCACAGCCCTGTTGTTATGGAGCTTGCGATATTCAAGTGTATCACATGCAACGTAATTAATAAATTCCTTTCCTTCCAATGTGATATCGTCTTGTACTGACGGTTCAGGAATTGCCTTTCCTTCTCTCTCATAATCATATAAAGTAAATGCCAATGCATCCTCTGCCATAATCAATGCATCTTTCATATCATCGCCACATGTATAGCAGCTTTCCAAATCCGGAAAGTTCACTGAAAATCGTCCGCTCTCCTCCGGTGTAAATACAGCCGGATATGCATATTTTGCCATGTTGCACCTCCCAATCTTTCCTGTGCTATTCTTTTATATTTTGCTATGCCAGGTCTTATTTAATCCCCGCATCCCTTAATATTCTGTTTGCTGTGCCAGTTGGTATTTCTTTTCCGCCATGTCGTGGGATCATGAATGTTTTGCCTGTTATCTCACTATACCACTTGTCATGTTCTTTACCATGCTCTGCCAAGTGGCAGTGGTTCTTCTTTAACAATTTGATTGGCTCTGATGTTTTCATCTTTTTTCTCCTTCCATAGTTATATTATAGCACGTATTTACACGTGCGCCAATATGATTCACACATATTTACACGTATTTTTTTAAGAAGTACATAAGGAAGACATCAAAGTGCCATAAAAAAATTGTCTACCGCTGAAAAAACGGTAGACAAGTGGTATTTCCTTCTGAAAATTACTGAAAGCCACATAAATGCCGGCATTAGTACTCCAGCGTTTCCATGTATTTCATATATCTTACAACCATAAGAGCAATCTTAAAGGTAATGGCATCTTCAAATACACGAAGATCCAGTCCTGTACTCTTCTGCAGCTTATCCAGTCGGTATACAAGAGTATTCCTGTGGATATAAAGCTGTCTGGATGTTTCTGACACATTCAGGCTGTTCTCAAAGAATTTATCAATGGTAGTCAGTGTCTCTTCATCAAAATCATCCGGTGACTTACCGCCAAAGATCTCCTTAATGAACATCTTGCACAGTGGAATCGGGAGCTGATAGATCAGACGTCCGATACCCAGAGAGCTGTATGCGATAACATCCTTCTCCGGGAAGAAAATCTTACCTACATCCAAAGCCATACGTGCTTCCTTGTAGGATCGTGACACTTCCTTAAGCTCCTTCACAATGGTACCGTATGCAACATGTACTCCGTCTTCTCTGGAAAGTCCAAGTGTGTCCAGGATCGTCTGGGCCAGCTTATCCATAGTCTCATAGCCTTCGCCCTCTTCCAGTTCCTTTACAATGATCACACTCTTCTCATCTACGGCCGTGATAAAATCTTTGCTCTTACCACCAAAAATACTCTTAATGCTCTCTACAGAACTATGCTCTCTCTCCTGTGGAAGTTCGATCAGCATAACCACGCGGCGCACATCAGCATCGATGTGAAGCTTCTTGGCACGATTGTAAATATCTACAAGAAGAAGATTATCAAGAAGAAGATTCTTGATAAAACTGTCTTTGTCAAAACGCTCCTTATAAGCTACGATCAGACTCTGAAGCTGAAATGCTGCCAGCTTCCCGACCATATACGTATCCTCGTCCTCTCCATGAGCTACAAGGATATACTCCAGCTGATAGTCATCATTCACTTTGAAATACTGATAACCTCTCACAAGCTGACTCTCTGCCGGCGAATCAACAAATGCCTGAACATCCCCTGCCTGGATCTCGAAATCAGTACATGTGGATGCAAGTGTCTTGCCATCTGTATCCATCACACAAAACTGTGTCCTGGATATCTCTTTAAGTCCCTCGAGGGTATTCTGTAATACCTGGCTTGATATCATTCTATTCAATCCCTTCTCATGTAAAAGTGTTTTAAGTTATTTTAATACAAAATAACCAAAAAAGAAAGAGGAAATCAGAAAAAATTTACAAATTTTTATTCAAAACTTCTCACTTTTTCTCTATAAAACCTTCCCCATGTACTTCCCGTACATCACATACGATCACAAAAGCATCTGGGTCTATCATATCCACTTTTTCTTTTAATGTAACGATTTCCTTTTTATTGACTACGCAAAACAGCATCAGCTTGTCCTGTCCGGAATACATTCCTACTCCTTTCAGGCCGGTAACACCGCGATCCATTTCATTGATGATCATATGGGAAACCTGATCCGCTTTCTCTGTGATAATATAAGCTCCCTTTGAAAATTTCAAACCTTCGATCATGCCATCCGTCACTTTTGTAACAAGATAAACTGCAATAATAGCATAAAGAGCCTTGTATACGCCAAAAACATACATGCCCACCACAACTACCAGGCCATCAATAAACTGCATGATCTGGGCAATAGAATAATGCTTAAGCTTCCGCTGGATCAGGGCAGCCATCATATCTGTTCCGCCGGTAGTCCCCTGTCCAAGGAAAACAAGTCCAATGCCTACTCCCTGAATCACACCACCATATACCGCAGCAAGCAGAAGATCATTTCCCGCCAGGTTAAAGTCAGGAATACAGCCTGGCAGCACCGCCAACCAGAAAGAAAGACACAACTCTCCTACCAGTGCTTTTTTTACAAACTGAAAGCCTCCGATCCTCATTCCTAAAAAGAACAGCGGAATGTTTAATGCCATGTTAGTGATCCATAAGGGAATTCCGCCAGGAACAAGGCTTTCTGTCCACTCTTTGACAATGATGGCTACTCCTGAAAAACCACCTGTAACCATTCCTGCCTTATCAAACGCAGATATTACAGCAACTGCCATCAGGCAGGTACCTACAATGATCAGCAGATAATCCATATATTTGAGTTTTTTCCCCCAAGGACTCATCTTCATTCCTCCAATTCCAATTGTTTTGTGAGATAGCGGCCTACAATTCTGGAAAAATCAGTAATATCCCGGATATAAGCAAAATCCTTACCAAAGATCTTCTTTTCTGTAGCCAGATCCTTCTCTTCGCCTGCAAATACTCCCAGCACGCTCACCCCTGCGTTTCTCAGCCTGCGGACTTCCCCGGCAGTATCATTCACTGCATATTGTCCCATATACGGCTTAGGATTCTTTGCATTTGGACGGTTTACAATTACATCATAAGGTCGTCCATCGCTTAAAATGATCATAATCTTTTTTTCTTCCCTACGGCCCAAAAGCCCATAACCGGCTGCTTTAATGGCCAATCCATCCCTGTTGTTGGAAGATGTTACATAATTGAATATATTTTCACTTGCACTGTCAGGGTCATCATACTCCCGCAGCCTGTGTAAAATCGTATAGTCCCAGAATGTACAATAGCTCATCACACGGTGAGGGATCTTCACATTTCCCAGTGCTTTACTGATCATATATGCCTGTAATGCCACATGGCCCTGCCGATTCATCTGGGAACCACTGGCATCGATCAGTACATCTACAACAAAATCCGTTTGATCCCCCTGTTGCTCTTTTTTGAAAAGAAGTGCATCCCTGCTTCTGCCGATCCTCCATAATCTGGCAGGCAGGATCTGCCCCCTGTCAGACAGGATCTCCTGGTTTTCACTTCGCAAAATCAAGGATTTACGCAGCATTTCTGTAAGCTGGGCAACATTCCTCTTTACAACTCTGTGTTTATCATGATACAGCCACACATTTTTGTTTTTCAGGCGTACTGCATATTCGTACTGATAATTCCGCATAACCGGATTTTTCAGGATCCCTTCTGTAAAATACAGACTGCAGTCTCCGTGGATCCCTTTGCACATCAACTGGTTTATTTTCTTTTCTTCATTTTCTTTCAGATAAGTTTTCCCAAAATTAAGTTCCACATACCTGTGAGCCTTTTCCAATGCTTCAGGAGGAAGGATTTTGATCTTATGCCTGGTCTGTCTTTGCTCTTCCATTTCCTCGGTAACCTGGGAATCCTCCATTCCGGCTATCTGATCAGCCAGCTGCTGTGCATAGTCTTCCAGGCTTTCCTCATAAAGTTCTTCATCAAGAAGGTCTTTCCAGTCAAACTCTGACAGTTCCTCCATTGTGACAGCCATCACCTGTTCAAAACTGCCCTTTTCTTTTTCAAAGTCAGGCTCACATGCCTTATTGTATAACCGGTCAATAGCAAATGCCAATGCTTCTGTATCTTGGGAATTGCCTGCTTCCTTCACCAGATCCATGTACTTTTTCATGGAGGAAAGCACTGGTGCTTCTTTTTTGTGCTCCAGCCTGTCCAGCCTTTTTCTCAGAACCATAAGCCTGAGCATTTCCGGGATATTTTCAGTACCCGGGATCACCAGATACTCCTGATCAAGGATATCCAGGATAGCCTCTCTTTGCATATTTCGAATACCTGGACGTTCCAGGCAGATTCTGTCTCCAATGGCTTCCTCTATACAAAGCTGTGCCATTTTCGTAAGAAGCTGTTCATCTGCCCCAAAATACAGCTTCTTCAGCAGATAAAGCCCCAGATATTTTTTATCATAAAATTTTGCAAGTGCTCCCTGCTTGATCCCATCATAAAGGGCCAGCGGTCTGGAACGCCTGTATAAAGAAATATCCGGCTTCATTTCCTGGGCATAGTCACCACTGACTGTCCATAAAAGATTCCGGATACGGTTCTCCATTTCCAGCTGGATCTCAGAACCCTCCCCTTCAGAAAAGCCTGAGATCTCATTTGTATGTTCAATCCTTGACGGATGCTTATTCATAAACATCTTCCTTTGTCCAGTCCCTGGGGATCCTGGTATTTACAACATCCTCTACGATCTCTTTTTCAAAAATGTCAAATGTTTTATTTACGATTCCCATCTGCACAGCCTGCCATGGAGAAAGTCCGGTTTTTATGATCTTCACTGCTCCCAAAAGGCCTCGCAAATCCAGTGACTTGGTAGAAATCTCACTGTTGGCAGTTTTCAGCTGAAGATCAAGAAAAAGACCGATAAACTGGTCTACAGCTGCCTTCTTTGCATCCGGGAACATTTCCCTGAAAATAAATCCTAGGGTTTCCTCATTCTGGGGAGGCATATCGATCACCATAAATCTGGAAACCAGGGCTTCATTTAATTCTCTGGTACCTGCATATCCGTAATTCATGGTTCCAATAAATCTGGCTGCCGGATGAAGATCAATCTTATCGTACCCTGGCACATCAATGGATCTTCGGTAATCCAGAGTAGCATGCAGCACGGAAACAGCATCATTTTTCGCCATATTGATCTCATCCAGGATACCAAAGCCCCCATGCTGGGCACACCGGTAAATACTGCCCTTCCGAAGTTTTACCTGATTGTCCTCAAAAGTATCTGTACCGATCAGATCTCCGCTGTTGGTATTCACATGAAAAGATACATTGTAGATCGGTCTGCCGAAAATATAGGCAAGATTCTCTGCCAGTATATTTTTACCAGTAGCCTTAGGCCCTGTGAGAAGAAGATTTTCCCCCTGGAGAAGGGCAGCCATGGCCATTTCCAAGGTTTCTTTTCCATAGAAATGGATTGCAGGCTGCTGCACACGCCCAACAGCATCTGCAGCAACCGTGTATTCTTTTCTGAATTCCAAAATCTCTTTGATCAGGTCTTCGGAAACAGCCTGTTCTCTTAAAAAATCAAATTCATTCATATAAGTATCCAACCTTTTGCTCCCGGATCAGACTTCAAAAATAAGGTCTCCGTAAGAAGGCATTGGCCACATCTCTTTATCTACGATCATTTCCAATTCATCAACCGGCTTCCGTAATTCGTCCATCGCAGGTACGATCTTTTCCCTAAAGAAAACAGCCCGTTCCCGTCCTTCCGGGTAAGACTCTACCTGGGAAACCAGCTTGCCTAACTTATTCATGGCACTGTTGGTTGTTTTTAAAAGCTTGCTGGTCTTTTTCAGAAGATCTGCCTGTACGCTTACGTCTGTGATCCCTGCTGCCTTTACAGAATTAATGGAATCAGCAAGCACCGTCGTATACCTGATCACTGCCGGGATGATCTGTTTGGTAACAATATCGATCATGGTCTTGGCCTCGATATTAATCGCTTTAGCATAAATCTCATACTGGATCTCTGCACGGGATTCCAGCTCTGTTCTGGTAAATACCCGGAAATTCTCAAACAGCTTTATGGATTTCTCTGTAGTCAGTGCAGGAATGGCATCTACCATGGACGGAAGGATAGGAAGGCCTCTTCGTTTTGCTTCTGCTTCCCATTCCGGTGCATAGCCATTGCCGCTAAATACGATCCTCTGGTGGTCAGTAGCGTATTCTTTGATCAAATCATGCACTGCAAGTTCTAAATCTTCTGCAGATTCCAGTCTATCACATGCCTCTTTAAAAGCCTCAGCTGCAATAGTATTCAATACAACATTGCAGGAGGAAATCGAATCTCTGGAACCAACCATACGAAACTCAAACTTGTTACCTGTAAATGCAAAAGGTGAAGTACGGTTCCTGTCTGTTGCATCCTTCATGAAGTCCGGAAGTGTACTTACACCGGTATTCATCTTTTCCCCGCTCTTACTGTGGGTAGCAGTTCCTGTACTGATCAGCTGATCCAGCACATCCTCAAGCTGTTCTCCAAGGAAAACAGAAATCACTGCCGGCGGAGCCTCATGGCCGCCAAGTCTCTGGTCATTTCCCACATCTGCTGCTGACTCCCGAAGAAGATCTGCATGCTCATCAACTGCTTTCAGAATACAGGTAAGTACAAGAAGGAACTGAACATTCTCATGAGGAGTTTTGCCTGGATCCAGCAGATTGATCCCGTCATCGGTAGTCAAAGACCAGTTATTATGCTTTCCGGAACCATTCACGCCTGCAAATGGTTTCTCATGGAGAAGACAGCGCATCCCCTGACGGCTTGCCACTTTTTTCAGGATACGCATCATGATCTGGTTATGATCTGCCGCAATATTTACAGGCGCATAAATAGGTGCAAGCTCATGCTGTGCAGGAGCAACTTCATTATGCTGTGTCTTAGCAGAAACGCCCAGCTTCCAGCATTCTTCATTTACTTCTTTCATATAAGCAGATACTCTCTGGCGGATGGTTCCCAGATAATGGTCATCCATCTCCTGGCCTTTCGGAGGCATGGCACCAAATAAAGTCCTGCCTGTATAAACAAGATCCTTTCTCTGTTTAAACTTTTCTTTATCGATCAGAAAATACTCCTGCTCTGCACCTACAGAGGGAGTCACCTTCTTAGATGTATGATTACCGAAAAGACGGATCAGACGCAGTGCCTGTGTATTCACTGCCTCCATGGAACGAAGAAGAGGAGTCTTCTGGTCAAGTGCCTCTCCTGTATAGGAGCAGAAAGCGGTAGGGATACATAAGGTACCGCCTGCTGCATCATGGCGTACAAAAGCCGGTGAGGTACAGTCCCATGTAGTGTAGCCTCTTGCTTCAAAGGTAGCTCTAAGACCTCCGGATGGAAAAGAAGAGGCATCTGGTTCTCCTTTGATCAGTTCTTTACCGGAAAAGCTCATCAGCACCTTACCATTCTCCATAGGTGCTGTAATAAATGCATCATGCTTCTCTGCGGTTACACCTGTCAGTGGCTGGAACCAGTGGCTGTAATGGGTTGCCCCTTTCTCGATAGCCCACTCCTTCATCTCATGTGCTACCACATCAGCCACTTCCATAGACAGCTCTTTGCCTTCTTCTATGGTCTTTTTCAGTTCCTTATAAACCTTCTTGGGCAGTCTCTCCTGCATAACGGAATCATTAAATACATCACATCCAAAAATATCCGTCACTTTCACAAAATCTTCCATTAATTAATAATCTCCTCTCCACTAATCACACATTTCTGTCTATGGGTATTTCACAGTTGTCCGTAACTGTTCAGTACCCTTTTCTCAGATCCTCAAGAATTCTTGGAACCTGTCAGATATAGGTTCAATGCTCTGTGCAGATTCCGGATCTCAACCTCCTTGTGATCTCCGCCGTATTCCCCGTCCAGCGTCCATGCCACAGCCTCATCTGACTGAATCCGGATCCTGCTTGTCTTAAAGGTATAGATCAGGTCTGAATTATCCTTACCGGACATCAGTCCTGCAATGATCTCCTGCATATCCATCGGATTCTTAGGCGTGGTGATCAAGGTCACCTCAAACAGGCCGTCATTCATATCCACATTTTTTCCGGTCAGATTCTTAAATCCTCCAACGGATCTGGAATTGGTGATCATCCCATACATAAAATCATCTTCAAAGATTTCATCCTCTGTTGTTACTTTCATATGGTAAGACTGAATATCAAACAGACGTTTGACCCCCTCCAGCAGATATGCCAGATGTCCCAGAATATTCTTCAGATCCTGGTCAGTCTCATAGGCCACATCCGTAAAAAGTCCAAATGCGGCAATATAAGTAAATGTCTGTTTATTAAACTTCCCGATATCACAGCGGTACACATTCTCTTCCATGATCATCTCTGCTGCAGCTACCATATTTTTGGGAATAAACAGGCTTCCTGCAAAATCATTGGTGCTTCCTGCCGGAATATATCCTACCGGAACCTTGCTTCCTGTCTCAACCAGTCCTGCAACCACCTCATCCAGTGTGCCATCGCCGCCGCTGCATACCACAAGATCCACCTTGTCTGCATACTTCCTGGTCATTTCATATGCATCTTTGGGATATTGTGTGGCACGGATGACCACTTCATAACCACCCTTGTTAAAAATATCCACAATATCCATTAAAGCGGTTTTGATCTTGCCTTTTCCGGCTTTTGGATTAAATACAAAAAAAAGTTTCTTCTCCAAGTTCAGGCCCTCTTTTTACATATTTTCTACATATTCATGTTATAATATAAAAAAAAGAGGGAAAAAAGTCAATCTTTTTGCCCTCTTTTTTGCTTTGCCGGATCTGCTATACGTTACGTACAGCATCCTTCATAGATTTCACATACTCCTTTACGTAAGGCACACAATCCTTTCCATACCTGGCACACAGCTTGACGATAGCAGAACCTACGATCGCCCCGTCGGACTGTTCTGCCATTTTAGCTGCCTGCTGCGGTGTACTGATTCCAAAGCCTACCGCACAGGGAATCTGTTTTTCTGCTTTTACCAGATGCACCATTGCCCCGATATCTGTGGTAATCTGGCTTCTAGTACCGGTTACTCCAAGAGAAGACACACAGTATACAAAACCTTCCGCCTCTTTTGCGATCATTGCGATCCTTTCGTGGGAAGTAGGTGCGATCAGGGAGATCAAATCTATTCCATATGCTTTGCACACGCTGTCAAATTCTTCCTTTTCTTCAAATGGTACATCCGGAAGGATCAGTCCGTCCATTCCGACTTCAGACGCTTTTTTGATAAATCTTTCAGTTCCATAGGAAAAAACCACATTTGCATAAGTCATAAACACCATAGGGATCCTGGTTTTCTTACGAATCCGAACCACCATATCAAAAACCTTGTCTGTTGTTACGCCTCCGCCTAATGCTCTTACATTGGCAGCCTGAATCACAGGCCCTTCTGCTGTTGGATCGGAAAATGGGATCCCAAGCTCGATCAAATCTGCCCCTGCCTCTTCCATTGCATATACGATCTGCTCTGTTACATCAAGGGATGGATCCCCGCAGGTAACAAAGGGAATAAATGCTTTTCCTTTACCAAATGCTGCTGCTATATTCTTATTCATGGATATCCTCCCCTCTGTATCTGGCAATTGCTGCACAATCCTTATCTCCACGTCCTGAAATCGTGATCACTACACACTGGTCTTTTCTCATGTCCGGTACGATCTTTCTTGCATAGGCCACTGCATGGGCACTTTCAATGGCGGGGATGATGCCCTCGATCCTTGAAAGATATTCAAAAGCATCCACTGCTTCATCATCTGTTACAGGTACATACTGTGCTCTTCCTGTATCATACAGGTGGGCATGCTCAGGTCCGATCCCCGGATAATCCAATCCAGCGGAAATGGAATACACCGGAGCGATCTGTCCATATTCATCCTGGCAGAAATATGACTTCATTCCATGGAAGATCCCCAGTTTTCCTGTTGCAATGGTAGCTGCAGTCTCTGCAGTATGGATGCCCCGGCCTGCTGCCTCGCAGCCGATCAGCTGTACTTCCTTATCTTCAATAAAATGGTAAAAGGTACCGATTGCATTGGAGCCGCCGCCTACGCAGGCAAGAACAGCATCCGGAAGCTTTCCTTCCTTTTCCAGCATCTGCTCCTTAATTTCTTTGGAGATCACAGCCTGGAAATCACGTACAATGGTAGGGAAAGGATGGGGTCCCATTACAGAGCCAAGTACATAATGGGTATCTGCGATCCGGTTCGTCCACTCTCTCATGGTTTCAGAAACTGCATCCTTTAAGGTTGCTGTGCCGGAAGTTACAGGATGTACCTTTGCTCCCAGAAGCTTCATTTTGTATACATTTAATGCCTGTCTTTTGGTATCTTCCTCCCCCATGAAGACTTCACATTCCATCCCCATCAAGGCGGCTGCAGTAGCTGTGGCCACTCCATGCTGCCCTGCACCTGTTTCTGCGATCACACGGGTTTTTCCCATTTTCTTTGCAAGAAGCACCTGCCCCAGCACATTGTTGATCTTGTGGGCTCCTGTATGGTTCAGATCCTCTCTTTTCAGATAAACCTTTGCACCACCCAGATCTTCTGTCATATGTGCTGCATAATAAAGTCTGGATGGACGGCCTGCATATTCATTAAAAAGCTCTGTTAATTCCCTGTTAAATTCCGGGTCATTCTTGTAATGCTCATAGGCCTCTTCCAGCTCCAGTACTGCATTCATCAGTGTTTCCGGAATGTACTGGCCTCCATGTATTCCAAATCTGCCTTTAGACATATTTCTTATCCTCCTGCTTGTATTTCAAAAGTTTTTGCCATTTTATAGCTTTCTCACCAGTTCTACTGCCTGTCTGATCTTTTCAGGATCTTTTTTTCCATTTGTTTCCACACTGCTGCTAAGATCCACAGCCCAGGGGCTTAAGTAATGCACAGCTTTTTCCAGGTTATCCACTCCAAGTCCTCCTGCAAGAAAATAAGGTCTGGAAATCCCCCCTGCCAGCATCCAGTCAAAGGTTTTCCCAGTGCCTCCGCTGCCCTGATCCAGAAGGATATAATCTGCGATGCTTGCTTTTTCCTTGGCAATATCTTCTTCCGTTTTTACAGAAAAAGCTTTGATCACCTTTTTTCCTGTTTCATCCTGCAGCTGCTGGATATAGGCTTCCTCTTCCTGTCCGTGAAGCTGTGCCATCTGGATCACCTTCTGATCTAAAAGGTCAGCCACCAGCACAAATGGTGCATTTACAAACACTCCAACTGCACAGATAGAAGGATCCAGCTGACGAATCAGCTTCTTTAACTCATCAGAAGTAATCGATCTTCTGCTTTTAGGGTATTCAACAATGAATCCGGCAAAATCAGGCTTGCAGCTGTTTACTGCCTGTATATCTTCCATAGTTCTTAAACCACAAATCTTTACTTTTGGCATAAGGGGCCCCCGTTTAAGTGTTCCAGTGCCTTTCTTTTATCCGGGCTGCGCATCAGCGTTTCGCCGATCAATACAGCCTGAATATCATTTTCCCGAAGCCTGTGAATATCTTCGGAGGTACGGATCCCGCTTTCTGATACAAAAACAGCATCAACAGGTGCGATTTTCCGAAGCCGGATACTGTTCCCTGTATCCACCTGAAAGGTTTTCAGATCCCTGTTATTTACTCCAATGATCTTAGCCCCGCAATCCAAAGCACGGAGAACTTCTTTTTCATCGTGAGCTTCCACCAAAGCATCCATATGAAGCTCCTTTGTCAGCTGATAAAAGTTACGCAGCTTAACATCATCAAGAAGAGAACAGATCAAAAGCACTGCACTGGCTCCCAGTGCCTTTGCCTGATAGATCATATATTCATCCACTGTAAAATCCTTGCGAAGTACCGGTATGTTTATTTCTTCTGCGATTTTTTCAAGGTAACCGTTTTGTCCCATAAAATAGAAAGGCTCTGTAAGGCAGGAAACAGCACTTGCCCCTGCTGCCTCATATTCCTTTGCAATATCAAGCCAGGGAAACTCTGGGGCGATCAGCCCTTTAGATGGAGAAGCTTTTTTCACTTCACAGATATAAGACATTCCCTGTACTTTAAGTGCCTGTAAAAAACCAGGTTTTTCTTTATTTTCTGTTGTATGCTCTGCCCTATTACGCATCTCTTCCAGAGAACACTGTTTCTTTTCTTCCCGGATCCGCTCCTTTGTTTTTTCACCGATTTCCTCTAAAATATTCATAATTTCCAGTCCCTTTTCAATGGTTAGTTTCGTATATAAATTCTTCCAGCTTCTTTACAGCAGCGCCGCTGTCGATCAGGCTTTCGGCCATCCTTACACCTTCTTCTATGGTTTTGGCCTTTCCGGTAATATACAGGGATGCACCTGCATTTAAGCATACTGCCTGACGCTTGGGCCCTTTTTCCCTGCCCTCCAGAATATCTCTGGTGATCTGTGCATTTTCCTCAGGAGTCCCCCCTGCCAGTTCTTCCTTCGCACAGCTGTTATACCCGAACTGCTCCGGCCGGATCTGATAAGACTGGAACCATCCATCACGGATCTCGCAGACAGTTGTAGGCGCACTCATGGAAATCTCGTCCAGCTTATCCTGTCCGTATACCACCATACCTTTTACAACACCCAGCTTAGCCATAACCTGTGCCAAAGGTTCAACCAATGTTTCATCATAAACACCCATCAGTTCCATATTTGCACCTGCAGGATTGCTTAAAGGACCAAGAATATTAAATACTGTGCGGATTCCCAATTCCTTTCGGATCGGTGCCACATACTTCATTGCAAAATGATAATTCTGTGCAAACAGGAAGCAGATATTGATCTTTTTCAGGATCCTTGCACTTTCTTCCGGTGAAACTGTGATCTTTACCCCTAATGCTTCCAGCACATCCGCTGCACCGGATTTGGAAGAAGCTGCCCTGTTTCCGTGTTTTGCCACTGGCACACCGCCTGCTGCGATCACCAGGGCTGAGGTAGTGGAAATATTAAAGGAGTTGGCACCGTCTCCGCCAGTTCCTACGATCTCCAGTACATCCATATCATGGAGAAGCTTTACGCAATGAGCACGCATGCCTGCTGCCGATGCAGTGATCTCGTCAATGGTCTCTCCTTTCAGAGACAGGGCTGTAAGATATGCTGACATCTGTACAGGTGTTGCTTCTCCGCTCATGATCTCATTCATTACCGTTTCTGCTTCCTTATAAGTAAGATCCTCTTTTTTTGATAATTTGATAATCGCTTCTTTGATCATAGTTCATCCTCCTCGTTTTTTTGTCTGATGCTGTCCAGAAAATCTTGTTTTTATCTGATGCTGTCCAAAAAGTTTTCAATCATCTTTTTCCCATCCGGTGTCATCACAGATTCCGGATGAAACTGCACCCCAAACACAGGGTATTTTGTATGTTCCACAGCCATTACTTCCCCATCTTCCGACTTGGCAGTAACCCTTAATTCTTCTGGAAGGGTTTCTTCTTTTGCTGCCAGGGAGTGGTATCTGGCTGCCTTAAATACTTCAGGAAGTCCTGCGAACAAACGGTTCTCACAGGTCTGGATAATCTCTTTTTGTTTCCCATGCATCAATTCTTTTGCATAGGTTACAGTTCCTCCAAAGGCCTGACAAATGGCCTGATGCCCCAGACAAACACCCAGGATCGGGATTTTTCTTCCACAAGTACGGATCACCTCCACACATACTCCTGCATCCTCCGGTCTTCCGGGCCCCGGGGAAAGAACAATGGCCTCTGGCTTCATTTTCATGATTTCATCTACTGTGTATTCATCATTTCTGATCACCTTAATATCACTGTTTGCAGAGCCGATCAGCTGGTATAAATTATAAGAAAAGCTGTCATAATTATCGATCAACAGGATCATTGGATTCCCTCCTCTGCCTGGGCAAGTGCACGAACCACCGCTTTTGCCTTATTTTTACATTCCATAAATTCCTTTTCAGGTACACTGTCTGCCACGATTCCTGCACCAGATCGGATACAGATCTCGCCATTCTTTTTATACACAAGACGGATGGCAATACATACATCCAGATTTCCTGTAAAGTCCATATATCCGATGGCACCCCCATAAATACCACGTTTACTTTTTTCCAGTTCATCAATGATCTGACAGGCGCGAAATTTAGGTGCGCCGGAAAGAGTTCCTGCTGGAAGAATGGCATCCACTGCATTCACTGCATCTTTGTCATCCCGGATCTGCCCGATCACAGTAGACCCCAGATGCATCACACAGGAATACCGCTCTACATCCAGGTATTTTTCCACCTGTACAGTTCCGATCTTACTAATCTTTCCGATATCGTTTCTTCCCAGATCCACCAGCATATTATGCTCAGCCAGTTCTTTTTCATCTTTCAGAAGTTCTGCCTCCAATGCCAGATCTTCTTCCCTGTCCTTCCCTCTTGGCCTGGTTCCGGCTAACGGGAAAGTACTAAGCTTGCCCTGATCCAGCTTCACCAGAGTTTCCGGAGATGCACCTGCGATCTCAATGTCGTCACTGGAAAAATAGAACATATAAGGAGATGGATTGGTTGCCCGCAGCACGCGATAAGTATCAAACAGACTTCCTTCTGCCTTTGCCCTCATAGGATTGGACAGCACCACCTGGAAAATATCTCCTTCTTTAATATACTGCTTTGCTCTTTCTACGATCTGACAATATTCTTTTTCCGGAAGTTCAGGCTGGATTTCTGACAGCAAATGAATAGGAGGAAATTCCATTTTATCTTCCTTTTTGATCAGATCTGCCATGTCCTGCAGCTTCTTTTGGGCTTCCTGATAAGAAATATCTATATTTTCTGTTTTTACCCCTGTGATAAGAAGCAGCTTTTGTCTGTAATGATCAAAGGCGATCACCTGGTCAAAAAGCATCAGGTCCATATCCCTGAAATCCTGCTGTCCTTTAGATCCCAGCTTCAGTTTCGGTTCACTGTATCGGATATAGTCATAAGAAAAATATCCAACCAGGCCGCCGGTAAATGTAGGAAGGCCTTCTACTTTAGGACTTTTGTACTGATCCAGTACCTGACGCAGGGTTTCTCCAGGATGAGTTACATGACAGATCTTCTCTTCCTGATTTCCGTTTTCTCCGGTATTCCGGATCTTCATTTCACCCTCACAGCAGGTAATTTCCATCACCGGGTCATATCCAAGAAATGAATATCTGCCCCATGCTTCACTTTGGCTTGCACTTTCCAACAGATAGCAGTGATGGCTTGCTTTTTTCAACATGCGCATCACTTCCACAGGTGTATACTTATCGGAAAATAATTCCCTGCATACCGGAATCCTTTTGTAGTCTCCCTGTGATGCCAGTTGTTTTACAGTTTCTAATGATGGGTACATAGGAACACCTCCTGATCAGTTTTTGATTATGTGAATATCATCTGACAGCTCTGTCTGAAGGTATGTTTTCAGATATTTATATAAATAAAAAACGCCCTTGACAGAATCTGCTTCTGTCAAGGACGAGTATCATTCACCCGCGGTGCCACCTTGATTTACGGACGGACCGTACACTTTGAGGAATACTATCATATTCCTGGCAACTGACGTATGCCTTCACGTCACAGAATACTTGGCCATTAATAAATGCCTTTCCCTGTGCCCTCTGCGGTCCATTTAACAGCCTGCATTCCACCCGGCTCTCACCTTCCCGGACTCTCTGTGCGCGCTGAGCTGTTTTTATCTCCGCTTCAACGGTTTATCTTGTTAAATTATTTTTTATAAATTACCATGTTTTTGTTTCATTGTCAAGCATTTTGTTTCATTTTTCATTTAATTTTTACAACGGCTTTCACAAGATCTGTCTTGTTATGCACAGCTTCATCATAAGCATCCTGAATGTGCTCCAGATCAAACTCATGAGTAACAATACTCTTAACATTGATAGCACCGCTGGATACAGCTGCAATTGCTTTCGGATAAATATTCTTATAACGGAATACGGACTTGATAGTAATTTCCTTATCCATGATCTGTGCAAAATTAAAGCTGATCTCTTCCTGTGCGGAAATACCTACCAACGTAATAGTGCCACCTCTTCTTACAATAAACGGAGTCTGTGCTATGGTTACTGGTGAACCAGCAGTCTCAAATACCACATCAGCACCACGGCCATTTGTAAGCTCACGGATCTTTGCCAGTGCATCCTCCTTGCCACTGTTTATAACTGCAGTGGCACCAAGCTCCATAGCCTTATCCAGACGTGCCTGCACCAGATCTGCAACGATGATCTTACCGGCGCCGTGCGCCTTACATGCAAGCAGTGTTACAAGTCCGATACATCCTGATCCCAGGATCACTACAGTGTCTCCTGTACCTACTGCCCCCTGCTCTGCCGCATAAAATCCTACAGATAATGGCTCGATCAATGCGCCTTCCTTTGTAGAAACGTTATCAGGAAGCTTAAAGCACATATCCTCAGGAAATGCCATATATTCTTCATTACATCCCTGTACTGGTGGCGTTGCAAGAAAAACCACATCCGGACATAGATTATAATGGCCAGATTTACAGAATTCACATTTTCCGCAGGTGATACCCGGTTCAAGTGCCACCTTGTCTCCTACTTTCAGGCTGGTAACATCCTTACCGATTTTTGCAATGGTTCCTGCACATTCATGTCCAAGCATGTAATCCTGGGAAAGATCTACCTTGTAAGCACCACAGCAGCCATTATGGTAATAATGTACATCAGATCCACAGATTCCCACATACTCTAGCGATACAAGAACTTCTTTATCTCCGATCTCCGGTACTGGAATCTCTTTTACAATCATCTTGTCTGTGCCTCTCATAAAAGCACCTTTCTGCATCATTTTTACATGACTCATATGTAAAACCCCCTTTTGCTTTTTAATAAAAGTATAGTATCGGCTCGCACTTATGTCAATAGTTTTATATAAGTTTTTTCTATTTATAAGATTATTTTCGTATTCTGTCTTAATATCTAAGTATTTTCGTATTCTTTTATAATTATTTTAATAAAAGTTTTTATTTAAGTTCTGGATTTTAAATATTATAAATGGTATAATGATGAAAATACAAAAGATCTGATTTGCCTATGGCTGCATAACTATGGACACAGGATCTGTTGTTAAAAAAGGAGTAAAACAATGGACGAATACCTGGCAAAATCAAAAACCTCCGGGGATATTTACCGATTATTATATTATGGAGCATCCTGTTCCAGGCAGGAGATTTCCCAGACTCTAGATATCAGTCTTCCCACCACTACCCGCTGTCTGAACAGCCTGTGCAATGCAGGGCTTGTAAAAAGTGCAGGAGAATCCCAGTCTACAGGTGGAAGAAAGGCAACCCTTTATGAATACGTTCCTCAAGCAAGATATGCAGCCGGAATTGACATCACTAGGAACCATCTTTCCATTGTTCTGGTAGATCTTGGCCTGAACATTCTGGATACCAGACGTCTGCGTATTCCCTTTGAAGCAAGCGATCAGTATTTTTCAACTCTTGCTAGGGAATACGAAGATATGATCTCCCAGAATCTTCCTGACCGTTCCTGTCTTCTTGGCACCGGGATCTCTGTACCAGTGCTGTTAGGGGATGACCACAAAACTATCAATTACGCTACCGTAATCCCTCTTCCATTTAATATTTACAGTATTTTGTCCAGCTATATCCATGAGCCTTTTCTTTTTTTCAATGACTCCAATTCTGCAGGACTTGCAGAAAGCTGGCGTGGGCATTATACCAGTTCCCTGATCTATCTTTCCCTTTCCAGCAGCGTAGGCGGTGCTTATATAAATGGACGGACTTTATACACAGGGGATCACAACCGGGGATGTGAATTTGGTCACATGGCCCTTATCCCTCATGGTAAGAAATGTTACTGTGGCAGTTATGGCTGTCTTGACGCTTATTGTACAGCAAACGCCCTTACAGATTTTACAGATGGGAATTTAAAAGAATTTTTTGATATCCTGAAAACAGGTAATAATCAGGGAATCAGAAATGTTTTCGACAGCTACCTGGACTATCTGGCTATTGCCGTAAATAATCTTAGAATGTGCTTTGACTGTAATATTATCCTTGGTGGTAATGTAGGTGCTTATATGGCTGATTACCTGGATCTGTTCCGCAAAAAAGCCATAAAGCTGAATCCTTTTGAAAATGATGGAAGCTTTATCCATGCCTGCCATTATCGTACAGAAGCATCAGCTGTAGGCGCAGCCATTTATTATATTGACCAGTTTGTAAAAAACTTCCCATATGAAATGCAAGGATGATACCAGGGTCAAAAGGCCTTTCATCCACATGAGTTTGCTCATAAGTGGATGAAAGACCTTGTAACACTGGTATCCTATAAAGCAAAAAAAACTGCAGATACACATGATCTGCAGTTCTCGTATAGTAGCGAGAGGGGGATTTGAACCCTCGACACCACGGGTATGAACCGTGTGCTCTAGCCAACTGAGCTATCTCGCCATATAAAATTGTTGGTACATCACAAGTAGCGAGAGGGGGATTTGAACCCTCGACACCACGGGTATGAACCGTGTGCTCTAGCCAACTGAGCTATCTCGCCATATATTCATAAGTATGGGGCCTATAGGGCTCGAACCTATGACCCTCTGCTTGTAAGGCAGATGCTCTCCCAGCTGAGCTAAGACCCCATGTATCAAGCTGTAAAAAAGTATTCATCCCTGTCACAACTTGCTTTGCTATTATACTATCATATCCGTCACTTTGTCAACAACTTTTTTAAATTTTTTGAGTTTTTAAAATAATAAAAAAAATATAATTTTTCCAAAAAACCATTTGACAACCACTCATTTATATGGTAATATATGTCTTGTCCTTGAGACAAGCAATAACAAATGCGATAGTGGCGTAGTTGGTAACGCGCGACCTTGCCAAGGTCGAGACCGCGGGTTCGAGCCCCGTCTATCGCTCTTGATGCCGGAAGATTTTTCTTCCGGTTTTTTTTGTTTAGAATCTTCCAGTCAATTGCTGCATCCTGCGGAGCGTTTTTATACAAGGAAACATTATGGAGTAATTTCCTATTACATAAAATAACAGCAAAACTTCCTGCTATACGCTAAGAAGTCCTGCTGTCTTATTACTATATTTATAGCTCTGCTTTCTTTAAAATCAATTAATGGTGGAACAGACGGATTCCGGTAAATGCCATAACCATTCCATAGCTGTCACAGGTAGCGATCACATCTGCATCTCTTACAGATCCACCAGGCTGTGCAATATACTTCACACCACTTTTATGTGCACGCTCAATATTGTCGCTGAATGGGAAGAATGCATCAGAACCAAGTGTTACATCTGTCATCTGATCCAGCCATGCACGTTTCTCCTGGGCTGTAAAAATCTCCGGTTTCTGTGTAAAGGTTTTCTCCCACTTACCGTCAGCCAGAACATCCATGTATTCCTCACCAATATACACATCAATGGCATTGTCTCGTTCTGCTCTTGAAATCTCCTTTTTAAAAGGCAGGTTCAGCACCTTCGGACTCTGACGAAGGAACCAGTTATCAGCCTTCTGTCCTGCCAGCCTTGTACAATGCACACGAGACTGCTGTCCTGCACCAACACCAATAGCCTGTCCGTCTTTTACGTAGCATACAGAATTGGACTGAGTATACTTCAAGACGATAAGAGCCACTTTCATATCTCTTTTTGCTTCTTCTGAAAGATCTTTCTTAATAGTCACAATATTGGAGATCAGCTGATCGTCAATAGCCAGCTCCTGTCTTCCCTGTTCAAAAGTAACACCATATACCTGCTTATGTTCTACAGGTGCAGGCACAAAGTCCGGATCGATCTGGATCACATTGTAGTTGCCTTTTTTCTTCTGCTGAAGGATCTCCAATGCCTCCTGTGTATATCCAGGTGCGATCACACCGTCAGATACCTCTCTCTTGATCAAAAGGGCTGTATCTTTATCACACACATCAGAAAGGGAAATGAAATCTCCAAAGGATGACATACGGTCTGCACCTCTTGCTCTTGCATATGCACATGCCAGCGGTGAAAAGTTCTTCCAATCCATATCGTCTACCCAGTAGATCTTTGCAAGAGTCTCTGTCAGCGGAAGGCCAATGGAAGCCCCTGCAGGTGAAACATGCTTGAAAGATGTGGCAGCTGGGAGACCGGTAGCTTTCTTCAGATCGCGTACCAGCTGCCATCCGTTAAATGCATCCAGAAAATTAATGTATCCAGGTCTTCCTGAAAGAACCTTGATTGGAAGTTCTGATCCATCCTCCATGTAAATCCTGGAAGGTTTCTGATTTGGGTTGCATCCATATTTTAACTCTAATTCTTTCATTATTGTCTCCTCCTTCTTCTGATTACTGATTCTTGTTTACGATCTTTGATGCATAGCTGCCTGTTGCAATATCAATGTATCTTACAAACAGAGATACTTTGTTGTCAGGATTCAGGCTGTTCCACAACAAATCTGCAAATGCATCCATATCATCCGGGATGGCTACCAGCTTAGGCTCTCCTTCGAAGCTTGGAAGCGGATTCCCGTCGCACTTGTATGTGTGGATAAAATGTCCTTCTCCTGCTTTTGCATTTGAATAGGCAAAGGTATATCTGTTGCAAGAAGATGGATCCCCATTATTGCTTTTCAAAATAGACATTGCATAGCTGTAGGAACCATTTTCCACATGCATAACACCGGAAATACGAGGCGTATAGTTTGGTCCATCTGGCTCAAATTCTCTGCTGCGAAGGGACTGTTCAAATGTAAGCTGATGATCCATTCCCTCATAGATGGTGTCTGTCTGATCACCATTTGTAACAATCGTCTTATTGCCCAGAACACGTACCGGAGCATAAATGATCAAACTTGGATCAACCAGTTTGGAAGGGTCAAAGGCCTGTGTACGGATCCCCTCTCCTTCTTCTACAAAAATACGGTTTCTGCTGTTTTCACTTCTGCCCATGATAAAATATGCTGTTACAGCCTTTGTTCCATCTGCAGACCGTCCGATCACGATCCCTCTGCCAGGATAAGAATTTTCTTTCAGTTCTTTTTCCAGTGACAACATTTCCATAATCTTTGCTCCTTTGCTTTACCTTTTCTCTTTTTTGTGTACAAAAAAACCTGGGAAGCCCTCTTACCAGGCTGCCCAGGCGGTCGACATTTTCATATACTGCACTCCCTGTAGGTTTGCCCTACGATCCGCCAGTTGTGCAGCTCTTTTTTACTATACAATAGATTTTTCCTATTTTCAAGCCCCCAAAAATATTTGGTGTTGAAAAACCTATTCACGCGCCAAGTCTCGCGGCTACTCGACTTGAACCGCCTGAATCTCCTGAATGCGAGCCTGTATATCAGCCTTCATCTGCTCCCAGGCCTGAGGATTATCCACATAATATTTAGGGCATTCTTTCCCTGTTACATCATAATGCCGGATCACTGCATCCTGATCCAGTCCAAAACGCACACAAAGCCAGGCTGCCAGTTTTACGCAAGATTCATAAGTGGTATCATTAAACTTCCCGGTCTCGTCTGGATGGCAGCACTCAATAGACAAAGTGTCTACGTTCCTGGAATTGGTGGCATAGGACATCTCAGAAGATGGAATACACTGGATCACCTCGCCCTCCAGTCCAATCACGAAATGACTGCTTACCTTTGTCTCATGGGTCCAGGACAGATTCTCAAAATAATCCCTGTTGTCCTGTGCAGAGGCTCCCGGATTAGCTGTATAATGAATGGCAATATAATTAACCTGTGCAATGGGCAGTTGCGGCCTGGAATACTCATTAGGGGTAAGCAGCTGCACATCAATATACGGTGCTCCCTGTTCCTGCCACTGCTGAGGGCCATCGGAAGTACCTTCTGCACTGGATGCATTCTGACTGGTCATTTCCTCTGACTGATCTGCTGTATACTTTCTGTTGATCAGCCAGATCATGCAGACAAGGATCAGCAGCAAAAGGCTGCACGCAAGGATTAGCCGCCGGTTACGCTGCCGTATCCGCTGCCTTTTTCCAGGTATTGTTCTTTTCTCTTTATGTAAATCAGGCCGCCTTGGAAAAGACGGCCTGGGAGATTTATCTGTCATATTTATTTATCATCTACACTGTAGTTCGGTGCTTCTTTTGTAATGTGGATATCATGAGGATGAGACTCTTTCAGAGATGCAGCGGAGATCTTAACAAATCTGCCGGTTGTCTTCAGTATCTCAATATTCTCGGCGCCACAGTATCCCATACCTGAACGAAGACCGCCCATTAACTGGAATACAGTATCCTCCAAATGGCCCTTGTATGCTACACGGCCCTCAACACCTTCAGGAACAAGCTTCTTGGCATTCTCCTGGAAATAACGATCCTTGCTGCCGTTCTCCATAGCTGCAATAGATCCCATACCACGATATACCTTGTACTTTCTTCCCTGATATAATTCAAATGTTCCCGGACTCTCATCGCATCCTGCGAACATGCTTCCCATCATACACACATTAGCACCTGCTGCGATCGCCTTAGTAATATCACCGGAATACTTAATACCACCATCTGCAATGATAGGGATATCATAACGGCTTGCCACTTCGTAACAGTCCATAACTGCTGTGATCTGCGGAACACCAATACCGGCAACCACACGGGTAGTACAAATAGATCCAGGTCCGATACCAACTTTAACAGCATCCACTCCTGCATCGATCAGAGCCTTTGTAGCTGCTCCTGTAGCTACATTCCCTGCGATCACCTGAAGCTCCGGATATGCTGCCTTGATCTCCCGAACAGCACGGAGGATATTCTCAGAATGGCCGTGGGCTGAATCGATCACGATCACATCTACGTTAGCTGCAACCAGTGCCTCTACACGTGCAAGTACATTAGCTGTAATACCTACAGCTGCACCACAGAGCAGACGTCCCTGGGAATCCTTCGCTGCCAGCGGATATTTGATCTGCTTCTCAATATCCTTAATAGTGATCAGTCCCTTTAAGTTGAAGTCATCATCAACGATGGGAAGCTTCTCTTTACGGGACTTGGCAAGAATCTTCTTTGCATCTTCAAGAGTGATCCCTTCTTTTGCAGTGATCAGTCCTTCAGAAGTCATGCATTCTTTAATCTTCTTGGAAAAGTCTGTCTCAAACTTAAGGTCACGGTTGGTAATGATACCTACCAGCTTTCTGCCTTCTGTGATCGGAACACCTGAAATACGGAATTTTGCCATCAGGTCGTTGGCATCCTTCAATGTGTGCTCTGGGGACAAATAGAATGGGTCTGTGATAACGCCGTTCTCGGAACGCTTAACTTTATCTACCTCATCAGCCTGCGCCTCGATAGACATATTCTTGTGAATAATACCAATACCACCCTGTCTGGCCATGGCAATCGCCATTCTGTGCTCTGTAACGGTATCCATACCTGCACTCATCAGCGGTATGTTTAATTTTACTTTCTTGGTCAGATACGTGGTTACATCAACCTGATTCGGAATTACCTTTGAATACGCCGGAACTAAAAGAACATCGTCAAATGTAATGCCCTCTCCAATGATAGTACCCATTGCATTTCCTCCCTTGTTAAATGTTTTGTGTTTTATTTTTTATGTATTGTTCCATAGTTTAGCAAAAAAAATAATCAGTGTCAATACCGGGTTAGCCTTAAAAGTTCTTAGCATGACACACTGGGTCAGGCCGGAAAAACCTTGCCATGACACACTGGGTCAGGCCAAAAAGACCTTGTCACAACCTGTTTACTCAGTCCAGAAAGACCTTGCTTGGCGCACTGCTCCGAATCGCCTGGATCATCTTCTCATCCGGCTCCAGGATCACTTTGCAGGACTCTCCATTATCTCTGATGATCATGGCAAAACGCTTGTGCTCTGCATTTCCAGAAGAAAAATCGTACACCTTCATCTTCTGGTTATTGTTGTAATAATCCATCCTGTGGGAGGTAAGGGGAGCTACCAGATCTGCATTCTTAATATCCAGATTTTTAACTCTTTTTCTCTTGGATTTGGCCATGATCTTGTCAATGTCCAGTTCACCGTTCACATAAAGATACTCGTACTCCAGGTCTGTCCTTGGAAACAGTATAAAATACCCTGCCAGACCAAGAACCAGTGCCAGAAGCAGAGCAATTGGTGTGATAAACAAACCTGCCACAACAAAAAGTGCAGTAAATCCTATCACTGCGATCCGGACTGCAGAATCCGCTGCTGTTCGCTCTTTCTTTACCAGATGCTCCTGATATAAGTCACTCATAACATCTTCTCCTATTTCTTTTTTTGTTTTTAATTTTTGTAATTGTCAGAAAGCTCAATTCAAGTGAGCAGCTTCCAGTACATCTTCTACTATTCCTGACATTTTTTTCAGTATATCACAAAACAGGGCCAGCGTCTATGACGCCGACCCCAATTTATACTTTCTTTATGATGTGCCTCTTTATAATGTGGCTGGGATTACATCATACCCATTCCCTGTCCGCCAGCCGGTACTGCCGGTGCATCTTCTTTAATGTTTGCAACAACAGACTCTGTTGTAAGCAGTGTAGATGCAACGCTTGTAGCGTTCTGAAGGGCACTTCTGGTAACTTTTGCAGGATCAAGGATACCTGCACTAACCATATCCACATATTTTTCATTCAGAGCATCAAAACCAATTCCTGGCTCAGACTCTTTTACTTTATTGATGATCACGGATCCCTCAAGTCCTGCATTTGCAGAAATACGGAACAGAGGAGCCTCCAGTGCTTTCAGGATGATGTTGGCACCGGTCTTCTCATCTCCCTCAAGAGATGCAGCCAGCTCACCAACCTCTTTGGTAGCATGGATGTAAGCAGAACCGCCACCTGCGATAATGCCTTCCTCAACAGCTGCTCTTGTAGCTGCCAGAGCGTCTTCCATACGAAGTTTTGCTTCTTTCATCTCTGTCTCAGTTGCAGCACCAACACGGATCACAGCTACACCGCCAGACAGTTTTGCAAGTCTTTCCTGAAGCTTCTCTCTGTCGAAATCAGATTTTGTCTCCTCAATCTGAGCACGGATCTGTGCAACACGGTTTGCAATATCTTCTTTCTTTCCAAGACCGTCAACGATAACGGTATTCTCTTTTGCAACTTTAACGGATTTTGCACGGCCTAACTGAGCCATTGTAGCATCCTTCAGTTCCAGACCAACCTCATCAGAGATCACTGTACCGCCTGTAAGGATTGCAATATCCTGAAGCATTTCTTTTCTTCTGTCACCATAGCCAGGAGCTTTAACAGCCACTACCTGGAAGGTTCCTCTTAATTTGTTTACGATCAGAGTAGTAAGAGCCTCACCCTCAACATCCTCTGCAATGATCAGAAGCTTTGCTCCAGCCTGAACGATCTGCTCCAGAAGCGGAAGAACTTCCTGGATATTGCTGATCTTCTTATCTGTGATCAGGATATATGGATCTTCCAGTGTTGCTTCCATTTTCTCCATATCTGTGGACATATATGCTGAAATGTATCCACGGTCAAACTGCATACCTTCTACCAGGTCAAGCTCTGTATGCATAGTCTTGGATTCTTCCACAGTGATAACACCATCATTGGAAACCTTCTCCATAGCATCAGCTACCAGCTTACCAACCTCTTCATCACTTGCAGAAATTGCTGCTACATTTGCGATCTGGGATTTGCCACTTACTTTCTGGCTCATCTTCTTGATTGCTTCTACAGCAACATCTGTAGCTTTCTTCATACCTTTTCTCATAATGATCGGGTTTGCACCTGCTGCCAGGTTTCTCATTCCCTCATGTACCATTGCCTGAGCAAGTACTGTAGCAGTTGTAGTACCATCACCTGCAACATCGTTGGTTTTGGATGCTACTTCTTTAATCAGCTGTGCACCCATATTTTCAAATGCATCCTCAAGCTCGATCTCTTTCGCAATGGTAACACCATCGTTAGTGATCAGCGGAGCACCGAACTGTTTATCAAGAACTACGTTTCTTCCTTTCGGTCCAAGTGTTACTCTTACTGCATCAGCTAATTTATTCACACCAGCTTCAAGTGCTGCTCTGGCTTCTGCGCCATATTTAATCTCTTTTGCCATGATCATCAATCCTCCTGTTTTTATTTAATAACAGCTAAAATATCGCCCTGTTTTACAACAATATATTCTTCGTTTTCAAGCTTCACTTCTGTTCCTGCATATTTGGAGTAGATAACCTTATCTCCTACAGCAACTTCCATTTTTACTTCTTTGCCATCAACAACGCCGCCAGGACCTACAGCAATAACCTCTGCCTGCTGTGGTTTTTCCTGTGCCTGACCAGGAAGAACAATACCGGACTTTGTAGTTTCTTCTGCTTCTAACTGTTTTAATACAACCCTGTCACCTAATGGTACTAACTTCATGATTTATGTCCTCCTTTATTATTGCAATGCTCTTCATTTCTAATTTACTAGCACTCAATTAATATGAGTGCTAATCACTGTCCCTATATTATTGAATTTATCGCTTTTCTGCAACTCTTTTCACGCTTATAGATTACAGTGTATTCTTTTAAAATCTTATTTATTCTTTATTTTTCTCTTGTTTTCTAATTTTTTTATTTTTATAAAAAAATGATGTAAACATAGCAGCAAGAGAAACAGCCAGCAAGCCAAGCCAGAATCCTACAGATACAGTATACACAAAGCCCATCATTGCGATGCATTTTTAGCAATAAGGACCTACGGAATAATTTCCTGATTACGGAACAAAGCGAACAAGTCCGCTTCAAACTCCCTGTATCCCTCAATCTTTGAGGGACTTGTTACGCTTTGCGCGCCAGATGCAGTCTGCTTTAGCAGACATATTCCTCATGCATCTGGTCGCATCCTCGCGGAGCGTTTTTATGTAATAGGAACATTACGGAGTAATTTCCTATTACATAAAAAAGACTGCTGCAATCTCTGCAACAGCCTTCTGATCATCTGATATCCCAGCCCTGTTCAGGCTTTCTTGTTATTCTTCTGGGCTTTGATCTCCTCCAGTTCATCGAAGATCACTTCATTCAAAACCTTAATATAAGTTCCTTTCATACCTGAAGAACGTGATTCGATCACACCTGCACTTTCAAATTTGCGAAGTGCATTCACAATAACGGAACGGGTGATCCCTACTCTGTCAGCAATCTTGCTGGCAACCAGTATCCCCTCATCCCCATTCAATTCATCAAAGATATGGATGATGGCTTCCAATTCCGAAAATGATAAAGTATTAAAAGCAGACTTCACAACCTGCTTCTTACGGTCTTCCTCCGCATTCTCTTCATGCACCGCCCGCATCATCTCCAGCCCTACAACAGTAGTGCCGTATTCGCTGACAATAATATCTTCTATATCATATGGCCGGTCCTTACGGTACATAAATACCGTGCCAAGTCTCTCACCTGCAATGTCAATGGGATTGATAATCCCCTGGTAGCTTGCAGATACATGCTCAAACCCAAGCGTCTGGAGATTTACATTTTCTTTGGTAGACAGAACGCCCAGAAACCTTTCATTCAACATTCCATCCACATAGCCGCCAACTTTATCTTCAATCAGTTCTGTGATTTCCTCAACTCCAGGACATAAGCTTATACCTAATACCTTACCCTTCTTACTAAGTACAAGAATGTTGGAGCTTAGAGTCTCCATCAGAACCTGGCAGATATCATTAAATACCACCTTGCTGGAGCTGCTGTTGTGAAGAAGCTTGTTAATCTTCCTTGTTCTATCCAGTAACTGAACGCTCATATTGTCCTCCTTTCACTTCTTTTATGAAGCAATCCTGTAATCTGATATAATCATACTACACGTTTTGCAGGATATTTACAAGACATTTTTTACTATTTTTTTATTTTACCCGATTTTTCAGGAAATATATCTTATTAATAAATATTGACTGAAAAAAGCATTATTTATCCTCATCATCGGTTGTTTTCTGTTCCACATATCCACAGGTTTCCTGGCTGCATACCAGTTTATTGCCTTTTTCCACCATATAATTACCGCATTTTGGGCATTTCTTCTTAGACGGCTTCTGCCAGGACATAAAATCACATTCCGGATTGTTCTCACAGCCGTAATATTTTCTGCCCTTTTTGGTCTTTTTCAGCACAACCTCACCGCCGCACTTAGGACACAGTACACCAATCTTTTCATAATATGGCTTAGTGTTTCTGCACTCCGGGAATCCAGGGCATGCAAGAAATCTGCCATGGGGACCATATTTGATCACCATATGACGTCCGCAGTTATCGCAGATCACATCTGTAACTTCGTCCTGGATATCTACTTTTTCCAGTTCCTTCTGTGCAGCATCCACATCTGCTTTCAGATCCGGATAGAAATTACGGACAACTGTCTTCCACTGTACTGTCCCTGCTTCCACGCAGTCCAGAAGACCTTCCATGGTAGCTGTAAAATTCACATCTACAATACTTGGAAATGCCTGTTTCATAATATTATTTACAACTTCACCCAGTTCGGTTACATAAAGGTTCTTCTGCTCTTTGGACACATACCTTCTGCTGATAATCGTGGTAATGGTAGGCGCATAAGTACTTGGGCGTCCGATTCCCAGTTCTTCCATGGTTTTTACAAGGGAAGCCTCTGTATAATGAGCCGGCGGCTGTGTAAAATGCTGCTGTGGCTTTAATTCCTTTAAGGAAAGCTTCATGCCCTTTTCCAGACTCTGGCTTAATACATTGCCCTTCTTCTCATCATCTTCCTGGGTGTATACACACATAAAACCGTCAAAGGCCACCTTGGAAGCTGCAACTGTGAAGGTATATTCCCCTGCCCGGATCTTCACAGATGTGGTCTCATACTTGGCTGCTGCCATCCGGCTGGCTGCAAAGCGTTTCCAGATCAGCTGATAAAGCCTGAACTGATCTCTTGAAAGGGAGTCCTTGATCATCTGAGGAGTCCTGCTGATATCTGTAGGTCGGATCGCTTCATGGGCATCCTGGATCTTCTGTCCCTTTTTCACTGTTTTTTCGAAATGGGAAACATACTGCTCACCATAATTGTCTCCAATATAAGCTCTTGCAGCACTGTCAGCTTCCTCAGAGATCCTGGTAGAATCTGTACGCAGATAGGTGATCACACCTACTGTGCCGCTGCCCTTGATATCCACGCCTTCATACAGCTGCTGTGCCAGACGCATGGTCTTCTGCGTAGAAAAATTCAATGTTTTGGCAGCCTCCTGCTGAAGAGTACTGGTAGTAAAAGGAAGTGGCGCATTCTTGGTGCGTTCTCCTTTCTTTACCTCGGAAATCTCATACTCCTGCCCCTCCAGAGCCTTCAGTACCTGGTCCATCTCCTGCTTATTATGGATCTCCATCCGCTTGTCTGTGCCATAGAATCTGGCTTCCAGTGGCTTTTTCTCTCCATTTACAATGAAGTTTCCATCCAGGCTCCAGTATTCTTCCGGAATAAAAGAATTGATCTCATCCTCTCTGTCGCAGATGATACGTAAAGCTACAGACTGTACCCTTCCTGCACTTAAGCCTCTCTTCACCTTTACCCATAAAAGAGGACTGATGGTATAACCCACCATACGATCCAGCATACGCCTTGCCTGCTGTGCGTCCACCAGGTTCAGATTTAGTTCTCTTGGATGCTTCAGCGAATCCTTTACTGCAGTCTTTGTGATCTCATTAAAGGTGATCCTGTGCATTTTCTTTGGATCCTCTTTCAGAGCCTGTGATAAATGCCAGGAAATAGCCTCTCCCTCACGGTCAGGGTCCGTTGCAAGATAGATCTTATCTGCTTTCTTCGCTGCCTTACGAAGTTTGGCAAGCAATTCTCCCTTTCCACGGATGGTTATATATTTCGGTTCAAAATCATTATCCACATCAATGCCAAACTGACTCTTTGGGAAATCCCGTACATGTCCGTTTGATGCCTCTACTTCATAATTTGCCCCCAAAAACTTCTTAATTGTCTTTACCTTTGCAGGTGACTCAACTATCACCAGATACTTTGCCATGATAACTCTCCTAAGCTAAATCATAATGTAGTCACATGTTACTTACATCTAACATAATGCTGTCTGCCCACCTCACTGGCAAGCCCCAATACCTGAAGCTGCATCAGCAGCCCGCTTGTTTTTCCTGCTGAAAATCCTGTTTTTTGAATAAAATAATCCAGGTTTTCAGGTCGTAAATCGAGACAACTATACACCAATTCCAAATCTCTTGCAAGTCCTAAGTTCTTTTTTTCTCCTGCTGTCTCCTTCTTTTCAGGAAAAATCCCCCATTCCCCAAGCAGGATTTCCGGACACCAGGCAATGCCTGCCCCATCAAAAATCAGCTGATTACAGCCCTGTGAAAGAGTCTGATCCACCTGTCCCGGAAGGGCATACACTGCCTTTCCCTGATCAAGAGCAAAGCCTGCAGTGATCAAAGATCCGCTTCGTTCTCTGGCTTCCACGATCAGCACCACATCTGCCAAAGCACTAATGATCCTGTTTCGTGCAGGAAAATGTCCTGCCTTTGGCGGCATCCCGGGAGGAAATTCACTGATGATCCCTCCTCCGGTTTCCAGGATCTGATTGTAAAGCTTCCGGTTGGCTGCAGGATAACACACATCCACGCCGCTGCCCAGCACTGCATAAGTTGGCCTTTTTGCCTCCAATGCGCCCAAATGTCCCTGAGTATCGATTCCCAATGCCATACCGCTTATCACCTGGATCCCGTATTCTGCCAGTACCTTTGCATAACAATGAGCCTGCCTTTTTCCATAGGCGCTGCACATTCTGGCCCCTACCACAGCTGCTGTGGGTGCATTGTCTTCCGGCAGATTTCCTATTACATAAAGTTCTTTTGGCATACCTGACAGCTTCTTAAGACGCTTGGGATATTCCTTACTGTTTATGGTGATCTTTCTTATTTCTGTTTGTTTTCCTTCCATATAAAATACCTCACTGTTTCTTCATTTATACCCAGTATTTTTTGTCAAATGCACGATAGGATAAAGCCTGCGAAATGTGGGAAACATGTATCTTATCCTCCTGCTCCATATCCGCAATGGTTCTGGCCACTTTCAGTATTCTGTGATACGCTCTGCCACTAAGTTCCATTTTTCGGAATGCCTGTTCAAGAAGCCTGTTTCCTTCTTCTGTAACCCCGCAGTATTTCTGGATCTGTCTGCCGGAAAGCTCTCCGTTAAAGCATATGTTTTCCTTTTGATATCTTTCCAGCTGGATCTGCCTGGTTCGCTCTACTCTTTCCCGGATCGTATCAGAGGATTCTCCTTCCGGCGCGCCATTCATCTGCTGAAAAGATACAGGCGATACCTCCGTACAAAGATCGATCCGGTCAAGCAAAGGATTGCTGATCTTCCCCAGATAGTGACTCACTTCTCCAGGAGTGCAGCGGCACCTGTTCATATCCGGAAAAAAGCCACATGGACAAGGGTTCATGGCTGCTGCCAGCATAAAGCCTGCCGGAAATGTAAAGGTCCCGCTGGCTCTTGAAAGCTGGATCACTTTATCTTCCATGGGCTGCCGCAGGATTTCCAGGCTTCTCCTTGAAAATTCCGGCATTTCATCAAGAAAAAGCACACCTCTGTGTGCCAGGGTCACCTCTCCCGGACCAGGAATCCTGCCTCCTCCTGCCATTGCCTGGGCAGAACTGGTATGGTGAGGACTTCGATAAGGTCTTTGACAGATCAACGGACTGTCAGCAGACAACAATCCAGCAATACTGTAGATCCTGGTCAGCTCCAGGCTTTCTTCAAAAGTAAGCTGTGGCATAATGGTGGGAAGCCGCTTTGCCAACATAGTTTTGCCGGCTCCAGGAGGGCCGATAAACAGAATATTGTGAAATCCGCTCACTGCGATCTCACAGGCTCTTTTGGCTCCTTCCTGACCATGGATATCCAGAAAATCCACCCTGGTCTTGCACTCATTTTCTGTTTCTTTAGGGCTTGGTCTGTCAGGATTTTCTTTATGAAAATCTTCCGGATTTTTCAGATATCGAATCAATTCTTTCAGATCCTTTACGCCGATCACTGGCATATCTTTTACAAGCCTGGCCTCCTGAAGATTACCATAGGGAACCATACAATATCTGCACTTTAATTCCCTTGCTTTGATCACTCTGGCAAGAATACCCGGCACAGGATAAATCTCTCCGTTCAGGCTGATCTCCCCGGCAAGCATCACGCCTTCAAGCAGGCTTGGATGAAGGATCCCTGCCGCAGATAAAACAGCTGCAGCTACAGGTATATCAAATCCTGCCCCTTCTTTTTTGATATCTGCCGGTACAAAGTTCACGGTTACTCTTTTAGGTGGCAGACTGATCCCATTATTGCGGAGAGCAGTACGGACCCGGTCCTGAGCCTCTTTTACCTGAGCTGACGGATACCCTACCATTGTGAAGGATGGAAGACCGTCACTTACATCTGCTTCCACCTGAATGGGACACACTTCCATTCCTAAAATACTGGCTGACAATACACTTGCAAACATGATTTCCTTTCTGCAAAAAGCGCTGCCCCGACCTGTGTTTTTGCCTTTTTAAAATAAAATTCTCATGGATTTTTGTAGATGATTTTCAGAATACTGCACATGAATTCCAGACTGTTTTTGAATAGATAGATAGATTTTAGTATAGCCCATTATGCTCCTATTTGCAATAGTTTAATTGGTTCTGTTTTATACTGCGAATAGACGTTTTCATAGAAATACAAAAGAAAAAAATCGGAAAGAAGAAATACTGTATGAGATTTCAGCGCATTCAGGATCTGCGTACGGATGCTGACCTTTCTCAGAAACAAATCAGCGAAATACTGCATATCAGCCAGCGATCCTATTCCCATTATGAAACAGGATCCAGGAATATACCAATTGAAATGCTCATCCGACTTGCAAACTATTATAATACAAGCATTGATTATCTGGTTGGCCGTACCGATAACAAAAAGCTGTATCACTAAAAAACATGCATTGTATGCTTCCCGGAAGCTGATCCAGCTCCTAGGCACACACAATGCATGTTTTGTTTTAGTTTTATGGAACAATTATTCTACACCATTCCAGCAATAAGTGCAAAGCTTACATGGCTCAATATCAATGGATGCTTCCAGATCATCCAGACGATGGTACTTCAGGGAAGTGAAATTCAGTTCTTTACGAATCTCTTCCAGCATTTCCTTATAGTTCTGTGAATCCGGATTTGCATAATCTGCAAGCACTTTCGGATCCACATGATCCCCTTCTCTTTTTGCCACGATCCGCCTTGTGATCAGATCCATTTCTGATTTGGATCTGGAGAAATTCAGATACTTGCAGCCATAGAGCAATGGCGGACATGCAGGACGGATATGCACCTCTCTTGCCCCATTATTATAAAGAAATTCTGTAGTTTCACGAAGCTGTGTACCACGAACGATGGAATCATCAATCATCAGCAGGCTTTTCCCTTTGATCAGCTTATGTACAGGGATCAGTTTCATCCTGGCGATCAGATTACGCTGGCTTTGCTGAGTAGGCATAAAAGAACGGGGCCAGGTTGGTGTGTATTTAATAAATGGTCGTGCAAAAGGCACTCCGGAACGATTGGCATATCCAATGGCATGGGCAATACCTGAATCCGGCACACCTGCTACAATATCCGGTGAAATCTCCCCTGCATCTCTGCCTGCCAGAATGTCTCCGCATTTGTACCGCATTTCTTCTACATTGACTCCTTCATAGGTAGAAGTTGGATACCCATAATATACCCAGAGGAAAGAGCAGATGCGCATTTTATCCCCTGGCTTTTGCAGCACTTCCACCCCTTCAGGTGTAAGGAAATCTACCTCGCCCGGGCCTAATTCCTTATAATCTTCATAACCCAGATTAATGTACGCATGGCTTTCAAAAGAAGCACAGCAGGCTCCTTCTTTCCTGCCGATCACTAAAGGTGTCCTTCCCAGACGGTCACGGGCTGCATACAGTCCTTCCGGTGTCAGGATCAGCATAGTCATAGATCCCTGGATCACTTCCTGTGCATAGCGGATCCCGTCCAGGATACTGCCCTTCTGATTAATCAAAGCTGCCACCATTTCCGTAGGATTTACGCTGCCTCCGCTCATCTCAAGGAAATGTGAGCATCCGTTTTTGAAACAGTTCTGTACCAGTTCCTCCAGATTGTTGATCTTACCAACTGTGGTGATGGCAAAATTCCCCAGGTGGGAACGTACAAGCAAAGGCTGAGGCTCATTATCAGAAATACAGCCGATTCCTACATTTCCGTGCAGTTCCTCCACATCCCGATCAAACTTTGTCCTGAATGGTGAATTCTCGATATTATGGATTGCCCTGTTAAAGCCTTCTTCCCTATCATAAACAGCCATTCCACCTCTGCGCGTTCCCAGATGTGAATGATAATCGATTCCGAAAAACAAATCCATTACACAACTGTTTTTTGAAACTACTCCAAAAATTCCACCCATTTTTTCGATTCTCCTCTGTTTTTATTTGCCCTGATGGACTTTTATATAGAAATCAATGCCTGATCCTTTAATGGTTCAGTCACTTTTTCTCTTTGATAATGCCTCTCCTGTAGGCTTCCAGAAGCCATTTTAATTCACTGATCCGCTCCTTCAGTGCCTTTCCATTGTCTGTATCCCCAACCAGGCGCCGTCTGGAAGTATAATGAACTGCCACACGGTTTGAAACAATGTCCTGTTCTCTGATCACTGCATCCTCTGCAGAAGTAAAAGGCTCATGGGCAGTCAGTGCCAGACCATAGGAATTATAGATCAGGGTATATCCGGCGATCCCCGTAACTTTCCGATAAGCTTTGGAAAAACCGCCATCGATCACGATCACCTTCCCACCACACTTCACGGGATTCTCTCCCTCTAGCTGATGCACAGGTACATGGCCGTTAATGATCCTGCCCTCTGCTCCGTCCAATCCAAATTCTTCCAAAATATGATCAACTACTTTTTCATTCTCAAGAAGGCGGTAATAAGCATTTTTATTCTCCTGATGAGTTCCCGGATCTTCTATATAGTACCGTTCAAAAGTAGTCATCTTATCTTTTCCGAAAAGCGGTGAATTAGGTGCTGCCCAGATGTACCACAGTATATCCCTGCTTTTTTCCAGTTCCTTATCATCCAATTCATAAAAAGCCCGTCTTGCATAGGATTCCAGGGTATCATAAAGGGCTTTTCCTTTGTATATGTTCCCATAGATCTGTACTTTCTTAAAGGATCCGTCTTCATTTAATGGAATGCTTCCATGAAACAGCAGATTCCCATTATATACCCTATAAAGCCCTCCTTTGTCAAGAAGAAAACGCATATGCTGTTGAAGCTTTGCACAATTAACAAAACCGGAAGTAAGCCGTTCCATCACTGTTTGTTCTTCTTTAGTAAGCTGATAAGGATGTGTCCAGTCCACAGTGGGAAAACAATTATCCAAAAGTGGATATTCTTTTCCGTCAGGAAGTGTAATCGTTCCTTTTTCCGGATGGATCCGATGAAGCAGGAGTCGATCTTCCATATCAAAGTCCGGATGGTTCATGATCAGCTGACCCTCCAGCTTGAACTGGATCACTGCAATGGCCTTATGCATTTTCCGGCTATATTCTTTTTCCATTGCATTGTAATTAGATGGACTGGAAATCCCTGAAAAAGCTATGCAGGGATCATCCCTATATGCTTCCATTGCAAAGGCTGCCAGCGGCATCATGTTAATCCCATAGCCATCCTCCAAAATATCCAGATTGCCATATCGGACACTATTACGGATCACAGTGGCAATACATGCCTGCTGTCCTGCAGCAGCTCCCATCCATACTACATCATGGTTCCCCCACTGGATATCCAGGGAATGGTAGGACATCAATCGGTCCATAATGAAATGGGGGCCAGGTCCTCTATCATAAATATCTCCAAGGATATGCAAATGATCCACTACCAGCCTTTGAATCAGTTCGCACAGAGCAATAATAAAGTTCTCTGCCCTGCCGATCTGAATGATGGTTTCTACAATCGCATCATAATAGGCTTCCTTGTCCAGAACCTCTGCCTTTTCAGTGATCAGTTCTTCAATCACATAAGCATAATCTGCAGGAAGGGCTTTTCTTACTTTGGATCTTGTATATTTGGAGGCTGTTGTTTTGCATACCTCGATCAGACGGTATAAAGTGATCTTATACCAGTTTTCCATATCCTCTTCCTGTTTTTTTACCAGTTCAATCTTCTCTTTCGGATAATAAATCAGCGTTGCCAGTGATCGTTTATCCTGATTGCTTAGGGTATGGCCAAACACGTCATCCACCTTCTTACGGACTGCCCCTGAGCCATTTCTCAGCACATGGGAAAAAGCCTGGTATTCACCATGAATATCAGAAAGAAAATGCTCTGTACCTTTCGGCAGGTTCAGAATAGACTGAAGATTGATGATCTCTGTGGACGCCTTCCCAATCGTTGGATAAAGCTCTGCAAGCCGCTGCAGATAGCGCAATTCTTCTGTGGTCATAGTCCCTCCCTACACCGCATTTTTTGAGAAATCAAACAGTGAGATCTGATTGGACTGAGGAATATCCCCAAATAACCCCAGATCGTCCATCAGATCGATCACTGTCTTACTTACCTTCGTCCTGTCACGGAAATCATCCTTTGACAGGAACTTTCCTTTTGCTGCTGCTTCTACAACAGCGTCTGCTGCCTTGTCCCCCAAACCGTCAATGGTATCCAGCGCAGGCATCAGCTTCTGATCCATGATCTGAAACCTGTGGGCCTTTGCCTTGTAAAGGTCAATAGGAACAAAGTCAAATCCTCTTGCATACATCTCCTGTACGATCCTCATATCCTTCAGGGTTGCCTGCTCCTTCTGGGTAGCCAGATCCCCTTTCTTACGGATCTCTGCCATATAGTATTCCAGTCTTTCTTTACCCATACACATCAGTTCATAGGAAAATGATGTGGCACGGATACTGAAGTAAGCTGCATAGTAAGCCAGTGGCTGGAAAACCTTAAACCAGGCAATACGGTAAGCCATCATAACGTAGGCTGCTGCATGAGCTTTTGGGAACATGTACTTAATCTTTTTACAGGACCAGATATACCAGTCCGGAACCCCGTGCTCTTTCATGGTTGTGATCCATTCATCACGCAGGCCTTTTCCTTTACGTACACTTTCCATGATGGTAAATGCCAGACCGCTTTCCACACCCTGTCCGATCAGATAGATCATAATATCATCCCTGGTACAGATAGCAGTGGAAATAGTGGCCTTTCCTTCTTCGATCAATGTCTGTGCATTGCCAAGCCACACATCCGTTCCGTGAGATAGTCCTGCAATACGGACAAGATCAGAGAAATACTTTGGTTTTGTATCAATCAGCATCTGCATGGCGAAGTCTGTACCAAACTCAGGAATCCCCAGACATCCCAGCTTACAGCCTCCGATATCCTCTGGCTTGATCTTTAATGCCTCTGTGCTGGCAAACAAAGACATCACTGCCTTGTCATCCAGCGGAACCTTCCTGGCAGAAAGACCTGTCAGATCCTCCAGCATACGGATCATGGTAGGATCATCGTGCCCCAGTATATCCAGCTTCAGAAGATTACCGTCAATAGAGTGATAATCAAAATGAGTAGTGATAAAACCACTGCTGGAATCATTTGCCGGATACTGTACAGGTGTAAATTTCTCAATCTCCTCGCCTTTTGGAAGAACAATGATCCCTCCAGGATGCTGTCCTGTGGTACGGCGTACTCCGGTACAGCCCTGCACGATCCTATTGATCTCACAGTACCGCTTATGCTGGCCTCGCTCTTCAAAATAATTCTTTACATAACCAAACGCTGTTTTATCAGCCAGGGTACCAATGGTGCCGGCCTTAAAGGTCTGGCCTTTTCCAAAAATCACCTCTGTATATTTATGTGCATTTGTCTGATATTCACCGGAAAAGTTCAGGTCAATATCCGGCTCCTTGTCTCCCTTGAATCCAAGGAATGTTTCAAATGGAATATCAAAACCCTGTTTTGTCATCTTTGTACCACACTTAGGGCAGATCCGGTCCGGCATGTCACAGCCTGCCATTCCAGCAAATTCCTTGATTTCAGGAGAATCAAAATCACTGTATTTGCATTCCGGATTAGGGCACAGGTAATGGGGCGGCAGAGGATTGACCTCTGTGATACCGGACATAGTGGCTGCAAGCGAGGAGCCAACCGATCCACGGGAACCAACCAGATACCCATCCTCATTGGACTTCCATACCAGTTTCTGTGCAATGATATACATCACCGCATATCCATTGGAAATAATAGAATGCAGTTCTTTCTCCAGCCGATCCTCCACAATGGCCGGCAGCGTCTCCCCGTACATTTCGTGAGCTTTCTTGAAACATATATCCTTCAGATCCCTGTCGGAATTTTCAATAACAGGCGGAAATTTGTCCGGATGGATAGGGGAAATTTTCTCAATCATGTCTGCGATCTTATTGGTGTTAGTGATTACCACCTCTTCTGCCTTTTCGCTGCCAAGATAAGAAAATTCTTCCAGCATTTCCTCTGTAGTACGAAGGTACAGAGGTGCCTGATTGTCTGCGTCCTTAAAGCCATTGCCAGCCATGATGATCCGTCTGTAGATCTCATCCTGAGGATCCATAAAATGCACATCACAGGTAGCCACTACCGGCTTATTAAACTGCTCTCCCAGCTTAACGATCTTCCTATTGATCTGGATCAAGTCTTCCTTAGAGTGGATGGTATCATTCTTCTCATCCTCGATCATAAACCAGTTATTTCCCAAAGGCTGGATTTCCAGATAATCATAAAAATTCACAAGTCTTGCGATCTCCGGCTCCGGTGCATTCCGAAGCAATGCCTGGTAAAGCTCACCGGCCTCGCAGGCGCTTCCAATGAGCAGTCCATCCCTGTGTGCTTCAAATACACTTTTGGGAACTCTTGGCTTATGGTTAAAATATTTGATATGGGACTGGCTTACCAGCTTGTACAGATTGATCCTGCCTGTTTCATTACGCATAAAGATCACGGCATGATAAGTGGGCAGCTTTTTGATGGTATCTGTAGAAACCTTTCCTTGTTCATTCAGCTGATCCACATCAAAAATATCTCTTTCTCTGCACATTTCCACAAATTTCTCGAAAATACGTGCCGTACACTCTGCATCATCCACTGCTCTGTGGTGATGATCCAGAGCCACGCCAGCTGCCTTTGCCACAGTATCCAGCTTGAAACGGTTCAAGGCAGGAAGAAGGAACCTGGCCATGCCAACTGTATCCACATAAGTAAAATCATGGGCTATTCCCAGCCGGTTGCAGTTTTCAATAATAAAGCTCATATCAAAATCAGCATTATGGGCTACCATGGTAGCTCCCTCACAAAATTCCAGAAATTTTGGCAAAACTTCCTGGATCTTTGGTGCTTCCATAACCATTGCATCATTAATACTGGTAAGCTGCTCGATACGAAATGGGATAGGCACCTCCGGATTTACAAAGGTGGAAAAACGGTCTGTGATCTTTCCTCCTTCTACCAGCACTGCACCGATCTCTATGATTCTGCAGGTAAGAGGTGAAAATCCGGTAGTCTCTATATCAAAAACAACAAAACGTCCATCCAGAGTCTGACCCTTTGGATTTGTAACCATACCTTTCAAGTCATCTACCAGATAGGCCTCCATGCCATACAATACTTTAAAATCCGAGTCCTTGGGTACACATCCGCCCCAGCTGTCAAAACAATGATTTGCTTCAGGAAATGCCTGCACTACACCATGATCCGTAATGGCAATCGCCGGGTGTCCCCATTCATATGCCCGTTTCACCAGTGCCTTGGCCTCGGTAACACCATCCATATCACTCATCTTGGTATGACAATGCAGTTCCACCCTTTTCTGTGGTGCTGTATCCATCCTTGTGCTGCGGAAATCTCCAATCTTCTTGATCCCACTTACAGAACCAATGGTCAGCTCACTGTCAAAACGGTCAATGGTGGTAACACCTTTCAGCTTAATAAAGGCTCCCTTTTTCAAATGCTCTGTTACTTCCGGCACCTGTTCATTTCGCAGGAACATTTTTACAGTGATGGAGTCTGTAAAATCCGTCACAGGGAAGATCAGAATGGTCTTTTCATTTCGGATCTCCCTTGCCTCCACATCCATTACCTGACCACGAATGGTCACCTCTCCCACAACTTCCACAATGGATTCCAGAGGAACAGGATCATTCTCCACATCCCTTCCATAGATAACATCCGGATTTGGATCCTTGCGGTAGCTTCCACGGTCGCCCCATTTACCTTTTTTCTCAAATGGCTTCTTCTCCTTAGGAGCCTGCACGGTTTTGCCTTTTGTTGTTTCACCGGATGCGGCCTTTTCCTGGCCGGAATCAGCTGTCTGTTTCTTTTCCTGGCTTTCGCTTTTTGTTTTCTCATCATCCAGCTTGGCATGGCGAAGCACATTCTCCACCTCCTGCTGGATCTGCAGGGCTGCGTTTTTACGGTATTTGCTTTCTCCTGTCTCAATAAAATCAATGTCTGCTTTCAGGTTCATACCACACCGTTCGCAGAAAACCTTATGAAAATACTCCAGCAGGATCTCACTTTTTTCCCTGGCGATCACAGAATCCGGCAGCTGCAGCTGCATCGTTTCCGCTTCCGGAAAGGTGATCTGTGCCCGCTTGAACAGATTGTATTCCAGCATATTATAATTTTTAAGTTCAAGCTCCATGCTGGAACGGTAAACCTCCATAAAATTCTCAGGAGTGTACTGCTCTGACAAATAGAACCGTTCGATCAAAGTAACACCCATGACGATCCCTGGGAAGCACTGTCTCTGGATCTGCTCTTCCAACTCAAAAATATGTTTCTTATGGATCCAGCGGCTGCTTTTAATGTATACTCGCAGCTGTGTCTTTCCAGCATTACAGGATACCTTTGTGACTATTACATCCTCAAGCAGCGCCTGAAGCTCTGTCTTTAATTTCAGTCCTGGAAATACATCAAAAAAAGACTTTTCCATTATTCACTCCAATTCATTAGCTCTTCCCGAAGAACAGCCAGAAGCTGGTCCTCCGGTATCTTACGTACAACTTCTCCTTTTTTGATCAGGAGTCCAACACCATCTCCGCCTGCAATACCGATATCTGCTTCCTTGGCCTCTCCAGGGCCATTTACCACACAGCCCATAACTGCTACTTTAATATCCAGTGGAATATCCTGAACCATAGTCTCTACCTGGTTGGCAAGACCGATCAAATCGATCCTGGTACGTCCACAGGTAGGACATGATACTACTTCCACCCCGCCTTTTCTAAGACCCAGCGTCTTCAGGATACGCTTTGCCGACTTCACTTCTTCTAAAGGTGCTCCTGTGAGAGATACACGTATCGTATCTCCTATACCCTGATATAAAATGATCCCAAGTCCGATGGCTGACTTGATATTTCCCGAATAAAGAGTACCTGCCTCTGTGATTCCCACATGCAAAGGATATCTGGTCTTTTGTACGATCAGCTCATGAGCCCTGGCGCACATCTGTACATCTGATGACTTAATACTGATCACCAGATTGTCATATCCAAGATCTTCTATGATATGCACCTTATCCAGTGCGCTTTCCACAAGCCCCTCTGCTGTCACCCCGTGGTATTTCTCTACCAGATCCTTTTCCAGGGAACCACTGTTTACGCCTACACGGATGGGGATATTCCTCTCTTTTGCCACATCTACTACTGCTTTGATCCTCTGGATGCTTCCAATATTTCCCGGGTTGATCCGAATCTTATCAGCACCGTTTTCCATAGCTGCAATGGCCAGTCTGTAGTCAAAATGGATATCTGCCACCAACGGGATATGGATCTGTTTTTTGATCTCCTTTAATGCCAGTGCAGCTTCCATGGTAGGTACAGCACAACGGATAATATCACATCCTGCTTTTTCCAGGGCAAGGATCTGTGCTGTGGTTGCCTGTACATCTTCTGTCTTGGTATTGGTCATGGACTGGATCAGTATAGGATTTCCTCCACCGATCTTCCTGTTCCCAATCTGTATTACTTTTGTATGCTCTCTATATGTGCTCATTTTTATCTGCCTTTCTGAACAAAGCGGACAAGTCCGCTTCAAACTCCCAGGACCTCTCAATTTTTGAGGAACCTGTTACGCTTTGTGCGTCCAGAAAGGGGCTGCTGCATATATGTGCCACAACCCCTTTCCGGATAATGAATGATTACTTACGGATCTCCAAAAGCTTGCTCTTAAGCTCTGCTTCCATACGCTGCATCTCAACCTCTGCCTGCTGACGCTTGATCCTGCCTTCTTTCTGGATCCTCATCACATCATCCAGAGTCTGGATCAGATCTGCATTTGTTTTCTTTAATGTTTCTATATCAACGATCCCGCGCTCAGATTCTTTTGCTGTCTCCACAGATGCCATATGAAGGGCTTCCGCATTCTTCTTCAAAAGCTCATTGGTCAGGTCTGTCACTTTCCGCTGTGCATTTGCTGCTTCTGTAGAATGGGCAATACCAAGTGCCAGCACCATCTGGCTCTTCCATAAGGGAATGGTATTTACAATGGTAGTCTGTATCTTCTCAACCATAGTGGTATCGTTATTTTGTACCAGACGGATCTGTGGTGCAGTCTGCATTGAAATGGTTCTTGTAAGCTCCAGGTCATGCAGCTTCTTCTCAAACCGGTTACATTTACTATCCAGATCCTTTGCTTCCTGGGCATCCTGGGCAGATCCGCTGATCTGAGCCTTGGTTTCCAGCTGTGACAGCCGGCCGTTCCGCACTTCCTCCAGCTTCTTCTTACCTGCCAGGATATACATGGTAAGCTCTTTATAATAGTTCAGGTTCTGCTGATACATCTTATCCAGCATAGCAGAATCCTTCATAAGACGGATCTGGTGCTCCTGGAGGGAATCAACGATCTTCTGTACATTCACCTCTGCCTTGGCATAACGGTTCTTCATTGCCTCAATCTTATTGCTCTGTTTCTTGAAAAAGCCGAAAATCCCTTTCTCCTCAGTGGCGTCAAAATCACGCAGTTCTCCTACTACCTCTGCGATCAGATCTCCTGCTTCTCCCAGCTCCTGGGTCTTTACATTTGCAAGGGCTGCATCTGAAAAATCCGCCATCTTCTTCTGGGTACCTGCACCATACTGAAGGATCTGGTTGGTATTCTCAATATCGATCCTGGCTGCAAAATCAGCCACCAGCTTTTGTTCTTCCGGTGTAAGAATCGTCTCCTCCATCTCTTTCTTTACTGCAGCTTCTGCAGGCTCTTTCTCCACTTTCGGTGTCTCTTCCTGTCCGAAATCCGGCTCCAGTGTCAGTGTTGGTGCTTCTGTTTCAAAATCTTTAAAATCTTTTTCCATTACGTTCTCCTCTTTCCTTTTACTTTTTGAATGCCTTGTATATCTCCGACTTCCGGCAAAAAACATGCCAAAACTCTTGGTCGGATACTACCTGCCAGATAATTACAGTGCATCTTTTTTCCGCATCTTTGTAAATTCATCCTCTGTCAGGCCTTCCTGTGCCAACACCGTATGTAATACGGAAATATCACTGGACACATCCATGGCTGTATCTTCAAAAATAGAATCCAACAGCTTCTCAAAAGCTGTATTCAGGGTGTCAATAGTCTTCTCGATCTCAAGCTTGGAGTTCTGGATATTCTCTCCCTGGACAGGCTGGCTGTCCATATCCTCATATGCATCCAGCAGCTTCACTGTGGTAGGAAGATAATAATCCATCAGCCTTTTCAGATCTGGAATCACCTCCGGATGTTCCTGCACCCGCTCAAAGATCTTGCGGACGATCAGTTCCATACGGGAGATCTTGGCTGATATTTCTTCTCCTGGGATAGCATCATTACTCCTGTGGATCTTGTCAATAAACTGATTTCCCCGATCAAGCACCTCCTGCACCTGGGCGCTTACTGCCCCGGCTGACGCCTTCTTCTCTTCTTCCTTCCGTGCTGAAGCTGCCCGCTCTTCAAGAGCCTGCTGGGTCTGTATATACTGCTGATAAGTTTCATCGCTGGTGATCAGACAAGTCTGCTGCTGATCCACATGACCTTCCAGGAACCATCCTTTACCAATCATCTTCTTAATGTCTTTTTTTACGTATTTTACAGGCTTGCCTGCGATCCTGGCCAGCTGGTCAAAATTGCAGTATGTTCTCTGACCAAGGGCACGGATATACTTGTTGAAACGTCCAACCCTGCCGATCCGGCTACATCCTTCCTTAAGAAGCACTGCACCAGCTGCGGTAAAGGCGCCAAGGGTCACTGCAGTGCTCATCGTAACTGCTGCCCCTGCTGCTGCCGCAATTTCTGCTACAAGAAAAGCAACACCAAAGCCGGCAGTAAAAACACCGCCGAAAACAGTCATCAGGATCCCTTTGGCGCGCTCACCCCCGGTCTTCCTGTAAAGCCCTGGCATGGATAAGCCATATCCGCTTTGTTTGTGCATTCTCGGTGGGATCCCCTGAGATCTGCCAAAAGGCGGCTGCTGGTATCCATGGTCTTTATGCGTCTCATAGGCTCTGGCATTATGCTCCGGGTTCTCATTTGTCCGGTAATCCTGCGTCTGACCGCCTCCGAAAGCACCGTTCAGTACACCCTTTAATGCCTCGCTGCCGGAATCAATAGCCTTATTTACTGTCTGATTAATATTCCTGCTGAGCTTTCGGTAATCCTGCTCGTTCACTGCACTGTTAATAATGTCCTGGATCTTTGCGCCCAGATCATCCCACTCCTGATGTTCCATGTATTCCTCCAATCAGGCTTTCCTATTTCTCCACGTTGCCTGTATGATTTTCATTATAGCGAAATCAATAAAAAAAAACAAGAGAGCGAACATGAAATTACAGTTTTGCTATTGAATTTGACACGTAAAAGTTTTACAATGTGAAAGAATAAACACAGTATCATTCTTTTAATGAAAGATAAAGGCAGGGAACTGTGAATTTGTATTAAGAGGAGGCTCTTTGGTTATGGAAAAAAAGAACATCGACTGGGGCAATCTTGGCTTCGGCTATGTAAAAACCGATTATCGTTATGTATCTAACTTTAAAAACGGCGCATGGGATGAGGGTGGTCTGATCACAGATGATACTGTCACCATCAGCGAATGTGCAGGTGTACTTCAGTATGCACAGACTGTTTTTGAAGGTATGAAAGCTTATACTACAGAAGACGGCCATATCGTTACTTTCCGTCCTGACTTAAACGGAGAGCGTATGGAGAATTCCGCCAGAAGACTGGAAATGCCGGTTTTCCCAAAAGACCGTTTTGTAAAGGCTGTTGTTGAGACGATCAAAGCCAATGCTGCTTATGTTCCGCCTTATGGTTCAGGCGCTACTTTATATGTACGTCCTTATATGTTCGGTTCCAACGCAGTGATCGGTGTAAAGCCGGCTGACGAATATCAGTTCCGTGTATTCACCACACCTGTTGGTCCATACTTCAAGGGCGGTGCAAAGCCTATCACCATCCGTGTCAGTGATTTTGACCGTGCTGCACCATGCGGTACAGGCCATATCAAAGCAGGACTGAACTATGCAATGAGCTTACATGCCATTGTAGATGCCCACAAACAGGGATTTGATGAGAATATGTACCTGGATTCCAAAACACGTACCAAGGTTGAGGAGACCGGCGGAGCAAACTTTATCTTTGTCACAAAAGACGGAAAGGTGGTTACTCCTAAGTCTGACAGCATTCTTCCTTCCATCACACGCCGTTCCCTGATCTATGTTGCACAGCATTATCTTGGACTGGAAGCAGAAGAAAGAGAGATTTACTTTGATGAAGTGAAAGATTTCGCAGAATGTGGTCTTTGCGGTACTGCTGCAGTGATCTCTCCTGTAGGAAAGATCGTAGACCATGGCAAAGAGATCTGCTTCCCAAGCGGAATGGAAAAAATGGGACCTGTTACCCAGAAACTGTATGAAACACTGACAGGTATCCAGATGGGCCGGATCGAAGCTCCAGAAGGCTGGATCCAGGTGATCGAATAAGCCCATATATAATTCCAATATATGCATACAAAAAGGAGCCGTACGGCTCCTTTTTTGCTGGTTTTATTTACATCTTTCGTAACGGACAAAACGATATTCCAGATCAAAGTATGTCTGCTCTTCGCTTTCTGCTGCCACCTGCCACTGGGGCATCTCGTCCAGATTGGGAAAATACCTGTCTGCTTCATAAGCAAAGTCAATCTTCGTCACCTGAGCAGTATCACAATATGGCAAAAGCATTTTGTATACACTGTCACCGCCGATGCAGTAAACCTGATCCTTTGGATATTTCTTTATTTCCTCCAGAAGCTCCTGAAGGCTGTGCACAACAATAGCACCTTTTACCTGATAATCCGGATTTCCGGAAAGGACAATATTAGTACGATTCTTTAATGGCAATCCTCCAGGAAAGCTTTCCAGAGTCTTCCTTCCCATTACAACTACCTTGCCGGAAGTCTCCGTACGGAACATTTTCATGTCTGCCGGAATACTGACCAGAAGATCATTATTCTTTCCTATTCCCCAGTTTTTATCTACTGCAACAATCATTTTCATGATAACTTTTCCTCCTGTGATAATTATTATACAGCAATCGGTATATTCTTGATCTGCGGCCAGGTCTGATAATTCTCCACGATCAGGTCATCTGTAGTAAAATCATAAAAATCTTTGATCTCAGGATTCAGTTTAACCATAGGCGCCGGATATGGAGTCCTGGCGATCAGTTCCTTAACTACAGGAATATGCCGATCATAAATATGACAGTCAGCGATCACATGTACCAGTTCTCCTGCCTCCATATCACATACCTGAGCGATCATCATCAACAAAATAGAATACTGGCATACATTCCAATTATTGGCAGCCAGAATATCCTGGGATCTCTGATTCAGCACTGCATTCAGAGTAAGCCTGTCCTTGCCCGGCTCCTTGGTCACATTAAAGGTCATGGAATAAGCGCATGGATATAGATTCATCTCATGAAGATCCTGGTGTACATAAATATTGGTCATGATCCTGCGGCTGTAAGGATTATTCTTAAGATCATACAGTACACGATCTACCTGATCCATCATCCCCTCTTTGTACTGGTGCTTCACACCCAGCTGATAACCATAAGCCTTGCCAATGGATCCGTTCTCATCTGCCCAACTGTCCCAGATATGGCTGTGAAGATCCTTAATATTATTAGATTTCTTCTGCCAGATCCACAGGATTTCATCCATAGCACTTTTCAGTGCAGTCTTACGAAGGGTCAGTGCAGGGAATTCCCTGCGAAGATCGTACCGGTTCACTACGCCAAATCGTTTAATAGTGTAAGCGGACGTACCGTCTTCCCATACAGGACGTACCTTTTCCCCTTCTGTGCTGGTACCATTCTGGATCACATCCTGACACATCTTTATAAACACTTCATCTGCATAACTCATCTTCATATACCTCCAGATCCTCTGCTTATGTCACACATATCATTCATTTAAGCCTGGCATCATTATATAAAAAAAGGCGGTGCAGTTCAACATATTTCTTTACATCTGATTTATCAGGTGTTATATTAATAGCCATGAAAAAGCTGATGATTACTTTACTGAAGCCCCTTTCTTTTCTTCCGGCGATCCTGATGATGTATGTAATCTATTCTTTCTCCGCCCAGACCGGGGAGGTGTCCGGGCAATTAAGCTACAAGATTTCATACAAGATCGTTGAAACAAAGAATCAGCTTCTGAATGAGAACAAAAGCAGTGCAGAGCTTGCCGTTTCTGCAGATACTATCCATTTTTATGTACGTAAGGCAGGTCATATGACCGAATATTTCCTGCTTGCTGTAGCCATCTCCTTCCCGCTTTACGTTTACGGTGTGCGTGGGATCTGGCTGGTGATCCTGGCAGGCATTATATGCGTAGGCTTTGCAGGCCTGGATGAATACCACCAATCCTTTGTGGCTGACCGTGGTCCTTCCCTGCGGGATGTAGGGATCGACAGCATAGGCGCATTGATTGGAATCCTGATGGTGCAGGCTTTTTGCTGGTCAACCCTGCACAATCCCCAAAAAAGAACATAGCCCAAATGCAAAGATGCTGTATCTTTACAGTCTCCAAAGGTTCTGTAAAGATACAGCATCTTTTTTACTTCCAGGATTCCGGATGGCATCCAGGGCAGAGTATGTCTGCCTTTGTTCTTCCGGTCATTCTTCAGTCTTTTCCTGTTCCTGCTCTTCTGGCTGTGCTTCAGTTTCTGCCTCTTCATTCAGATCTTTCACCAGATTGGCTCTGTCTGAAATGGATTTTTTGGCATTTCCTGCTGCAGCAGCTTCTTTTGCAAGACGGGCCTTTTCTTCGGCTTCTTTTGCACGCTTTTCTTTGTCATCTTTGATCACGTTTTTACCGCCGTAGAAAAGCATACCTGCCCCGATCACCAGGAATGCAATACCTGCAACCATAAAGTACCAGGCACCCCCATCTACGCCATCAATGACATTTTTACACAACTTATAGCCTGTATAAAGCAGGTATATACCTGCCAGACACATCAGCATACAGCTTCGCACAGGCAGACCACTTTGATTCTGGTTTTCTTCGCCTGTATTTTGGTTTTCCTCTTTTCTTGGTTCTTCCAATCCCTTATCCTCCTTTATTTATGACACAGCAAACTGACTTTCATACAGACCTGCATAGAATCCTCCCTTTGCAAGCAGTTCTTCATGTCTGCCCTGCTCAATGATGTTCCCATCTTTCATTACAAGGATCCTGTCTGCTTCCTGTATGGTGGACAGACGGTGTGCAACGATAAAACTTGTTCTTCCTTCCATCAGCTCTGCAAAAGCCTGCTGGACCTTTATCTCTGTACGTGTATCGATAGATGAGGTAGCCTCATCCAGGATCAGCATAGTAGGACGCATCAACATGACGCGGGCAATGCACAGAAGCTGCTTCTGTCCCTGAGAAATATTACCACCGTCTTCTGTGATCACAGTATCATACCCCTGGGGCATACGCTTAATAAAACTATGGGCATGGGCATGCTTTGCAGCTTGGATCACTTCCTCCATAGATGCATCCGGCTTACCATATGCAATATTCTCACGAATCGTACCTGCTTTTAACCAGGTCTCCTGAAGTACCATACCAAAATTCCTGCGAAGGCTGTCTCTGGTAAGTTCTCTTATAGGATGGCCGCTTACTACGATCTGTCCTTTATCCACATCATAGAATCTCATAAGAAGATTGATCATCGTAGTCTTTCCACATCCGGTAGGTCCTACAATGGCAATCCTCTGTCCTGGCTTTACATCAATGGAAATATTCTGAAGAAGCGGAACTTCTTTTCGGTAGGAAAAAGAAATGTTCTCCACATTTACACTTCCATCTGCTTTTTCCAATTCTACAGCGTCAGCCACATCTGGCTCCTGTGCCGGTGTATCAATAAAATCAAAAATCCTTTTTGCACAGGCAAGAGCATTTTCCAGCTCTGTCACCACACCTGAAATCTCATTAAAAGGCTTTGTGTACTGATTGGCATAATTCAGGAAGCTGGTCAGCTGTCCCACACTCATACCGCCACGCATAACCACAAAAGCTCCAAAAATCCCTACGCTGGTGTATACCAGGCCATTTACAAAACGGGTAGATGGATTTGTAATGGATGAAAAGAAAATAGCCTTGATCCCACATACACGAAGTTCTTCATTTACTTTTCCAAACCGTTCCCTGGCACGCTCCTCGTAGGAAAAAGCCTGTACCACCTTCTGGTTCCCCACAAGCTCTTCCACAAGGGAAGTCATCTCAGCCCGCTTCTCAGACTGCTCTTTAAACATCTGAAAGGTCCTGCCTGCAATAAAGCTGGCAACAAATAAAGAAACCGGTGTAAGCAAAATAACGATTAAAGAAATCTTCACACTGATGGACATCATAAAACCAATGGTTCCTAAAATGGTGATCACACCTGTAAAAAACTGGGTAAAGCCCATAAGAAGACCATCGGAAAACTGACTTACATCTGCAACGATCCTGCTTAAAATATCACCAGGCTGGTTGCTGTCAATATAGGAAACCGGCACCTCCTGCAAATGGGAAAATGCCTGACTGCGGATATCCTGTACCACTCCATAGGTTACCTGGTTTGTAAGAAGGTTCATGATCCATTGCGTGACAGCCGTTCCAAGCACAACCATTGCCAAAGTACCAAGGATCCTGAGCAATGCTTTTGTTTTGATATTCCCGGGCCCGATAATGGTATCAACTCCCTCACCGATCAGAATAGGTGTATACAGGGTAAAAGCCACTGTAAAAAGAGCCATGAGAAGCATCAGGATGATCTTTCCTTTGTAAGGACTGATAAACTTCAACACCCTTCTCATTGTATCTTTGTTCTTTCCCATTATCGGTTCACCTCCTGTTCTGATAATTGTGACAGACAGATCTCGCGGTAAACCTGACAGGATTCCATCAATTCTTTGTGTGTTCCTACACCAGCCAATGCCCCGTCATCCAACACCAGGATCTTGTCAGCCTGTTTGATGGATGTTGCTCTCTGTGAAACAATAAATACGGTCATCCCCTTTGTCTGCTCATGAATCGCATGACGAAGGGCTGCATCTGTGGCAAAGTCAAGAGCAGAAGCACTGTCGTCCATAACCAGGATCTCAGGCTTTCCTACAAGAGCACGGGCAATCGTCAGCCTCTGTCTCTGGCCTCCGGAAAGGTTGGCACCACCCTGGCTGATCATGGTATCCAATTTTTCAGGCTTACTATCTACAAAATCCTTTGCCTGGGCAATGGAAAGAGCCAGATCGATCTGCTGGTCTGTTGCGTCTGCTTTGCCCCATTTCATATTATCACGGATGGTGCCTTTAAACAACACTGCATGCTGAGGAACCATTCCTATCTTTGTGCGAAGCTGTGCAAAAGGATATGCCTTTACAGAATTACCGTCGATCAGGATCTCTCCCTGTGTTACATCATAAAATCTGGGGATCAGATTCACAAGGGTAGACTTTCCACAGCCTGTACCGCCAATGATACCTATGGTCTCCCCAGGCTTTGCTGTAAAGGAAATCCCTGTTAACGCCGGTACCTGACTGTCGGCATAGGTAAAGGTCACATTGCGAAACTCAACCCTTGCTGTATCTGCCTTATCCTTCTGTGCATTGGTGCCCTCATCTGTAAGAGTAGACTGGGTATCCAGCACCTCATTAATACGTACAGCAGAAGCCATGGCCTTTGTCACTGCAACGATCAGGTTGGCAAGCGCGATCAGTGCGATCAGGATCTGGTTCATGTAATTTACAAGAGCCACTACCTCACCCTGACTGATAATCCCGTTTCCTACTTCGATCCCACCGTACCACAAAATAGCAATAATCGCAAAATTCATGATCACAGTTGTTGCCGGATTCAGAAGTGCGGAAATCTTTCCTGCACGGATCTGGATGGCTGTATACTGGTCATTTACTTCTGAAAAATCTTTGTTTTCTTCATACTGTCGTCCAAAAGCACGAACTACCCTGGCACCTACATGATTCTCCCTGGTGATCAGCGAAATCCGGTCCAGGGAAGCCTGTGCCTTTTTGTAAATAGGTACCGTCCATTTCATGATCAGGTAGATCACAATGGAGATCACAGGTACTGCGATCAGAAAAATAACCCCAATCCTTACATTAATAGTAAAGGACATGATCACTGCTCCCACCACAATAAAAGGTGAGCGCAGGAACAGACGCAGAACCATATTTACACCAGTCTGTGCCTGATTAATATCACTGGTGATCCTGGTTACAAGCGTAGGTGTACCAAGCCGGTCAAGTTCCCGGTATGAAAGGCTGCTGATATGTGAAAACATCTCCCTGCGAAGAGCCGTACTAAAACCTGTGGCTGCCTTTGCAGCAAAATACTGTGCTGTAAGTGCACACACAAGTCCGATCATGCCTAACAGCACCATGATCACGCACTGATGCCAAATATAGGCAGAATCTTTATTCTTGATCCCTATGTCCATGATCCCGGCCACCACCAACGGAACGATCAGTTCAAAAGTAGCTTCCAGCATCTTAAACAAAGGAGCCAGAAAAGTTTCCTTCCCATAGCCTTTCAAAAACCGTATTAATTTTTTCATTCTTTTTTATTGCTCCTGGATTCTTCCATAAATTTTTGTCATCCGGCGCATACGTTTGATGGTCTCTTCGTCAAACTGACCCTTTGTCAGTCTCCATTTCCAGTTGTTGCCTAAAGTAGATGGAGTATTCATCCTTGCTTCATTGCCCAGGCAAAGATAATCCTGTACTGGAATCACCGCCAGATCTGCCACACAGGACATGGCTTCACGGATCATCCCCCATACACACTCATCGGCACTTTTCCCTTTGCATCCTGTATATTCCCTGGCAAAAGCTGCATCATGACGACTTAAGTCACGGTACCAGCCCTTTGTGGTCTCATTATCATGAGTACCTGTATACACCACACAATTATGATCATACTTATAAGTAAGATAAGCGCTATTCTCACTTTTGTCAAATGCAAATTGTAAAACCTTCATGCCGGGAAAACCGGATTTCTTCAGCATCTGAAGAACTGTATCTGTCAGGTATCCCAGATCCTCTGCAATCACATTCAAATGACGGATATTTTTTCTAAGGACTTTAAACAGTTCCAGTCCTGGACCCTGCTCCCACTTTCCGAATTCTGCGGTAGAATCACCATATGGAATCGCATAATATTCATCAAAACCACGGAAATGATCGATCCTGACCATATCATAAATTTCCATGCAATGGCTCATTCTCTGGATCCACCACTGATATCCTGTCTCTTTATGATAACCCCAGTTATAAAGAGGATTTCCCCACAACTGACCTGTTGCGGAAAAAGCATCCGGTGGACAGCCAGCTACCGCTACCGGCTGATTCTCTTCATCAAACTGGAACAGCAATGGATTGGCCCATGCATCTGCCCCATCAAAGGCTACATAGATTGGCAGATCTCCGATGATCTCCACGCCCTTTTTGTTGGCATAAGTCTTCAGTGCACTCCACTGTTTGTAAAACCAGTACTGCTGGAAACGGTAGAACTGGATCTCATCAGCCAGACGCTCCTTTGCCTGATCCATGGCCTGCGGATCACGTACCTTTAACTCCTTTGGCCATTCATTCCAGCCAATATTGTCTTGCTCATTTTTGATAGCCATATAAAGGCAGTAGTCCTCAAGCCAGAAGCTATGCTTCTTTACAAATTCCTGGAAATCTGCGTCTTCTTCACAGTTATATTTCTCGTATGCTTTTCTCAGCAGACGAAAACGGGAATTGTACATCTTTTCATAATCTACGTAACTTTCACTTCCGCCCCAGTCGCAGCTGCTGCATTCCTCTTCTGTAAGAAGTCCAAGAGAGATAAATGCTTCAAGATCTATAAAATAAGGATTTCCTGCAAATGTGGAAAAGGCCTGATATGGGGAATCTCCATATCCGGTAGGTCCCAACGGCAGGATCTGCCAGTATTTCTGTCCTCCTTTTGCAATCTGGTCTACAAATTCATAAGCTTCTTTTGAAAAGCATCCGATCCCGTAATCGGATGGAATGCTGGATATCGGAAGTAATACTCCACTGGCTCTCATTTGTTGTTCCTCCTGTTTATTAAAATTGACATACCGATTAATTATAACAATCCCATGATTGCAGGTCAATATTGCTATTTTTAGCTTTATGTAAGAAATCCATGAAACTGGGAAACATGACAAATGCAGGCAGAGGGAAACCTATCCTCTGCCTGTGACCATACCAGCTCGCCCTGCCTATCATCACTGGATGCTTTTTTACCACAGCTTACCAGAAAAGCTACACATACCAGCACAAGAAGCAGGATCCATCCTTTTTTCTTCATCTGTTTTCCCCTTTTGGATTGTTTCTATACCTTCATTATTTGCAAACAGATGTTTCTTTATTCATTTTTAAAAAAGTTTCTTTTTGATATATACGGAAATATCGTGGTAAACTTTTTCTTTTCCTTTTTCATTAAGGATCTCATGACGCATTCCAGGATATATTTTCCCTTTTACATCCAGATACCCGGCGTGACGCATAGCCTGCACGGATTTTGCAAAATGACGCACATTGACCATACAAGGATCATCCCCTCCGCTGATAAACAGTACTGGCATTTTAGGCTTTCTGCATTCCCAATGTTTTACATCGTAAGCCCGTTTCATTAGTTCAAATAAAGTAATAAAACCATCATCTGTAAAGGTAAAACCACAGTAGTCTGACTGGTGATAAGCATCACATACTTCCTTGTCTGAGCAGATCCAGTCCTTACACTGCTCATCTTTCAGGAATTTTGCATAATAAGAAGCAAAGGACATTGTCTCTAAAAGCTTGCTTTTATGATCCATCCCGCAAAGCTTCCCCTCTACTTTTGCTATGGCTGTGCCTAATGGCCTGGCTACATTTTTACTTGGAGAGCCACATACGATCAGCATATCCATACAATCATCATGCTCTCTTGTGTAAGCACGTACTGCCAGTGATCCCATGCTGTGCCCCATCAGGATCAGGGGCAGATCCGGAAATCTTTCTCTTAGTCCCTGGTTCACAGTATGAATGTCTAACAAAAGTGCATCTGCACCGCCACCATACATGTGCCCCAGGTCTTCTTTTCTCCGCACACTTTTCCCATGGCCTCTGTGATCATGGATGATCGTCAAAAAGCCTTGCTGTGTCATGTATTCCATAAATGGAAGATATCGTTCTTTGTGTTCGGCCATGCCATGGACCAGCTGCAGGATTCCTTTGTAAGGGTGTGCATTCGGAATCAAAGCAAGTACCGAGATCTCCAGCCCGTCTGCCTGGGAATAAAAGCTTCCTTCATATTTTTTGCTCATGTTCTTCCCCTTTCTGCGCCTTGTGTAGATATTAATTATTATAAAGGTGCTGCGTTGCCATTGTCAACGGATTCTGGTATAATGGGGGCGGTTGGGATACAGTAAAGTAACGATTGGCAAATGTTTCGTTGAGTTATCGAGACGTGTGTAATAATAAAATAATAATGCAGAAAAGATATGTCTTATATATCAGGGCTTCGTTTTCGGATTTCTCCCGTACGCTTATTATCTCTGTCATTTGCCAAACTCACGCCTACGGCGTTCAGACACGGCAAATAACAGAGAAGCTAGCCCGGTCGAAATCTGCGAAAGCCTCGCATGATATATAATCCATATACTTTTCTGCTTATACCGAACACTACTCTGTATCAAATGTTCAGTTTGCCAATGGTTATTTTACTGTATCTGTGGTATGATTTGTTGACTGTGTAAATTTTATCAGGAGGTATTATGGACGATAATAAATACGATGAGCAGTTAGGTGATATGGCTGAGGAGGACAATAGCGTCCCGGATATTGAAAACAATGAGAACACCCCAGATATTGAAGATAACGAGAACACCCCAGAGGTTAAAGATAACGAGAACACCCCAGAGGTTGAAGATGACGGTTACACCCCAGAGGTTAAAGATAACGAGAACACCCCAGAGGTTGAAGATGACGGTTACACCCCAGAGGTTAAAGATAACGAGAACACCCCAGAGGTTGAAGATGACGGTTACACCCCAGAGGTTGAAGATGACGATTACACCCCGGATGTTGAAGATGAGACTGAAGAATCTGACGCCGAGGATAAGGATGTAACGGTTGATGAGCCAGTTTTATCGGGGCGAAAGCGCAAGAAAAAGAAGCGTACTGGTCTGATTTTGTTTTTGCTGGTTCTGATTCTGGCAGCTGGCGGGGCTGTCGGTTATTATATGTATCTGCGCACTCAGCCTCAGGAGGCTGTGGAGGAATATCTGTCAGCTGTTCAAAGGCTTGATTTTACCGCAATGGAGGGTATGCTGCAGAGCAATGACCTTTCTGCACTGGATGATGCTGATCTGCGAAATGAAGCTTATACAGAGTTTTTCAAAAGCATTAACGAGAAGATGACCTTCAAGATCATCCGTAATGATTTCAGCCTGAATAACGGTACTGCCCGGATCACTGCCCGGATCCATTATATTGACGGCACTGAGATTTATAAGGAAACCGTCATCGAGTTTCTCCGTCAGATTGCTTCTAAGGCTCTTTCCGGCGAAAGTCCCACTCAGGAGGATGCTCAGACTCAGCTTGCTTCCATCCTTTGTGAAAAAGTAAAAACCACAACACCGGTTTACAGTGAAACAGATATTCTTTATCCGGTGATCAAAACGGATGATACCTGGAAGATTGTTTCCCTGGATGATGCAACGGTAAAGCTTATGTCTGCCAATGTTAAAAATATAGAAAATGAGATCAACCAGACTTTGGACGGCTCAGCGCAAAATACGTCAGATGATCCTGCTGCTTCCGGTACCGATGGAAGCCAGACAGATTCTATTGACATGACAACTACTAATTTCCAGATCCGTTATACCAGACATCAGACAACAAATGATTATGCAGGAAATCCCTGTCTGCTTGTTTACTATGATTACACAAACCTGAGTTCTGTACCTTCCAGTGCAATGGTGGATGTTTCTCTTAGTGCTTACCAGAATGACACGGTTTTGTCCGCTGCTATTCCGGATACCAATGATGATGCCCTTGACCATTATATGGCTGAGATCCAGCCTGGTGAAACGGTCAGCGTATGCCAGGCCTTTTCCCTGAATGATACCAGTGATGTTACTCTGGTCGCTGGAGAAGGTTTAAGCTTCGGCGGCGGTGCTACTACTTCCCAGATTCTAAAGTTGCAATAATTCAAGTCGAGCAGCCGCGAGACTTGGCGCGTGATTCTGGTCAGCGTAAGCTGACATATTCTTTACAGAATCACTGCGCATCCTTGCGGAGCGTTTATCTCAGTCGGAGATTGGACTCCCACTGAGACGAACTTGCTGTTACTCACCACCTGAAAGAGGTGGGAGTCTTCTCGACTGAGATAAAAAACTGTGGCTTATCTGATTTTGAGCAATAATCAGGTAAGTCACAGTTTTTTATTCTGTATGATATTCTTTTAGCTTTTTTCTGCAATTTCTGTAGTCTGGGCAGTATTTTTCCACTTCCTCCCAAAATCGCTGGGAATGGTCCATATGCCGCCTGTGAGCCAGTTCATGGACTACCACATAATCCAGAAGTTCTTCTGGCAGGTAATACAGCAGATAATTAAAATTCACATTCCCTTTGGAGCTGCAGCTTCCCCATCTTGTTTTCTGATTGCGGATGGTGACCTTTCCCACCTGTACATTCATAATTCTGCAGTAATATTCTACTCTCTCTGCAATTTTTCCCACAATATTTGTCTTGTCTGCTGCTGTCAGGCTGGTAACTGGTGGAGCCGGCACTTTTTTCCCTGAATCTGTATTTCTCGTTTCCCCATATTTTTTTAAGATCCATTCTTCATGTTCTTTTACAAAGTGAACCAGTTTAGGATCTGACAGACTGTAGGGAATCCGCGCATATATATTGCCTGTCTGTTTCACTTCCAAACCAATGGTCTTTCGACCGGAACGTACTACCTGAACCTTCAGTTTTTCATTTTGATTTTGGATATATATTTCTGTAAGCACGTTTCCTCCTGTATATTTCTGTACATAGTTTCACCGAGATCCGGGAATACTGAGGGCAGGAACGAGTAAACCTGCCTCGTTACAGAAAGGATGGTATTTATGGGTAATAAATTTATGCAATATTTTTCTCTGACTTTAGTAGTGATTGGTGCCATTAACTGGGGATTGATCGGATTCTTTGACATTAACCTGGTGGCATTGCTGTTCGGAAGCATGTCCTGGCTTTCCAGGATCATATATGCATTGGTAGGCCTTTGCGGCCTGTATCTGCTGAACTTCTACAGCTTGGTTGCCACAGAAGGCCAGGAAGGTTGAAATAAGTAATAGATTCAAGTCGAGCATCACTTATAAAATCTACCATACAATTCAAAAATGCATCTACAGGATTCCGATTTTCAAAGACTGAATCCTGCAGATGCGTTTTTTCTTGTAGTAATCTTTGTTTCAAAGTATAACTATCAAATCTAATCAAACGGATATTCTGCAATTCCTTTCGCTACTTGCTCATAATAACAAGAACAGGGCAGAAATTCAACTACTACTCTGTTTTCTACCCTGCTCAAATGCTTATTTATACATTACCAAACAGATTCTATACTTTTCAAATACAACTTCGCCATCAGATGATGTGGATCCAGTTGCAATGTTTCTTTCAGGCACTCAACTGCTTTCTTAGTATTTCCAAGACCCATATTTCCAAGACCCATAAGGAAATAGCAATGAGCTTTGTTTTTTTTGGTAAAATCTTCTTTAAAAATTAACAGATCCGGATATGATACTGCAAAGTAATCCATTTTAACTTTGTCATAAATATGTGCCTCACCGTAGCTAATCAATTTGTAAAACCTGGAGTTCGATGCTGCCTTCTCTCCCAGTTCCAAAAGAGCCATACCTTGGAACATTATCATGTCTGCTGGCTGATCATTGTAGAACATCATACCTGCCGGTTCAGAAGTACCTGTGCTGGCTTTATCAAACAATTCTTTGGATTTTTCAACATTACCAAGTGCCTTCTCCGCCAGTCCCATATAATAATAAATATGATTATCTTTTGTTCCTTCCAGTTTACCTTCTCCAAGATTTTCCGGATAAGTAATTGCTTTTTCCAAAAGTGCTTTTGCACTAGCAAAATTTTCTTTTACGATTGCTTTTTTTGCCAGTTCTACCAAAGAAGTGGTATATTGAGTTGTAACTTTTCCTTCCCCACCTTCCCATGGATGGAACTTACGTCCCATCAAAAGTTCATATGCCTTTTCATGGTGACCTACAAAATTCTGCATTGTAATATATTCAATAAACACATCATCTCTTTTCGCAAACGTTTCCGGATATTTTTCATAAAATGCAATCCTATTTTCCACAGAATAACCAAGTTTCTTATATAACTGATCCAGTTCCAGGAAAATACGTGCATCTGTAGTATCCAGAAAAAAGGCTTTTTCCAATACTTCTTTTGCTTTTTCCGGCATGTTGCTCTGATTATAATAAACCAGGGACAAGTTTCGTAGTACTGTTGGATAAGTATCATCCAGCTTTGTGGAAGCCTCCCATGCATCCTGTGCTTTTCCATACTGACGCTTGTCATACCAGATATTCCCGATGTAATAATATGCTTTTGGTAGCTGTGGTTGTAGTTTTATTGCTAATTCCAGTACTGCAATATCTTCCAGACTGTTTGGAAAACAGCAAAATGGATTTATTTTATCAGCTATAATCACCTTTTTCTTTGCAGTTTCTGTATTTCCCATATCCATCAGACAAGCAGCTCTATAATAATCTAGCATTGGCCATTGTACATCACACAGATTCAAAATGCCAATTGCCTCTTCAAAACATCCGCTTTCTCTATAATCAATGGCTGCTTGAATAAAGTTCTGTGGAAAATTGCGCATCTGAATCTTCAATGCCTGCTCTTTTATAGCTTTTTCTTCTCCTTCGGTCAGAAGAACTGCTTCATAACCAGATACATAGTCAAATGGATCTATCTTAAGATTTTCTGCAATCCACTGTTTTGCTTCTTCGATTTTTCCAAGCTTTCTTAAAATTATTGCCTTCAAACCACGTGCTTTAACATTATGACTATTCTTTATCAGACCTGTTTCAATCAGTTCCAATGCCTGTGAAAATTTTTCTTGCTTTGTTGCAATAGCAGCAAGAAAATAGAAAGACATCCCCTGCTGTTCATTGGACCAAGTAGCCTTGAAGAATGCATCGTAGGCCTCATCATAACGTCTTTGATAGAATAAAGTCAACCCAAGATCATAATAAGCTTCACTGTTGTATGGGTTGGGATTTTTCCAGGTCATACGCTCCAGAGCTTTGCGAAAATACTTCTCACTCTCTGTCAGCAGGCCACGGCGGAACAGAAGCATGCCATAGGCAGTATTTAGACGGACATCTCCTTCATCACGTTTCAGACCTTCCAGATAATAGTCGTCCGGGAGATAGGTTGCGTGGCGGTACTGTTCGATGTGCAGTCCTGTCAGATACAGTTCTTCGCAGGTTTGGATTTCTTTCGGGTCTTTTGCTGCTTTTGCAGGCTCAGGGATCTTTGCAATCTTTTCTTCCAGTGGAGTAAATTCTACAAGTTCTCTGCCATCTGCACTGAACACACGGACAGTAATGTCTGTCTTATTCTCTACTGGAAGGCTGAGTTTCTTCTCATATACAGCTACAGGAGAAATATCTGCGATTTCCTCGAATACCTCTTCACCCTTCTTCTCCAGAACTATTCTTGCATTCTTTTCCACTCCTGTTGCATAAACACACAAAGAAATTTCATCGTTTTCAATTTCCATGTTTATCATTGCATCAATAGTGGCGTTCTTTACATAGCCCACTTTCTTGTATGGCATAAAGTACTGCTTAAATGTCTTTTCTTCAAATGGTTTTAACCAGGAAAAATCTGGCTGGTTGTCTGTGTAAACACCGGTCATCAACTCAATATACGGACCATCTTCATCTGTAAGATTGCGATCCCAGGCCCTTCCGAAATCTCCACACCCCCATGTCCACTGTTTCTTACCAGGAGAAATATGGTGGTCTGCTACATGAAGAATTCCTGCTTCTTCTCTATAATCGTATCCTCCTACGAAATCAAAGTTGGATTTCTCTGCCATGTAAGATGTAGGAACCGGAATATTTTTATATCTGGAAATATCCACACCTGCACTGTAGTCATGTTTATAATATACACCCGTAGCGATTGGAAATTTAGATACATCACGTTTTCCATGATCCATAACAGCATGTACATCTGGTGGGAAAACAGATTGTGTATAGTCGTTTACAGGTACTGCCGGGTTCGCCCACCACAGGAAAGTTTGCGCCATTGGTGTACGGTTGTAAAGCTGTCCGCGAATCTCAATATATGCTTTGTCCGGATATAAAGTAAAGGATGTGATACCTTTAGTTCCGTACATTTGATCTACGTCATTGACCATCACGGTCTTGCTGCCATCCTTGTGTTCTGTCATGGTATAATCTACCGGTAGATAAGTTGTTGGGCGGTGATGTTGCGGCCAATTAAACTCAATTCCTCCGGAAATCCATGGTCCTGTCAGGCCAACCAGTGCTGGTTTAATCACATGATTATAATATACAAAATCATAATTATTAGTCTTATCATAGGCCCGCTGAATTCTTCCTCCCAGCTGTGGCAACACCATTACCTTCAAATATTGATTTTCCAGATATAACGCTTTCCAGATCTTATCATGTTTTTCATCTTCTATTGTTTCAATTACCGGATACGGGTACACTCTCCCTGAACTCCCCTGATAAACTCGTTTTTCTGAAAAAATAGGATTCTTCTCTGCCACACCAATTTCATAAGTAGGAATGAGCACATCTTCCTCCCAGATTTTTACTGTTTCCATAGGAACCTCCTTATCTTTGCTATACTTCGTTTGTTTTATAACTATTGACATGACACAAATTCGCAATGTACCAATAATGCATAATACATATTCATCAATAAAAAAGGATCTTCCCGTAAGATTAGTATTGCATCTTGCCAGATGAAAACTAACCAACCAAAAGAAGATCCTCTGTCATGAATTGTATGTGAAACAAACCTGTAGGTAAATAGTATTTACACAATCCACTTATTCTTTAAAGATTCTTTTCTAGAGCGAACAAGTTTATTATATTTATAAATACAAGAACTCTTCAAGCTATTTCAATCATGCATGTTTTTATTATGTAACACTTCTTATATCGTAGGAAATTCTCTGTATACATATTCCAAGTGTTGCTCCAAAAGTGACAATGTCTGTTTGTCCGGATAATTTCCCGGTTGCCGACATACAGCATTTTTCATAATTCCTCTCCGCTTTAAAATGATTTTTTCAAGAGCAACAAAGGATTCTATATCTCTTTGCATAAAGTGAATGTGGGGCAAATATTTATTAAAAAGCTCAAAAGCTTTTTCTTTCTCTCCATTTTCAAATGCATCATAAATCATACGATATGGGCGAATTAATGCCGCTCCCGGCATTACAGCACAGGCGCCACGAAGTAGTGCTTCATACATGCATTCACCTCCATTACCTACTATGATATCATATTTGTTATTCGTTGCTGTTCTTAGTGCTGTAATCGCTGGTCCTGTAGGAGATGCTTCCAGCTTAATATACAACTCTCCAGAATGATGTTCACTGATTTCCTCAAATGTCTGAAGCGAAATCGCCATTCCATTTAAAGCAGGTGCATACTGAATAATAATTGGAATTTTTACATTTTCTGATATTTCTCTTAAATGGTTTACTAACATTCCCGATGTTGGTGATGCATAACTAGGTGGCATAATATTCAATGCTGCCGCTCCCTTTTTCTCATAGTAAGTAGCTTCTCTTATTGCTAAAACAGTAGCATGACTACTTACAGTTGCAATAATCGGAACCCTTCCTCTATTTGCCTGAATGGCTCTCTGGAACAGTTCTTTTCTTTCATCCATTGTTAGCTTATAAAATTCTGCACCAGCAGCAAATAGACAAATTGCATGCGCTCCATCCCTTATTGCTATGTCTACTATATCTTCAAAATTGCCATAATCTACATATTTACCATCATCAGTAAAAGGAGTTGGTATGACCGGAATAACACCTTTTAGTTTTCCCATTAAACTACCTCCTGTCAAAAATTTTAAAATCATGAGAAGGATATATCATCACAGGCTTCCATGCCCTGATTTTTTCAAATACAGTTTCACATTCTTTACCGTTTATGCATAAACCCACCGGAATTTCCTCCTGTAAGTTCTTTTCTGTCATTACTACATCACCAGTAATAACGCCATATCCTTCTTCCGTATTAACAATCACCATCTGAGAGCCATATGTATGCCCACCTACATATTGTATATAGATTCCCGGGATTATTTCTTGTGCACTTTCCCCTCGAATTAAGCGCACTCTGTCTCTGTTTCTTCTCAGCCAGGAAAACCACTCCTCCGGATATTCCTCAGGATGATTTTCCGCTCGATTCCATTCCTTTTCATGACAATAGTATTGGGCATTTGTAAAACACTCAGCATTTCCAACATGATCCCAATGAAGATGCGTAAAAATAACTGCCTCTACTTCTTTCGGTTTCACATATGCTTCCTTAAAAATATCTTCCAAGGATTGACTACGTTTTACACTTAACTGAAGTTTTTCAGCACATACCGGTGGTTCTCCAAAGCCTGTATCTACTACCACCATATGTCCACAAGTTTCTAAAAGAAACATTACAGAGGGCACAAACCCCTGGTTTTCTGGTTTTCCATTTCTATACTTAATATCATCTCTGACCATTCCAAAACTTCCAGTCAAAACAGGAGTTATTTTCCAAATCTGCTTTTCCTTTTCCACAGTTCTCTCCTTACTTAATACAATGGAACAAATTCTCCTTTATTCACCGCATCAATATCATTGTATGCATATTTCTTTATTGTTTCTTCTTTCAGTTCTACTCCCAGTCCAGGTAAATCCTGTATTAGCTCCACATACCCATTCTTATATAAAATAGGCTTTATCAGAAGTTCCTCTCTAAGAGGATTTAAAGTCTGATCATGTTCCATGATAAAGGCTTCTGGTTCAGATGCCATAAAATGCATGTTCGCCATAAATCCTACCCCGCTTCCAAAAATATGCGGTGCCATTCTCATATGATGTGCTGATGCGATTGCAGCAATTCTCTTACACTCAGATATTCCTCCTGAACGCGTCACATCTGGCTGTATCATATCCACAGCATGTCCTGTGATCAAAGGTTCAAAACCATACCTTGTAAATTCATTTTCACCTGCAACAATAGGAATGCTTGTATTCGCAGTTAGACGTTTAAATCCTTCTACATCATCGGGGTGAAGTGGCTCTTCCAGCCAAAAAAGGTCACAGTTTTCTAGCTTTTTACATACACGATATGCTGTATCATAAGTCCAAGGAAAATTCGTATAGCATTGACCTGCATCTACAAGAAGAGCTGGTTTAGGTCCTACTCTTTTTCTCAATTCCTGAATTAATTCAATATCTTCCTCTGGATCTTCATTTCCAATTCTAACCTTAAATCCAAAATATCCTTTTGAAATATATCCAAGAGCTTCTTCAGCCAGAGAATCAACAGATTTTGCCATTCCCCCACTAGCATATGCCTTGAATTTTGTTCTATATTTTCCACCAATCAAATCATAAACAGGTCTTTGAAGTATTTTTCCTATAACATCATATAAAGCAATATCAATGCCGCTAATGATTGTTGCAATTACTCCTCGCCTTCCATAATGTGCAGACTGAATATAGAGTTTTCTCCATATTTTTTCAATATTAAATGGATCTTCTCCTAGAATCATCTTTTTAAAGCGTGTATTTATCATCGTTTCTATTGCTCTCGGAAGATACGCTGACTCACCAATTTCTCCAAGGCCAGTATATTTATCATCCACGGTAATACGTACTAACACACAATTTCTTTGGAGTGTAGCACCCCCTGACCACTTCCACTTTTCATCCTGTTCATATCTATAGCATAATAAAATTGTTTCCACATCCGTTATCTTCATTACAGTCCCTCCACAACTACTTTTTCGTTAATTGCTTTTACAATTGCTTTATGAAGTAAGCAAACCTTTTTCGCATCCTCCATTGTGGAAATCGGTTGTTTTCCCTCTAGAATACATTTCTCAACAAACCATTTCATCTCTTCATTAAACATTTCCTGGTACAAACTTTGTTCATATTCAACATCCGTCTTTTCCATAAAATCTCTTCTGGAAAAACTCATGCATCCTTTATTTCCTATAATTTTGATTTTAAATGTCCACGGTTCTGATGAACAATCCTCGGCCGCCCATGTTACAAAAATTTGTACAATCGTACCCTGAGCATACTCCAGCATTACCGAAACCTGAGCACCATCTGTCTCATTTTCCTTTCCCTCTATGCATGTACGAAATGCTGTTGTCCGCATTGGCATACCTAAAAATGCCAAACAGAGATACAATTGATGACAAAGAACATCCGTTTCTGGTCCTGTATACTTTACCGCCAATTCTTTCGGCATATAATACATCTCTGATAAATAAACGTATGCAGGAACGCCCAGTCTTTTTCCTTCAAGAGCACGTTTCATCCGTATTAGTTCTGGCAAATAAATATAACTATGTCCAGGCATACAAACCACTTTATTTTTCTTGGCTGCTATGGACATCTCTTCTATTTCTCTATCAGAAAAACTCACAGGTTTTTCTACCAAAACATGTTTTCCCGCTTCAATACCTTTCATCGCATATATATAATGAAACTCCGGAGGTGTAAGAATGCACAAAGCATCTACAAGAGAAGATTCACAGATTTCATCTCCTGACAAAACAGGAACTCCTATTCTTTCTCCAAGTTCTTGAGCATGTCTTCCTCCTGAAACTGCTGCAATTTCTGCCCATTCGCACTCTTTAATCGCCAAAATATGATTTTCCGCTACTCTTCCGCACCCTATCAGACCTATTTTAATTTTATTCTTCATTTTCACTCCTTAACTGCCCCCATAGTAAATCCCTGCACCAGATATTTTTCTAGATATGTAAATAACAATAATCCTGGTAAACATGCCAGTACTGATCCGGCCATTATCTGTCCCCAATTCACACTGCCATGTTGTCCTTGCATAAGAGCTATTCCTACGGTAATTGTTCTCATACCTTCAGTTCTGGCAAACGTAAGCGCATACATATATTCCTGCCATGAAAGAATAAATGCAAACATAGCAACTGTCACTATTCCCGGAGCAGCCAAAGGCACAATAATCCCAAACAGTATTCTCAAACGACTACACCCGTCAATTCTCGCTGCTTCTTCAAGCGATACTGGAATCGTATCAAAATATCCCTTTATCATCCATGCACAAAACGGCATTGCAAAAGTTGTATATGCTATAATCATAGACAAATGCGTATTTAAGAGTCCCAATTTGCTCATGATCATATACATTGGAATTAAAAGAAGCATAGAAGGAAACATCTGCACTACAATCAACAATGCAGAAAAAAAGAATCTGCCGTGGAAACGAAAACGGGATATCCCATATCCTGCGAACATGGCAACTACAAGCGATACCCCCATAGTTGCAAAAGAAACTATGAGTGAGTTTACAAAATATGTTTTAAAATATCCCCTATTCCATATTTCTCCGTAATTTTTGAAACTAAATTCTGATGGCAACCACTTTGGTATCTCCTGAAAAATTTCATCTGCTTCTTTAAAAGAAGTAGAAACCATCCATAAAAATGGCAAAATCAAAACAACTGTTAAAATCAAAATCACAAAAGTATATCCTATTTTACTATATTGTCTCTTTTGTGCCCGTGTCATTTACTCACTCCTTCAATAATTTCTTCACATACACAATACATGGAACAATCAGCACAAGCATCATGATAACGGCTGCTGCCGAAGCATAGCTTGTTTGGAATGTTTGCATAAACAAACGGTATATATATACAGGTAGAGATAACGTAGCTTCTCCTGGTCCTCCCTTTGTTACAACTTGTATAATTTCCAACTGATTAAAATTCCATATGGATGTAAGAATTGATGTAATCAACATGATGCTTTTTAACATAGGAATCGTAACAAAACGAAAACACTGACTTCCTCTTGCGCCGTCTACTTTTGCCGCTTCATACAAATCACCAGGTATTGCCTGAATACCAGCAAGTAATGTAATCGCAACAAAAGGAATGCTCTTCCATATAATGACCATAACAACTGATACAGCAGCCAGTTTTTCATCAGATAGCCACGAAAGATTATGTGAAATAATCCCTATACTTTTCAAAATATAATTCATCATTCCAAAAGATTCATTCAAAAACCATTTCCATATAATACCTGCTATGGCATTTGGAATAATCCACGGAATCAAAACCAAACATCGAAATAATTTCTTACAATAAATATCTTTGTTTAAGAGTACCGCAAACAAAAGACCAAAAAACAATTCAAATACAAGAATAACAAGTGTCCATAAAACAGAACGTCTTAATGCATCCAAGAACATAGAATCCGTTAATAATGATTTATAATTATCCAGTCCTACAAATTCTGGTTGTACAGGACGAATCAGACTTTCATTATAAAAGCTGTTAATAATTCCTGACAAAACAGGATAAATTAAAATAACCAAAATTAATGCAGCACATGGAAAAAGAAATAAATAAGGTGTTGCTGTTGTCTTAATTTTTGTTTTTATTCTTTTTTTCATCCAATGTCTCCCTCGCAAATTGAATCCGAGAGTGCTTTTTCAGCACTCCCGTTTCAATTATGACCATCACTCTCCGTGAAATTCTTTTAACTTTTCATCAAGCATATGAATACCCTCGTCAACTGAAACACTTCCCATCAGCATCTGCTGCACTGTAGAATTGCCATACATACTGGTAAGGGATTGCCATGAAGGATCAAGCGGTGGTATCATACAGTAATCTACTTCATCTAAGAACGGCTGAAGTTTTTCATCATAGTTTTCCTTTGCATACTGTATAAAGTCTTCAGAATACAACATACCTCCTGCAGCATTGCAAAAAGCTCCAGCTATAGTTAATCCCTCTATATCACTTGGTGTGTTATAAAAATAATCTAAAAACTTCCATGTTTCTTCTTTATGCTCTGAAGCTTCCAAAATATTGAATGTATTAGGATAACCTCTGTATACAGTATTATCCGGACCATCAAACATAACGGCGGTTCCCCATTTACCATCCAAATCTGGTCCCTTTTCTGCAACAGATCCCGTCACCCATGCTCCGTTCTGCATCATTGCAACTTCTCCTGATACAAAAGCATTTGTTACTGCCTCCCAGTCATAGTCAACAACGCTATCAGGAGTTACTTTATGTGTCTGTACAAGATCAACCATCAATTGAGTTCCTTTTATCGCTGTTTCATCAGAAAGCCTTGATTCCCATTTTCCCTCGTCATATGTTGAGATATCTGCTCCGCACATTTGCATAAACTGTACCCAATAATCGGAAGCATTCTCTGCCTGTACCGGCCAAGCATATCCATACTGGTCTATTACCCCATCTCCATCTGTATCTTTTGTCAAAGCTTTTGCATATTCCAGAAATTCATCATATGTTTTTGGAGGCTTATTTGGATCAAGTCCTGCTTCTTCAAAAAGATCTTTTCTATAGAACAATGCCCAGTTACATCCTTCTTGCGGCAGTCCATCAATTTTTCCATCTTCCGTTGTGATCATTGCTTTTGCACTCGGAAGAAAGCTATTTATAAGTTCTTCCGGTACCAATGTACTTAAATCTGCTATCGCTCCAATTCCTCTGTATTCTGCAAGCATGGATGTATTGCACATAATCAAATCTGGTGCAGTTCCACTTACAATAGAAGTCATAATCTGAGATGGCGCATCTGTCCAGCTACTCCGTGTTTCTATAATTTTAATACCCGGATTTTTTTCTTCAAAATCTGCAATTGCACGTTCCAAAATTTCAAGCTGTGCAGGAACCCATGCTGTATGCAGAAACTGAATTTCTACCGTTTCCTCTGCTTTAGCTTCATAACTCATGGCACCAAACATTCCTATAGATAGTGCTGCACAGAGAAACATACTTACAAACCTTTTTTTCATTACCAAACCCTCCTGTTCTATTATACTTTTCTTTAGCTCATCCTCAACTTCTGCACCAAAATTGTCGTCTGCTCAATCCACGGATAACAAAATACATCGTTTAAATTATAAAAATGACGCTGTATTTCACCTGAATCCACGCCTATAACCTTTGATAAAATACGATAGTTTTCCGGAAACGAAATCCCATCCAAATGCCTTACAAGTTGTATAATGTTCATTTGAATCTCTGATGCTCTTTCCAAATTTCTTTGATGGTATGATTCCAGAATCTCATTTTCTTCTTTATCAAACATCCAACTCAGTGCCGATATACATCCCGATACTCCAAGAGTAAGCGCCGGCAAAAAACAAGCATCTTGTCCTGTAAAGACATGAAAATCTGGTCTTTTGTCTTTGACCACCCCCATCACCTTCGATAAATACAAAATATTACCACTACTATCTTTCAACCCAATAATATTTGGAATAGCAAGAAGTTCTTCCATATATTGCAATGGAATTTCAGGTGCACAAAACGGAATATTATACATAAGAATTCTTATTCTTGGCGGAGCTTTTTTAGATATGGTTCTATAAAAATCCAATACATTTTCCGGCGTCTGAGGAAAATAATACGGAGGACATATAAGTGCATATTGATATCCAATTTTATCCATGTACTTCAAAAGATTCAGCACACTTTCTTCCGTAGGTGCACTTGCTCCCCCAATTAAAATCTTATTTTTTCCAGCCACCTCCATACCTGCTGCAAGAACTTGCTTCTGTTGCTCAGCGTTCATATAAACAAATTCTCCCGTTGAGCCACACATAAGAAGACCTTTCACACTCGTATCTCTGCAATAAATAAGTTCCTGATATAGTGCTTCCATATTTAACTGCCCATTACTGTCAAAAGTAGTCAGTGTAACTCCATATATTCCCCGTTCCATTTAACCTCCTAGCTGTTCTTATATATGAACGTTATTTACATATCCGGATTATGTTTATATAAATATTAGCATAATAAGGTTAAGCTGTCAATATTCTTATTTTTACCATTTTTTTCACATTAATTTTGTCTATATTTCACATATATTCAAGTTTACTATTATTTACAAAAATCACTACATGTTATATATATGAACAGTTATTCCACACCTCACATTTCACATTCCAAATATTGTTTCAGTTCATCACCCAACCCCCATTTTTCTTATATTCTCACATATAATGCTGATGATGGGGCGCAAAGAATTAACCTGGTATTCCCATAAAAATTAAATCACCCACTTGAATTTCTCCCCAGTTTTATATATTATTGTATATATGAACAGTTTTCATTTATACTATTCTAAGTAATTATAGGGAGGTTTTTCAGTATGGAGCAAAAAAATCATCGACTTTTACAATGTGCTTTAGAGATCATGAAATATATATCAAAACAACCAAAGGGTGTATCATTTAAAGAAATCTGTACCATTACTGATTTACCCAAAAGTTCTGTCCATAACCTGGTACAGACCATGTGTAACATGAATTTTTTGCAAAAAAAAGAAAACTATAATGAATATCGAATTGGTTTACAGTGTTTCGAAGTCGGCAATGCCTATCTTTCTACAAATCCTTTTTATTCTGTAGCTAAAGATATTGTCGAAAATGTATCTATACGTTGTAATCAAACAACACATTTTGGAATTCTGAACGATCATGATACCATTTACCTTTATAAATTCGACAGTAATCAGCCACTTCGCATTGTATCACATACAGGTAAACGCATTCCCGCTCATGCTACAGCTATCGGAAAAGCCCTTTTATCAGGACTTTCTAAAGCAGAATTAGATGAATTATATAAAAATTATAAATTAGAAGCTATAACCGAACACACTATTACTTCTTTAGATGAATTGGAGAAACAAATAGAAGAAGTACGCAAAACACACATAGCCTATGAGGCGGAGGAATCTTCACCATATGTACGCTGCATTGCCGTTCCTATCTGCAATCGTATTGGAAATGTAATCGCTGCCCTTTCTGTATCTTTTCCCATTTACCAAAATACCGTAAACGCAGATACATTTAAGCAGATTCTCTTTGATGCCAAAAGGCAATTAGAAGCAGCCTTACTGACATTAGACATGTAAAAAACCCAATAATAGCCTTCGATAATTTTCGTATTTTCACTTGATGATTGCGAACAGAAATGTATCCAGGCATTCCAATAAAAAAGAAATAGAATAAAAAAAGAGCACGGAGAAACTTATCAGAATCTCTCCATGCTCTTTTTACAATCATTCATTAATCATCTTTAAATAAAAAAAGCGATAGACGGGGCTCGAACCCGCGGTCTCGACCTTGGCAAGGTCGCGCGTTACCAACTACGCCACTATCGCATAAGCGGGTGATGGGAATCGAACCCACGTATCCAGCTTGGAAGGCTGGTGTTCTACCATTGAACTACACCCGCACACTTTGTTATGTGCTTTTGTTTACCGCTGCAACGATGATTAGTATATCCGATAATCATTCATTTGTCAACACTATTTTTGAATTTTTTTATTTTTTTATACAAGTCAAAAAATTCACCTTAACCAGACGTAAACGCAGAACAGAAGGAACAGGGCTGCAGCACCTATAAACACACCGCCTATTACAAGTCCGGCCTTTAGTGACAGCCAGATCACAGCCTTTGTTTCTGCTTTTGTCAAAGGCTCTTTTTCCTCTGTATCTAATTCCTGATCCTGTACAGAAAACTTCTTCCTGCCTGTATTCCAGGGCATCCCATCCACATCCATGTTAGCTACTGTATAATCCGGCAACTCGTCTTTTTGTCTTTTTCCCATCTTCTGCCTCCTGATCCCATATGCATAACATAAGTATACGCCATGGCCATGAAGCCAGCTGCATGCCAGAATCTTCTCTGACACACAGCATAGATCCATTGCCGGTATCTTTAATCGTAAAGATGACAGCGAACCATATGTCCATTCCCCATATCCTTTGCTTCTGGTATCTTAGTCTTACAGATCTCCATACATTTCCTGCATCTGGTATGGAATTTACATCCTGACGGTGGATTAGCCGGTGAAGGGATATTTCCTTCAAGAATGATCCGATTTCTTTGCAGATCCGGATCCGGCATTGGGATTGCGGAAAACAGTGCTTCAGTATAAGGATGAAGCGGCTTTGCAAAAATATCCTCTGTACTTCCGGTTTCCACCAGTCCTCCCAGATACATAACGCCAATGGTATCTGAAATATGCTCAACCACAGACAGATCGTGTGAAATGAACAAATACGTAAGGTTTCTTTTTTCCTGAAGTTCTTTTAACAGATTGATGATCTGGGCCTGAACAGACACGTCCAGAGCCGATACAGGCTCATCACATACAACAAATTCAGGATTCAGAGCCAGTGCTCTTGCTATACAGATACGCTGTCTCTGCCCACCGGAAAATTCATGGGGATATCTGTCCTTGTGGTATGTCTGTAACCCACAATCATCCATGATTTTATTTAAATATTCATCATATTCTTCCTTTGGAACCAGCTTATGCTCCCTGACTGCCTCTCCAATGATCTCTCCTACCGGAAGTCTGGGAGACAATGATGAGTAGGGATCCTGGAAAATGATCTGCATTTTTGTACGAAGATCCCGCAGTTCCTTATGATCCATGCTGTATATATCTTTTCCATTGAAAAGTACGGTTCCATCTGTTTTGGGGATAAGCCGGAGCAGAGTCCTTCCTGTGGTGGATTTTCCACAGCCGGATTCTCCTACCAATCCCATGGTGGTTCCTCTTTTTATGTTGAAGGAAACATCATCTACTGCTTTTACAGCACCTATCTGCTTTCCAAACATCCCGCCTTTGATAGGGAAATATTTCTTCAAATGGGATACCTGCAGAATATAATCCTGTTTTTCTGTTTTCTCACTCATTGATCTTTCCCTCCTCTCCAGGATGTTCTTTTACCAGCCAGCCTTCCTCCGGGCGGTCCTGGTAGCGATAGCAGCTTACTTCATGAGTAGGACTGAGGCGGATCACTCCCGGATAAGAGCCCTGGCATTTTTCACACCGCAGCTCACATCTGTCGCGGAAATAACAGTAATCCGGCATGTTGATCGGATTAGGCACCTTGCCAGGGATACTGTACAGCTTATCCACTTTCTTACCTACCACAGGCTTGGAACGCATAAGGCCAATGGTATAAGGATGAGAAGGTGTATTGAAGATCTCCCTTGCAGTTCCTTTTTCCACTACTCTTCCGGCGTACATGATCACCACGTAATCTGCCATTTCAGCGATCACGCCCAGATCATGTGTGATCAGCATAATTGATGAATTGATCTTGTCCTTTAGGTTTCTCATAAGGTCAAGGATCTGCGCCTGTATAGTCACATCCAGGGCTGTGGTGGGCTCATCCGCAATGATCAGTCTTGGATTACATGCAAGCCCTATAGCAATGCACACACGCTGGCGCATACCACCTGAAAGTTCATGTGGGTACATTTTATAGACGCCCTCACAGTTTGCGATCCCAACCAATTTCAGCATTTCCAGTGTTCTTTCTTTTACCTGGGCTTTTGGCATTTCCGGATTGTGAAGCATAGTGATCTCGTCCACCTGCTCTCCAATACGAAAAACAGGATTCAGTGCAGTCATAGGCTCCTGAAAGATCATTGCCATCTCATTGCCTCTCAGCTTCTGCATCACGCTGGTAGGTGTGTTCACAATATTGTAAACCTTATCCCCTGTATTAAACCTGATCTCACCTTGCACGGTCTGGCCCTGAGGACGCTGTACCAGCTGCATCAGGGAAAGGCTGGTAACAGACTTTCCACAGCCGGACTCACCTACGATCCCCACCGTCTTTCCCTGCGGTACATCAAAGCTGACTCCGTCTACAGCCTTCACAGTCCCTATATCTGTAAAGAAATAGGTGTGCACATCATCAAATTCTACTACATTCTCCGGGTTCTTCATCTGGGACAGATATTCTGACTCTGGAATATTCTTCCGATTCCGTTTCTTTTCCATCTCATCTGTGATCTTCCGATTTTCCCTGGAAATCCTTTTTGTTTCTTTAGCTGAGATATAATTTGCGTTTTTCTTTTTAAATAATGCCATACTCTCTCACCTACCGTTTCATCTTGGGGTCAAATGCATCCCGAAGTCCATCGCCTACAAAGTTAAATCCAAGAACTGTAAGCAAGATCAGACATCCGGCAGGAATCCACACAAACGGGAAGTTTGTAAGTACATAAACGTCATTGACCGCATTTACAATATTTCCCCAGGATGCGTAGGGGAATTTAACACCAATTCCAAGGAAGCTTAAGGTAGCCTCCATAAGGATAACATCTCCAAGCCCCATGGTTGCAAATACGATAAGCTGTGGGATAACATTGGGGATCAGATGTCTGAAAATACGTCTGGAAATCCGAATACCTGTAGCCTCTGTTGCAACCATAAATTCCTGCTCACGAAGAGACAGGATCTGACCACGGACGATTCTCGCAATAGATGGCCATCCGATCACACCCAGTATTGCACAAAGTGCATAAATACGGATACGCGGATCAATCTTGTAATAATCCATTACAGATCCAATGATAATATATAACGGCATTGCTGGAATACAAATTACTACATCTACCAAACGCATCAGTATGGTATCCACCCAGCCTCCGAAATAGCCTGAAATACCACCAATGATCACACCCAACACTACTTCAATAATGACTACCACAAACCCGATCAGGAGTGAAATACGTCCTCCATACATCAGCCTTGTAAGCATGTCCATACCGTTTCCGTCTGTACCGGCCCAGTGTTTACTGTCCGGGGAGTGGAATGTATCATTAACTGTAGTCTTTTTCTGGCTGCGAACCACATACTGTGTATTCTTTCTCTGAAGCTGATATTTCTCTTCCTCTCCCTTTTCATTTATTGCTGTAAAGGTATCGGCTTTCTCAAGGATAGCCTCTTCAACTGCTTCTTTAAAAGGAAGTGAAAGGAAGCTGCCGGCTGTCTGAGGGGAAACAAGAAGGGAAGATATGGTTGCATATACCTGTCCTTCCTTCAGGATCTCCACTGCCTGTCCTTTCAGAGACTGCATTTCATACTTTGTATCCTCATATTCAAAAGAAGACTTATCCTCTGCAATTGCACCAAGTGCTGCCTCCTGAAAACCAAATCCTGGTGCATCCTCCTGAGATACAGCATTAAAAACCTTCTTTGTGGCTATGCCGATCACACCGGAAACAGAGATCATATCCTGACGTCCGGCTTTTGTAATGGAATAAGTCACTCCATCCACTTCAAAGCTATCTTCGCCAGCCTCCAAAGCCTCCGTATATCCTTCCTTGATCTCATCTGTAACAGGTGTGCTGCCAGCTTCTTTATAGGATGATTTTCCTTTTAGTGTCAGTACTGTAGCCACAGGCTCAGCAGATGTGATCTGGTAATAAACATCTCCTTTTTTCTCCAGTCCATACTCTGCATCATTTGTGGCAAAGGACTCCTGCTCCTGATTTACTGCAAGAATAAATTTCTGCTGGGCAGCAGCAGGAAAATTCATCCCTTCTTTTACAGTAAAGATATATGCGTCATTGTCTGTAGCGCCTGCATAATCCTTCCATACATATTCCGTCTTACGGAAAACCTGACTTTCTCCATATGGACTGACCACGCCACCTACAAACGAAAACAAAAACATGGCGATCAGGATCACAAGTCCTGCCATAGCCAGCTTATTACGGAAAAATCGTTTCATTACCAGCATTCCCGGTGAAAGAACTTTCACACGCTGTTCATCATCCAACGCCTGGGAGGTACTGACATGCTGATCAATCTTTTTTTCAGAATCTTTGCTCATGTTTTTCCTCCTAATTTATTCTTACTCTTGGATCCGCCACTGCATAGAGAATATCTGCGATCAGATTTCCTGTCAGTGTCAGGAATGCCAGAAATACCATATAAAACATAGTAAACGGAATATCTCCCTGGGTCAGTGCCTGATAAGAAGTATATCCGATCCCCGGGATCTGGAATAGTGTTTCTGTGATCATAGCACCTGCGAACAGGCTTGGAAGTGTACTTCCCAAAATTGTAATAATCGGGATCAGAGTATTACGGAATGCATGATGATAGATTACCTTTTTCTCCGGAACACCTTTTGCCCTTGCTGTACGGATGTAATCCGCGTTCAGTACTTCCAGCATATTGGTTCTTGTATAACGCATCAAAGATCCTACGCTTACAATGGTCAGTGTAACCACAGGAAGAATCATATGCTTTGCCATATCCAGAATTTTCCCAACAGATCCGTAGGATTCATGCATACGGCTTACAATTCCGTACAGGTCTACCCATTTAAGATTAATGGAAAAGATATATTTCAGGATGGTAGCAAAAAAGAATGAAGGTAACGAAATACCGATCAGGGCAAAAACGGTCACTGCATAGTCCACCCTGCTGTACTGTTTGGTAGCTGACAATATTCCCAATGGGATGGCGATAAGAATCTCCAATAGAAATGCTGCCAGTCCCAGGGCAAAGGAATACCAGATTACCTTGGAAAATTTCTGTGTTACCGGCTGATGGAAGATCCAGGATTCTCCAAATTCCCCTTTTACAGCCTTTGAAAGCCAGCTGAAATATCCTTCTATCACAGGCTTGTCCAAACCGTAAGAAGCATTTAATTCTGCCACAAGCTCATCATAAGGCTTTGCCCCCTGTTTCATGGACATATCTCTGGCACGGCCTTCTACATAGGAAGTAGGAAGGCTTCTCTCTATAGAATAAATGATAAGGGAAACGAAGAACAGGATCAGCGCTCCAAGAAGTACACGCCGTACTACAAATTTCTTCATTAAAACTGTCCTTTCTGATTGTCATTAAAGCATGTCTGCAAAGAAAGGGGGGCATCTGCGCCCCCTTCCCAAATGCTGCAAAACCTTAATTCATTTCCATTGTCTCAATATCTTTATACCAGTAATAGAATGTACTTACATCCTTTGTAAAGGTATCTGCATTAAGACGCTCAGGGCTGTAGATAATGCAGTTTTGTCTCTGATAAATCGGAACCTCTACTGCCCAGTCAAGGATAATATCCAGACACTGTTTGTAGACAGACTTTCTGTATTCCTGATCAGCAGAAGAACGGGCATCAATAATATCCTGATCCAGGGTAGCATCGTTAATGTGATAATAGTTACTCTTTACACTGTCACTATGATAGATCTGATACATATCCGGATCAACGGTTGCCTGCCATGCAGCTGCCCACATTTCAGCAGTACCTGCATTTAATTTATCCCACATAATATTTGCATCTGTTACGTCATTGATCTCAAGAGTAAATCCAATCTTCTCAAGAGCCTGTTTTGCATCTGTAAGGATTGCAAAGCTTGGGTGATCACCGGAGCCGGATGCACCAATAGTCATCTCATAAGTAAGCTTTGCTCCTTCCGGAGCTGCTGTCAGCTTGCCATCTTCTACTGTGTAACCTGCTGCCTCAAAGTATCCAAGGGATGCCTGAAGTGCAGCGTCAAATTTCTCATCATCTGTCATCTCATCTGTGTAGATCGGATTGCCTTCAACATCCACAGAATATGCCACCTGATAATCTGCATCGGACTTCTGAGGTGCTGCCCAGGAAGTATTGGAGATCGGATAATTGATCACAGATGCAGCATCTCCGTAGTAGGAATCAATGGATACGTCTCGATATACGGAAAGAATGGTTGTGATTGCTTTTCTAAGGTTCTTAGAAGCATCAGAACCAGGCTCATTTCCTACGTTAATGGTAGCAGCATTAAGACCGATGTATCCATATCCCAGATTGTCTGTAGTATTGGTCATGATCTTGTCACCATTCAGACTGCCATTACCATTAATGCTCTCGATCTGTTCAAAAGCTGACTTGCTTCCTGAAGGATCAGAAAGGTCGATGGTACCCTGCTGAACACCTGCGATCTTGTCTGCCTCTGATGTTTCACGCCACTGAAGATTCTTGATCTTAGGAGCGCCTTTGTAATAGCTTTCATTTGCCTCAAGATAAACTGTCTTATTCTCGTATTTCACAAACTTGTACGGACCTGCGCCAAGAGGAGTATTTCCTTTCTCGCGGATGGAAGAAAGATCTCCCTTTGTGAAACCAAACTTGTTATTGTCATAATCATAAAGAGAAGTATCTCCATAGTAATGCAGCGGCTCTACAATCACACCCAGGTTGTACAGGGTTGTTGCAGAAAATCCGTCTGTTGTTACCTCAACTTCATAATCATTGATCTTCTTGATACCTTCGATATTAGTAACTTCTTCGCCTTCTCCTGCAGCAGTCTTCTGCTCTACCAGATATTCTGTAGCAAGATTGGTAATATCCTCATCAAAGTATGCTTCATCTCCATATGCAGCAGCAAGTGCCTTGTAATCTGTGCCGTACTGATCTGCAATATCGTTAAGGATGGTATCTCGGTCCTTATCATCTGCGGAGTAATCCTGGTCCTTTGCGTAAAGCATTACAAAGAACTCAGCTGCACTGTTCACCTGATAATCCTCTTTATAAGACTCCCAGTCACTTTCAGCCCAGTCGTATTCAGAGGAAAGCAGAGGCATGATCAGGTCTGATTTCACCTTCTCAGCCAGCTCATCCGGCATATCGTTTAATACATTCTCTACATCCTCATCCGTAATGGAATCTGCTACTGTAGAGTTCAGACGGTAATTCTTCAGTCCTTTAATATTGGTAGAATAAAGGGTAGCACCACCATCATAATCAGTATCTGCAAATACATACAGAGTAAAGATCAGGTCATCCGCTGTAAGTGGCTCACCATCTGAAAAGGTAACATCATCTCTCAGTTTAAAATTATAAACAGTAGTATCCTCATTCTGTGTAACAGTAACATCGGACAGGCCTGTATAGGTGTAGTCTGTACCATTGTATTCATGGGTCTCACCCTCAATACCATTGTAGATCACTGCACCGCTTCTGTCTGTATCAAACAGATATGCACCAACAATATCTGCAATCTGCTGATCCGGCACTGCCTCACAGAAAAATCCGCTGAACTTCTCAGAGAAATTCGTCTGTCCAACAACGAGAGGTGTGTCAGAACCTGTGTCCTTTCCTTCTGTAGCTGTTTCTGTGTCAGCTTCTTCTGCAAATACAGGAACACTGAACATTGTTGCTGCCATAACTCCTGATAGCAACAGAGCCATTAACCTTTTTTTCCTCATCCTTAATCCTCCTTTTGTTATTTGTAACTATTTGCCAATACCAAACATGTACACTGGTATTTTTTGTTACGTTTTGAAGTAAATCCATTGTAACATGTTTTTCTTGATTAGCAAATAGCAACTTTTCTGTTTTTATCCATCAATTATTACCATGATTACCTGATTCTGGATTCTTAGGAAAGCTTTTCAAAACTGCCTTTTATTTTCCTGTTATTGACAGTGAGAATGATCCCAAACAGAATAAGTACAAAGGAATCTGCTGCAAATAAATATTCAGCAGATACTGCACGCTGCTTCGGATCCAGGAAAATGAAGATCAGGTCAGACACAAAGCTTCCACAGCCAAGGATCAGGATTCCCAGACTGCACCGCCAGGGTCTTTTTACCTGTTTTTCATAATCTGCCCTGCTTAGATCCTTTTTATGTGCCTGCGGGATCTCTACCAATGCAGAAGTATTCTCTCCATTTTGGCGGATCCGCAGATATAAAGCACCGCTGCCGGCAATTACATAAGCAACTGGTAAAAGCTGGAATACAAACGGCAGAAGAACCCAGGCAACCCGGCTGCCGTCATTATTCAGGCACATACCGCCAATATAAAAGCCCAGCGCCAGGATGCCCAGGATCATAGAAGACAAAACTGTTTTTCTCAGTTCCTGTTCTGAAAGCCTGGTTCTGTACCACTGTCCGGTATACTCATAACGGTTTCCTTTTTTCCGGTAATCATTTCTATATTTCTTCATGAATGTATTTCTGTCTCCTTTATCACAGGTCAAGCTTTTTCCGGATCTCATCTACGATCTTTGAAATACATCCCTGTTCAAAAGGTACGTTAAGCCCGGATTCTTTCAGCAGTTCCGGATAGAAACGGCTTGCAGACAATTTGCAAAGCTTCATGTAATCTGCCCATGCAGCTCCATGATCCTTGTCCATTTTGATCTTAAACTGGAAAGCACAAAGCTGTGCCAGAACATAATCAATATAATAAAAGGGCAGTTCAAAAATATGATGCTGCCTCTGCCAGTATGCACCTTTTTCCATAAAACCGCAGCCTGTAATGTCAAGGTGTGGCCAGTATTCTTTCTCCAACTGCTTCCACGCATCCCGGCGTTCTTTTGGAGTCATATCCGGATTGCCATAAACAATATGCTGGAATTCATCTACCATGGTTCCGTATGGTACAAAGGCAATGGCATCCTCCAGGTGCATCTGTCTGTAATCATTTCCTTTTTCGCCAAAGAACAGTTCGATCCATGGTTCAGCAAAAAATTCCATGGACATGGAATGGATCTCTGCTGTTTCCATGGTCAGATACCGGTTGTGCTCCGGGATAGGATCTTTTGCTGATACATAATACTGAAATGCATGTCCGCATTCGTGAGTGATCACATCCACATCTCCGCTTGTGCCGTTAAAATTAGCAAAAATGAACGGTACTCCGTAATCGGAAATCTCTGTCATATATCCACCGGTAGCCTTATTCTTCCGTCCAAATACGTCAAACAGCTCCCAGTCCATCATCATATTGAAAAAGTCTCTGGTCTCCTCTGACATCTCAGAATACATTTTCCTGCCACTCTCCAGGATCTCCTGTGGTGTACCTGTTGGTGCCGGGTCTCCCTGCTTGAAATAAACACCTGCATCATAGTAAGTCAGGCTGTCCACTCCAAGGCGTTCCCTGCGCCTTTCATGCATTTGGGATGCAAAAGGTACAAAAGTCTTCTTGATCTGCTCACGCAGACTGGCAATATCCTCTTTCGTATAAGAATTGCGGTTCATCCTGCAATATCCCATATCAATATAATTCTCAAAGCCAAGAAGCTTTGCCTGTGCAGTGCGATTTTTCACCATAAGGTCATAGATCTCATCGATCTCATCCTGTTTTCCTTCAAAAAATGCAGAGAATTTATCCCAGGCCTTCTTTCTGGTATCCCTGTCGCTGGCTTTCATATATTTCTGGAGCAGGGAAAGATTCAGTTCTTCTCCTTCCCAGTCCACAGATGCAGAAGCGATCAGTTTACTGTACCTGGTCGCCAGAACATTTTCCTCCTGCATTAACGGGATCAGTTTCTCATCAAAAGATTTCATCTCAAGCTCCATAGAGCGAAATGCTACTGCTCCCAGTTTTTCTTCCATATAGGATCTGAAAGGAGTTTTGAAAAGCACCTTATTATACTCATCCGTCAGTGCCTCGACCTCTGGCATTTTCTGGTCATAATACTCTTTTTCTCCTTCGTAAAATGCGTTTGTTACATCCCCGTCTCTTCGTATCTGGGCAATCGTGTACATAGTCATTACATGGTACAGCTTTTTCCATATTTCCTGGTGAATGGCAAACTGTTCTTCCCCACTGGCTGCATGGGCAGCCTTCTCGATCAGCTTCCTACCTTCTTCTACCACAGCCGGAATGTCCGGTCTTTCATAAGGAATCTCAGAAAATCTCATATTTCACATCTCCTTTGTCTTTTCAGCCCATGGGCATAGGATTCTTTTTATAATACCATAATGCCATCTGGATTTATAGTTATTATTTCCCTTTTTGTAGTTAATAATCTACACTGAAGGCGCAAAAAAAGGAGCCGATACTACAACAGGCTCCTAATCTTAAGATCATCATAAACAACGCCATCAGTTCTCCCAGTCCCATACATTGGTGGCCGCCATCTGACTTCTGGGCTTCTTGATCACAAGCTCAGGACTCTTAGCACTTACCTTAGTATTGGCAGGAATAGACTCCGTAATAAATGTATTTCCTCCAATGATGGTATTCTCACCGATCACAGTCTCACCACCCAATACGGTGGAATTGGAGTATATGGTCACATTGTCCCCAATAGTAGGATGTCTCTTAACATTTGCAAGCTGCTGCCCCATTCTGGTAGATAAGGCACCCAGAGTTACACCTTGATATAGTTTTACATTATTGCCGATAGTAGTGGTCTCTCCGATTACCACACCTGTTCCATGGTCAATAAAGAAGTATTCTCCTATAGTCGCACCTGGATTGATATCAATCCCAGTGCTGCTATGGGCATACTCTGTCATAATCCTGGGAATAAAGGGTACTTCACTTGTATAAAGGATGTGTGCCAGCCGATACACATAGATGGCCAGAAAACCGGGATAAGAGAAAATAATCTCCTCTCTGCTCTTGGCTGCAGGATCCCCGTCAAATCCAGCCTGAACATCCTTCAAGAGCATCTTCTGAACATGCGGAAGCTCCATGAAAAAGCTGCCGGTCACTTCTGCTGCTCTCTCATCTGCCTGCTCTTCGCCCATATATAAATAAGCGATCTTGATCTGTCTTTCCAGACGATCGTACAGATCATTCATCACGTGCCCAAGATAATGTTCCGGAAACATAGCTGCTGCCGAATCATTCCCGAAATATCCTGGAAAGATCACAGTTTTTAATTCTCTCACTATATCAACTACTGCAGATCTGTCAGGAAGCTCTTTTTTGCTTCTTGGCAAAAACAGCTCTTCATCATGGTAATTCTTGGTAAGATGTTCTACCGCACTTAGAATGGATGTCTTTTTGTCGTTCATTTCAGCCTCCTCAAGGGATGTTTCTAAATAAGTTATTCTTTATCATATTACAATACACCCCTTTTCGTCAATCCCCAGTCGCCCATATAAACCCTACCAAAAATAAAAAATATAGTAAAAACCCATAAACACATCATTCATGAAAAAGGAATTGACCTTTTTCCTGAATACGGATATAATAAAGAACGGTCACAGCAAAAGCAGCGTTGATCCATGATTCTGATGTAATCTTCAAAAATGCAGAGAAGTCTTTAGGGATGTGTGTTGTTATATGTTATCCTTTCAGATTGTATGCTGTTTTCATTGTTTGCTGTTTTCATATGGAGAGTTAGCGAAGTGGTCGTAACGCGCCGCACTCGAAATGCGGTTGTCCGCAAGGGCACGTGGGTTCGAATCCCACACTCTCCGTTACTATTACATTTGTCTGCTTGTACTGGTTTTATAATGCAATTTTATAATGAAGTTTGTTCTATCCTGTAATTACAGTTATTGCTATCTTGGTATTGCTTGACAATCTCAGGTTTTGCATGTATAATCCCAACATAAGCAATAATTACAACAATATAGGGGATTGGTCAAATGGTATGATAGGGGTCTCCAAAACCTTTGGTGGGAGTTCGATTCTCTCATCCCCTGTTTCCTTAGGAGCCTGAATGCCTTCAAGTCAAGGCGTTCAGGATTTTTTTGTGTCACAGTAAAAACGAGTGTGTGAAACTTTTTCTGTAAATAGCTAATAACAGCAAGGTCTTCTATGGTA
>NZ_JAAITU010000060.1 GCF_013304385.1 Blautia glucerasea
GCAGTAATGTACGGAGTTGACCAGTACTAATCGGTCGAGGGCTTGACCAAAAAGCAGGTAAAAGATTCCAAAGGATGTCAGCATGTATGTGGTTTTGAAGGTACAATAATCTGGCCCGGTGGCTCAGTTGGTTGGAGCGCCGCCCTGTCACGGCGGAGGTCGAGAGTTCGAGTCTCTTCCGGGTCGCTGCTGTAATCAGCGAATTAAATAATATGGGATCTTAGCTCAGCTGGGAGAGCATCTGCCTTACAAGCAGAGGGTCATAGGTTCGAGCCCTATAGGTCCCATAGATATCATGGATGGATTCCCGAGTGGCCAAAGGGGGCAGACTGTAAATCTGTTGGCAACGCCTTCGAAGGTTCGAATCCTTCTCCATCCACTTGAATAAATAATTATTCATAAGTGGCCAGTAGACGGTTACGTGCCGATGTGGCTCAATTGGCAGAGCAGCTGATTTGTAATCAGCAGGTTATCGGTTCGAGTCCGATCATCGGCTTTTTAATTTCTAATTTAATAATGCCGCGGGGTGGAGCAGTCTGGAAGCTCGTCGGGCTCATAACCCGAAGGTCATAGGTTCAAATCCTATTCCCGCTACTTATGCCCAGATAGCTCAGTTGGTAGAGCAGAGGACTGAAAATCCTCGTGTCGCTGGTTCGATTCCGGCTCTGGGCATTAGCTTTGACTAAAAAAGCTAACGAAAAGAATATGGGATATTAGCTCAGTTGGTAGAGCACTTGACTTTTAATCAAGTTGTCCGGGGTTCGAATCCCCGATGTCTCATGAAAAAGAAAATCCGTAAATCCTTATAAACAAAGGACTTACGGATTATTTTTTTTCCATATTTATGGCCGGATGATCGAACCGGCTTTTTCCATTGTTTCAACAATTTCATACATGTTAGTAACAGTACCGATCTGCAGCTGTTCCTTCAGATTATAGAAATCAAGGCAGGTGCCGCAGGTCATAATCTTTACACCCTGTGTCTCTAAAGTGTTCAGATCTTCCAGGGAATCAGATCCGGTACAGGTAAGATAAGCCCCGGAATTGTAACATAGAATGGTTTCCGGAAGTACATCCTGTTTTGTAAGGGCAAAAATAAAAGCTTTCATTAAGGCCTTTCCAAGCTTTTCATCACCAGTACCCATAGTGTTTCCAGAAAGAACTACCACAGTTCCCTGTCTACGGGCATCCGGACTGCAAACAGCAGCTTCTGAGGAGCTTGGAGAACAAGCTGTCACTTCCATAGTTACAGAATAATTTGTTTCGTTTTCTTTGCTGGAAACGGCTTCAAATCCACGGCTGGCAGCAAATTTAAGCAGATTCTGTACAGCGATCTCATTGTCTACAAGAATGGTTAGAGAACCACCTTGCTGCATTTCCTCAGATTTCTTTTTGGCATTTACAACTGGAAGAGGGCATGCCATACCTCTTGCATCAAAAGTAATTTTTTCCATTTTTTTTACTCCTTTATGTTATAAATCATCCGCATATGATCAAATGTATGCGGTTTTTGACCTTGATAACTGATGCTTGAATTTAAATCATGCATTGATAGATACCTTCCGGCTGAACCTGGATATAGTCGAGCAGCGTCTGAATGTTCTTTTCATTATTAACATCTGTACTCCAGGCCAGTCCGCAGCTGGCAGAAATCATCCTGGGCACCGGGATCAGACCACCGGAAATCTGTTTTTCTTTACAGGACTGTTCCAGAAGTAGTGCATCAGTTGTAGAAGAAAAGGTGATTACCAGACGCAATTTCCTGGAAATCATGACGGTTGCTCCTGACTGCTTATAATCTTCTGGGGGCATAGAGTACCCTGTACCACTGGTTCGATGGTACCTTCCATGAGTCTGTGTACTACTGTCATGCCGCCATTATCCCGGAAAGTGGCAAAAATTAGTTTGTTGGCCAGTTCCTCTGTTACAGATTCCAGCCCTTCCATGATCATTCCCTTGCCAGGTGTTTCCAGGAAGCGGATCTGGATCTGTTCGTCCTGGAAAAAGATCTGGATCTTTCGACTGACACACTCCTCCAGAAAGGTAAGGGTAAGCTTAAGTACAGGGATATCATTTTCGTCAGAGGTGAATTCACCGGATGTGGCGATCAGGTAAGGCTCTTCATGGATCGTGAGCCAGGTCTGTCTGGCAGTTGAAAAACCTACCGGGATTTGGTGAAGGGTATCACCTTCCAGAAACAGTACGTAAAATATGCCTTTTTCATAGGAAAAAGAAATTTCCCTCAGCCCCTCCGTCATATTATTGTGGAAAACCTGTATAAACAGTGGAAAAAGGCCAACAGATTGTGGAGAAAGCTGATAAGTTCGTCCATTAAGCTGTCTGAACATAGTATACGGATCCGGCTGGCAGTTTATAGTACAAGGTTTTCCTGGATATCTGGCAGATATTCTGGCTGATTTAGGCCAGCCGCCATGAATGGCAGGAGCTTTACCGCCGGTCTGGATAGAACCGATCAGTTTCTGCAGAATACCATAAGCACTTGGGTCCTCTGGCAACTGTTCTTCTGGCATATATTCCACAGGAAAATATTTGCGGATGATATTCAGCATAACACAATTCTGGAACAGCTCGTTGTTCCCTGCATTGGTTACAAGTACCATGTCCATATCCGGATAAACAACCACATTTTGACCAAGCATTCCATTAAATTCAAAGCTTCCGGGCCGCTGCTCCATCCAGATCTGATAGCCGTATCCAAACGTACCTGGAATGCTGTCTGTATGCTTCTGTGTGGAGGTTTCTACCCATGGTGCAGGAATGATCTGCTGACCATTCCACATGCCTTTTTGCAGGTAAAGCTGGCCAAGCTTTGCCATGTCCTCCATGCATAGGAAAAGTCCCCATCCCCCTTTGGTGATCCCTTTGGGACAAGTTTCCCATAGATATCGCGTGATCCCAAGAGGCTCAAAAAGCCGTGGTTTTAGATAATCCGTCAGAGTTTCGCCGGTACGTTTGGTAACAATGGCGGACAATACATAAGTATTCAGGCTGTTGTACTGGAACGTGGTGCCAGGGCGGCCTGAAACCTGGGAGTTTAGATAGCTTCCAAGCCAGTCATTGCCTGAAACAATGCCGGATTCGTTAAAGGTCACACCGCTGGTCATGGTAAGAAGATTATCCACCGTAATGACGGGACGGAGCACCTTGGTAAAAGGATTCAGCTGATCCTCAAAAATCTTATATATATTTTCGTCCAGGGTAAGCTTTCCTTCGTTTACAAGCAGACCAATAGCCATAGAGGTAATGCTTTTGCACATGGAATGGGTAATGTGCCACATGCCGGCCGGATAAGGGGCAAAATTACATTCACAGATCACTTTTCCATGTCGCAGTACCATCAGATGATGCATATCTGTATATTTGGAGCTGTAAAGCTCACGGATCATAGCACTAAGCAGGCGGGAAGATACGCCCTGACTTTCCGGGGTTGCTCTTGGAAAAGGCTGTTCATAGGGCAAATCCTCCGGGAATTTTTTCTTTTGCGGAAAAAATTCTACACGGCTTACATTTTCTGTTTTTCCAAGGATCAGATTCATGATCAGTTCCGCTACTGCAAGTTGTTCTTTGGCCATAGACAACCTCCTGATATCAGAATTTATTATTGCCATCATAAAACTGACAGACAACTCTTTTTATGCATTATACTCATTTTGCTTAAAAAAAGCAATGAATGTCTCTGGAATTTATAATATCCCCCAATGCCATCCTGGCACCATATTCTTTTTCTTAAGATATGCTTTCAATATGCTTACAATCCTGTGACGTATATTGTGTTTTATCTGCAATTTCTATATAATCATATTATACGAAGGAGAGAAAAGTATGAATTACAGAAAAATGATAAAAAGAAAGGCAAGAATTTCAGTCAAAGAACATTATGGCATCTGGGTGGTGCTGTGTCTAGTACTTATGATCATTTCCGGCGGAAGGTTTGTAGATTACAGTATTGCCAGGACAGAAGTAACAGCCAGGTTGAACCTGCCATTCAAAGTAAAAGATCCGGTAAGTGAGGAGATTTATGAGGAAGATCCTGGAATGGGCAGTCAGTTTATAGCTATTCTGAAGAATTTATTTGACGGAAACAGAGAAGAAGGAAGACGTCTGGCAGATGAACGGATACAGAAGCAGGTAAACTCCTCAAAGGATAACAAGAAAGCTGTGCTGGGGCATAGCCGGGGAATGCTTTCAAAGATCGTAAATAAGATCACATCCGGAGCATTTATCGTGTCGATTGCTGTGGCGATTTCTTCTATTGTTGGCTCGGACAGTGCTGCAGTGATCATATTGATACTAGTCAGTCTGGTGATCGTTTTCCTGGTTTGGTTTTTGTTTATCAATGTATATAAGGTTATCATGGTACGTATGTTTATGGAAGGCATGCGCTATGAAAAAATCCATACACAGAGGGTATTTTATCTTCTGAAGGTACGGAAATGGGTTCAGGCAAGTTTGACCATGTGTGTGATGCGGACATATAAATTGTTATGGTGGTTTACGATCGTGGGGGGATTGATCAAACACTATTCGTATTTTATGGTTCCTTATATCGTGGCTGAGAATCCGGAGCTTGGAGCAAATGAAACGATCACGCTATCCAGAAAGATGATGAATGGGCATAAATGGGAATTGTTCACGCTGGAACTTTCCTTTTTGGGATGGGAAATTCTGGGAGCCTTTACAGGCTGGATCGTGAGTATACTTATTACAAGACCTTACAAAGAAACTACCATGTGTGAATATTATGCCAGGCTGCGGAAGATAGGAAAAGAAAAGAAAATTCCAGGCAGTCAGCTTTTAAATGACCGGTATCTTTTTGAAATACCTTCACAGGAAATGCTTTCGATGGCATATGGAGATGTGCTCAAGAAACAGGAAAGCGAAGAAGACATTTTGGCTTCTATGAGAGGAATCCACAGATTTATGATCAAGAATCTGGGCATCGTATTCTTTGGTGACAAAAAAGAACGGGAATTTGAAAAGAAGCAGGCGGAAATGCTGCAGGGGACAGAATTGCGAGAGGCTTATGAAGGCAAGATCTATCCTTCCAGGCTGGGGCCTCTTTCGGAAAAAAATAAGAATACCAGGCAATGGCTTTCCCAGATCAATTATATGCGCTGTTATTCTGTATGGTCAGTGATCATGGTCTTTTTTATCATGTCCTGTGGAGGCTGGATCTGGGAGGTCAGTCTTCACCTGATCACAAACGGAACCATAGTAAACCGTGGGGTTCTACATGGTCCATGGCTGCCGATATATGGAAGCGGGAGTGTACTGATCCTGTTATTGCTGTACAGGTTCCGAAATGATCCTGCAATAGAATTTGTAATGACCATGGTGGTTTGTGGTGGGGTAGAATATCTTACTTCCTATGTACTGGAACTTATAAACGGTAAAAGATGGTGGGATTATTCAGGTTATTTTCTTAACCTGAATGGCAGGATCTGTGCAGAAGGACTGCTGATCTTTGGCGTAGGAGGCCTGGTGATCATTTATGTGCTGGCCCCTCTTCTGGACAATCTGGTACAGCGAATGAATCACAAGCTGCTTGTAGTATTATGTGTAAGCCTGATCTGTGTTTTCCTGACAGACCAGGGATATTCATCCAGATATCCTAACAGCGGAAAGGGAGTTACTACTGTTACCAAGGAAAGGATCGTAAAGGACCGTAAATAACAGCAAATAACAGTAAATAACAGTCCCTTTTTCCTTATGGCGGGTGATGAACTGCTGTCCCATTACTGAAAATGTACAGTGATGGGGCAGATCTCACAGTTGGTGCCTACTCTCATATCCGGTCCCCACACACCTACACCTGAAGTAACAATATTGTGCATATTGTCTTTTTTCAGATAACCAAATGAATTTTCCCAGAACAGATGGATAAAAAGATTTCCGGGGAAGATCTGGCCGTCATGGGTATGGCCGCAAAGATCCAGGTCTGCTCCGGCATCTGCAGTTTCCTGCAGCTGTTTGGGCTGATGGTCAATGAAAATAACCGGTTTATCAAGATCAAGGTCTTTGGTCAGCTGAGCCGGGGAAAGTCGTTGCCCGCCAAGCTTATGGGTACGGGAAGAATCATTTCGTCCTACAACATAAAATTTATCATCGATCAATTCTGCTTCGTCTGTAAGAAGATGAATATTGGCATCTCTAAGCAGCTGCTCCATACGCGGATCGGCCTGATCTTTTTTCTTTCCGCCAAAAGTAAATCCGGCAAGAATCGGTTCATCCAGGTCATGGTTGCCCCAGCAGGCATATACCCCATATCTGGATTTAATGGATTTCAATGCGTTACACACTCCTTCAGGATCGCTGATGGCATCGTAATCATTATCAAAAATATCCCCTGCAATGCAGACAATATCCGGATCCTGGGCATTGATCTTTTCTGCCATTTTCTGGGCATGACGGCAGTTAATGCTGTAACCGAAATGGGTATCTGCAAGAAGGACGATCTTAAGGGAATCCATGTCCTTCACTTTTTTGTTGACGGTCACTTCATAAGGCGTTACTTTGATGGTACCTACATGCAGGATACCGTAAACGCTGATGAGAATGATCAGTGCCATACAGACAAAGCCTGTGATCACGAAGGTGCTGCGAAATTCCAGAAATCGGGCATGAAATACATACTTAAGGATCAGGCGTATAAGGTCGCCTACTACAATTACTAAAATAATGTAGAGAAATGTGCCGAGAAAATAGTTGCCAGTGGTTTTCAGGATGCGGTGAAGAAATTCCGGCTTGTTGATCAGAAAGCCTGTAAGCAGTGAAGAGGCTATCAGAATATAAAAAATGATAAATATAGCGCGGAAGACTGCAGACTGGAAAATATGGCTGCAGGCACCCATCCAGCGGATCATCCAACGAACCACATAAACATTCACAAGAATATAAAATGGTGCCAGTAAAAAAGCTGTCATGGTTATGTAACCCCCAAATGTGAGATTTGCGGTAACTGATCAGTGACTTCGCAGTTACGATTTATTTTGTTTAGTATACCGCAATTTTGACAGGGATACAATATTCAATCCTTACCGCTATTACGGTCATAGTATAATTTTATGAGAAAAAAACATATACTGAAAAAAAGACAACCGGGAAATAGCTTATGAAGGAAAAGATCAGAAATATCCTATGCAGCCTGCCTGTACTTCTGGTACTCCCGTATCTTATGGTTATCATAGTAAATGGAGCAGAACAGGCACTTACAGTACATACTTTTGATCCTGAAGAATGGATCGCCTGCATGCTGGAAGGACAGATACCTGCAGGATATGAGATGGAAGCAGTAAAAGCCCAGGCAGTGGTCACAAGAACCAATTTTTATGATGAAATGTATGAGGGCAGCAGCCTGCGTGATATTGTGATAAAGCGGCGGGAGTATGGAATGTCAGCCGGAAAATTTCCAGAGCTTTTTTTTCGGAAAAAAGAAGAATGCTATGAGGAAGCGGTACATGAAACGGAAAATATGGTGCTTACATGGAATGAGGAATTGAAGCTGGTTCCCTATCACCAGATCAGCAGTGGAAGCACCAGGGATGGCCAGGAGGCTTTTCACAGTCAAGAATACAGCTATCTGAAATCTGTGGACAGCAGTGAAGATAAAAAAGCGGAGGAGTATTTATCTTCTTTTTATATCCCTGCATCACAGATGCCCAAGGTACTGGAAATCCGGGAAAGGGACTCCAAAGGATATGTAAGCTGGATGCTGGCAGATGGAAAGCCTGTTGAGGGAGAAGCCTTCCGTACCGGACTTGGGTTGGCTTCAGCGGATTTTAAAGTGCAGAAAATAGGCAGCAGGTATCGTTTTTTGTGCAAGGGAAAAGGTCATGGACTTGGATACTCACAATATGGGGGAAATTGTCTGGCAAAAGCAGGATATGGCTGGGAACACATTCTTCAGACTTATTTTCCTGAAATGGAAATAAAAAATATTGTACAGATTCCAAAAGCTGGTGTATAGCCGGCGAAATTTCTGGACACCCTATAATTACAGGTGGAGCAGCGAACAGGCTCTGGATTACGATGATAGAGGTGAAAAGAATATGAAGAAAAACAGAACAATGAAGGTTATTTTCAATGTTGGGGCGCTGGCTGTGCTGGCAGCACTTGGGATCAGTGCGTATCAGCTTGGAACATCCAAAAATGGGGAGATCATTCAGGAGATCCTGCCAATGGAAAGTGTTCAGGAAAGTGATGCCAAGGAAGACGAGACAAAAGAGGAGGCCAGTGCACAGGCAGATACCCGTCTGGTGCAGGCGGAAACAGATAGTGGCAGCATCACAGCAGGAGAAAATCTGATACAAGAAGAGACACAGACAGATGTTATCAAAACTGCTTCGTCTGCAGAAGCAGCTGCAGAAACAGGAGCCAGTGGAACTACCGCATTAAACATGGCACCGGAGATCCTTTTTTCAGAGGATACATTAATGGAGTGGCCGGTAAATGGAAATATCCTGATTGATTACAGCATGGACAATACTACGTATTTTCCTACGCTGGATCAGTACAGATTAAGCTCCGGTATTGCTGTCCAGGCAGTGCAGGGAGCCCCGGTCCAGTCTGCGGTTAATGGAAAGGTACTGACTATCGCACAGGACGCACAGACAGGGACAACGGTTACTATGGAACTTGGAAACGGATATCAGGCGATATACGGTCAGCTGACAGATCTGCAGGTAGAGCAGGGTGATACAGTGAAAAAGGGTACAACCATCGGATATATAGGTACACCTACAAAATATTACAGTAAAGAGGGTAGTAATCTGTACTTTGCAATGAAGAAAGACGGAAAGCCAATTGACCCGATCGTATATCTGCCATAGGGATTCACAAAAAGTAAGAGAGCACGTATAATAAAGAAGGTAGGAAAATATGCGGCCGGTTTCCCTGCCAACAGAGATATTACGGAAATCCTGATAAGATACGCTTCTTACCGGCTGCTTTTATATAGAAAAGGGGTAACAGTTCAGTATCCTTACAGTTACAAAAAGGGAATGCCAAGGCATTCCTTTACATAGAAAGCCAGGGATTATAAATGAATTATACTTATATGGTGAAATGTGCAGACGGAAGCCTGTATACTGGTTGGACAAATTGTCTGAGGAAACGGCTGCAGGCACATAATAAAGGCCAGGATGGGGCAAAATACACCCGCACAAAGCGTCCGGTGACGCTAGTTTATTACGAGGGGTATGAGACGAAGCAGGAAGCAATGCAAAGAGAATATGCAATCAAGCAGCTGACCAGAAAACAGAAACTGGAGCTGCTTGATTTTTAACTTATAATGGCATGCGGGCAACGAAGGAATACATAAGGATGAAGTGGCATGCACTGCCTAGCATGATAAATACATGGAAGATCTCATGGGAACCAAAGTTCTTGTGTCTGGAATTAAATAGCGGAAGCTTTAAGGCGTAGATCACACCGCCTACTGTGTAGATCAGCCCTCCTGCAAGAAGCCAGCCAAAGGCTGCTCTTGGAAGTGCTGTGAAAATCGGCATAAATGCCAGTACACACAGCCATCCCATGCCGATATAGAGCAGGGACGAAAGCCATTTGGGACAAGTTACCCAAAAGCCTTTGAAAAGGATCCCAAGAATGGCAACTGTCCAGACCATTGCACACAGAATATAGCCGATGTGATTATGAAGGACGATCAGACATACAGGTGTGTAGCTGCCGGCGATCATTACAAAGATCATCATATGATCCATCTTGCGCAGCCTGCGGTTGACTTTTTCGGTAGAATCTACGGAGTGGTAAATAGTACTGGCTGCATATAGAAGCATCATTGTAAGGATAAATATGCTAAGGGCAGCCAGGTGCAGGTGATCTGTACAGCCAGCTGCACGGATCAGCAGTGGTGCTGCGCCCGCCGCTGCAAGCAGAAATGCGATACCATGAGTAATGGCGCTGCCAGGATCTTTTAATTTGAATTTCATGTGAAAACCTCCTTTGAATGATTACAGGAATTCTATGATTTAAAATATTTACGTGGCATCAAAAATATAAAAAAAATAACGTAGCATCAAAAACATTTGCATGTAGTATTCAAAACTATATAACAAGCATATGAATACTATAACATGAATATTATAAAAAGCAAGTCTTTTTTTATATTTTATCAGTCTTTTTTTATTTTTTATCAGGTTGACGAAACTTTTTTTCATGTTAGAATGAAACAATATGGTAACGGATGGAAAAGGAGTATACATGAAAAAGGAGAAGCTATGGGAGAAAGATTGAAAAAAGACAACATAATGACCATTCCCAATCTGATGAGTTTGTTCAGGATCCTATTGATACCGGCTATTATATGGTTGTACAGAAGAGGAGATTATAAACAGGCGATTGTTGTGGTGGCACTGTCTGCACTGACCGATGTGTTGGACGGAAAGGTGGCTCGCAGATTTCACATGGTTTCTGATGTAGGTAAGGTGCTGGATCCTGTAGCCGACAAGCTGACACAGGTGTCTATGATTTTCTGTCTTTCCTCCAGATATCAAAGACTTTGGGTGATGATCCTTTTATTTGCTGTAAAGGAAGGAATCATGCTTTACTGGGGATATCAGACTCTGAAGGTGAGAGATCAGATCAACAGTGCAAAATGGTACGGGAAGCTTAGTACAGTAGTTTTGTATCTGGTGATGACTGTTTTATTTTTCTGGCAGGAGATTCCAGACGGGCTGGCCTGGTTTCTGATCGTTTTCTGTGCTGGAATTATGCTTATGTCACTGGTTCTGTATGGAAGATTTTATCACGGGATCCTGAAGATGCATTTTCTGGATACAGAAGTAAAACAAAAGGATGAAAAGACGATATCAAAGACAATATAAATAAAGGCTAATAAATAAAAGTTAAAAAATAAAAGCAAAAAAATAAAAGCTAATAAATAAAATGTGTAATGGGGAAGATAGATGAAGGTAACAGAAGAGCTTCTGAACAAGATGAAGCAGGACAGTAATTTTAGTGACGGGATCATTATGCCGGATGGAGATTACCGGCTGATCCAGGACGGCGGACATATGGAGGCTTTGATGGGATTACTGCCCTACACTTCGGATGAGATATTCAAAATGGTGCCACAGGATGATTCACCACTGTTTTGGCTGATCGAGAAGACAGGATGTGTGATCACAGACTATAATTCCACTGTGGGGATGGATATGACCCATGAGCAGGAACGGGTATTTCAGGCATTGGTTGCCCATGGGTTTATTTCCAGTGAGTATTTTAACCTGTCCAGTCAGAGAAAAAAGTTCCACGATCAGGAAAAACAAAAAGACAAAACAGTTCCCAGTCTCTGAACATCCTCCTGAGTGGTTGCCCAGCTTGTTACGAAACGGATCACGGTATGGGAATCATCATATTTTTCCCAGAAAATGCATTCAACCTGGGACAGGAGACGATCCATTACAGAATTATCTATAATGCAGAAAATCTGATTGGTGGGAGAATCATAACACAGCTGAAATCCATTGCTCTTCAACATGTCCCGGATCTGATCGGCTGCCGAAATGGCAGACTTCCCGATATGCTCGTAAAGATGGTTGGTAAACAAAGTATCAAACTGAATACCTAACAGCCTGCCTTTGGCCAGCAGGGCACCATGCTGTTTGATAATGGTAAAGAAATGAGGAATCAGTCCGGGAACAGTGATCACGACTGCCTCACCGAATAAAGCACCGCATTTGGTGCCGCCAATATAAAATACATCACAAAGGGCTGCAAGGTCTTGCAATGACAGGTCGTTTTGGGGGCAGGCAAGTGCATAAGCCAGCCTGGCTCCGTCCAGGTATAAAGGAATCTGGTGCTGGCGGCAGATCCGGCTGATCTCTTCAAGTTCTGAGTGGGAATATAATGTGCCATATTCTGTGGGATGGGAGATATAAACCATTCCAGGCATAACTATATGGTCATGGTTCGCATCCTGATCGTAATCCACGAGAAACCGGGATAATTCTGCTGCATCAATCTTCCCGTTATGGGAAGGAAGAGTAAGAACCTTGTGACCGCAGGCTTCTACTGCTCCGGCTTCATGTGTGGCAATATGTCCTGTGCTGGCAGAAACTACGCCCTGATAGCTTTTAAGAATTGCAGAGATCACAGTGGCATTTGTTTGTGTGCCGCCGGTAAGAAGGAAAACCTGTGCCTCCGGTTTCCGGCAGGCTGATTTGATCTTTTTACAGGCAGAACGTGTATAATCGTCCAGTCCGTATCCTGGAGTTTTGATCAGATTTGTTTCTGTAAGCTTTTCTAGGATCGCCGGATGGCAACCCTCCATATAGTCGCATGCAAATGATAAATTTGTATTCATATTTATAATGCTCCTTAAGTTCGATATTAGAGATGTGAGGCATAAATCTATATGCTTTGTTGTTCCTTTTTATTTTAATGCAAAAAGAAGCAAAGTGCAAAGACTTTTGCAGGCTGTGATTTGATGTGATTTGATAAGACTTTCGTAAATTGTGATTTTTAGGTTATGATTTTGGTAAGCTGTGATTTTGACGCATAATTCCTCTTGTTTTTCGCATACTATCCATACAGCACAAATTATGGAAAGTATGTAAGAAGCAGGAGGGATTTTTTATATGAAAGCTACAGGAATTGTCCGCAGGATCGATGATCTGGGCAGGGTTGTGATCCCAAAGGAGATCAGGCGGACATTACGGATCAAAGAAGGTACGCCTTTGGAAATTTTTACAGACAGGGAAGGTGAAATTATCCTGAAAAAATATTCACCAATAGGGGAGCTGAGTACCTTTGCAAAAGAATATGCAGAAGTACTGTCGCAGACAACGGGAATGGTTTCCTGTATTACAGATCACGACCAGGTGATAGCGGCAGCAGGCCAGGGAAGCAAAGAGTATGTAGGAAAAGAGATCAGCAGTGAATTGGAAGAAGTGATCTTTGCACGGGAAATGAAACTGTCCGGAGCACAGGACAGAAAGAAAGTGGCCATTACTACAGAACAGGTGAAAAACTCCCTGGCGCAGATCATACAGCCGATTATAAGCTCTGGAGATGCCATAGGAAGTGTGATCCTGATCGGGAAAAATGACAGGGAAACCATAGGAAACAGTGAAAAGCTTCTGGTTCAGACCGCTGCCGGTTTTCTGGGAAGGCAGATGGAGCAGTAGGATCAGAAGGGACGAAGGGCATAGTATTCTTCAAGCGTTTGACCGGTAAGGGCCAGGTAATTGGAAAGTGCCCGGGTAACGTAGCGGATGTGCCAAGGCTCCCAGGGAAAACCAGTAATGTTTTCTTTTCCTTTGGGATAGCGGATGATGAACCCAAAAAGAGAAGCATTTCTGGATAGCCATGATCCTTCGCTGGTAAAGGCAAATTCCTCAGTGAGAGCAAAGCCTGCTTCTGCGCAGGAAACATCCAGGGCAAGGCCACTTTGATGTTCGCTTGTACCAGGGGCAGCAACATAAGGATTCTGCCCATACAGCTGTTTCTGACACTGGTAGGAACGGTATCCGGAAATACCATAAAGGTTCAACCCATCTCTTTGGGCACTTTGAAACAGGCGAAGTGCAGCCTGGGCAGTACGGATCTCAAGAAGACGCCTGGAATCCTGGGAGGATGCCTGAAAGGGCAGTCCGATATCTGTAAGCTGCTTGGGGACGTACCCCTCGGGAAGAGGATGTTTTCCATTGATCAGACGGGTGTAAGAATCATAACGCATAATAAAAAGCCCCCTTTCCCTTTTATGTTTATGCAAAAAGGGAAGGGGGTATTCCTGTTTTTTAAAAATCCAGATCCTTCTGGCTCATTTCTTCGATCAATTCTTTCTTCATGGTATACAGCTTTGGAGAAAGGTCTACATAAACCTTCTGAGGATTTACAAAACGTCTGGATTCATCCCATAAGGTTTCCTGTTCTTTCAGACAGATATCCCGCAGTTCCATCACAGATGGAGAAGTGTACACGCGGCGTCCCTCGCGGATTACAGGAACCAGAAGCTCACGAAGCTGGTAGGTACCGCCAAGCACTTTTGTCTTTTTCCAGGTATCTACCGGATCGAAAATGATCATGGTATCATTTTCATCCAGCTTCTCGTGTGCCAGGCAAATCAGGTCTGCTTTGATCTTGCCTGTGGATTTGCTGTAGATACGATAAACGGTTTTGTTGCCTGGGTTTGTCACTTTTGCTGTATTCTCAGACAATTTGATCTTGGGAATAAATTCCTGTGTCTCCGGATCCCTGACAGCAGATAATTTATATACGCCTCCAAAGGCAGGATTGTCATTAGCAGTGATCAGTCGTGTGCCAACGCCCCAGGAATTGATCTTTGCATCCTGGGCTTTCAGGCTTTCAATCAGGTATTCGTCCAGGTCGCTGGAAGCAGAGATGGTGGCATCGTCAAAGCCGGCAGCAGCAAGCATCTTGTATGCTTCTTTGGACAGATAAGCCAGATCTCCGCTGTCAATACGGATACCGTATCTGGTAAGCGGAATGCCTTCTTCACGCATCTCTTCAAATACACGGATGGCATTGGGAACACCGGACTTCAGCACATCATAGGTGTCCACCAGAAGGATGCAGGCATTGGGGTAAAGCTTTGCATAGGTCTTAAATGCAGTATATTCATCTGGAAAGCTCATGATCCAGGAATGGGCATGGGTGCCAAGCACAGGTACATCAAACATCTGTCCTGTAAGAACACAGGAAGTACCGATACAGCCTCCGATCACAGCAGCACGGGCACCAAAGATACCAGCATCCGGTCCCTGGGCACGACGAAGACCAAATTCCATAATGCCATCGCCTTTGGCTGCATAGCATACACGGGCTGCTTTTGTTGCGATCAGACTCTGGTGGTTGATGATGTTCAGAATCGCTGTTTCCACAAGCTGGGCTTCCATAATAGGCGCAATAACTTTTACCATAGGTTCTCTGGGGAAGATCACAGTTCCCTCGGGGATGGCATAGATATCACCTGTAAAATGAAAATTACTCAGATATTCAAGAAAATCCTCTTCAAAAAGGTGAAGGTTGCGAAGATAATCAATATCCTCTTTTGTAAAGTGAAGATTTTCGATGTATTCGATCATCTGCTCCAGACCGGCACAGATAGCGAATGCGCCGCCACAGGGATTGTCTCTGTAAAACATGTCAAAAACTACGGTCTGATCCGTCGGATTTTTAAAATAACCCTGCATCATGGTAAGTTCATAAAGATCCGTTAGCAGAGTCAGATTATTTGCTCTCATGTGTTTTCTCCTCATTCATTATAAATTTCCGTATCGCTATGGTAATATAAGCCTGTAACTTTTCAGTAGGAAGTCTCATCATAACTGTGAGAATACTGAACAGCTACGTACAAGAATGCCTCTGCAATCCTGCCGGAGGCTATATCAGCTGGGGGATTGACTCCCACCACTGATACTAGCTTGTTTCTCACCACCTATAGAGGTGGGAGTCATCTCCCAGCTGATATACTAAGTGCTCACATTATATCACATTCGGATAAAAGATAAAGGTTTGATGTAAAAATATTAAAAAAAGGTATTTGAAAAATATTAAAAAAAATAAAAAAATATAAAAAAAGGGCTTGCATTTCTGTGAGGAGTATTATATAATACCACTTGTCGCAAGCGAGAAGCGCATTGCGAAAGAGAATTTAGGGCTATCGCCAAACGGTAAGGCAACGGACTCTGACTCCGTCATTTCAAGGTTCGAATCCTTGTAGCCCTGCTAAGTAAAGCATCTCAGACGAGGTGCTTTTTTCGTATTGTGAAAAGTCCCAGAAGCTACAGATTTAAAGGGCACTGAAAAAGTCTGATTCTAAAAAAGCCCAATTCTTTTTTAGAATCAGACTTTTTCAGTGCCCTTAATTAATATAAGAATTGCTATAATAGACATTCCAATTCCCGTTGTTCTGCATAACTTCTTTTCATCATACTTTTCCTTTTCTTCTTTTGAAGCCATATTGTATCCAGAAATAAACCAACTTCCGTGCCCAGAAAGTAAAATTATAGAAAGTACAGCAAATACCACAAAGACAATCCATATTATCCAGTCTGGACCCGTAGCTAAATCTGCTAATTTCATATAAATGCCCTCCTTAACTTCCGATTGTTATAATCTTTTTCAACTCCACCTTCTTGCCCTTCGGACAAGAAGTATCCCTCGCTCAAAGAGTTCGGTCAATTCCGATTCGAAATCAAATTTACATTATTAACAAATTCATCACCAAATTAACCATAATATCTTTCTCCTTTGGATCTGACTCTGCAATCATTAATGTTATTGCTACTAATGCACCATCACTTACTCTTTTTTGATCAGCTTTGTAAAGTATATTATTTCGAGCCAAAAATTCCAAAAATAACGATGCAGCAATTCTCTTGCATCCATCAGCATAAGGATGATCTTTTATCATAAAATACAAAAGATTGGCTGCTTTCTCTTCTAAGGAAGGATAAACATCTCCTCCAAAAACATTTTGATAAACTGCTGCAAGAATACCTTCAACTTTTCCCTTTTCTTTCTCAATCCCAAAGACATCCGAGTGAAATGAATCTTCCATTGCATTCACCATATTTCGGCAATCTTCATATGTAATTCTATAGATAGCCTTGCTTCCAGTAGGCTTTTTAAGTGATTGATGATCATACTGATCTAACAGCATCAAAGCATTTGTATATAAGCTAACAGCTTTCAACACCTCTGCTTCATCTACTTCCAAAGTACATGCAAGCATTTTTGTTTGGATATTTATTGTTCGTTGTAAAGCTTCTAATCTTTTTTCATTGATTGCATACCCCTGTATGATATACTGTTTTAGAACACTATTAGCCCATTTTCTAAATTCTACTCCTCGATTAGATTTCACTCTATAGCCTATAGAAATAATCATATCTAAATTATAATGTTCAACTTGATACACTTTTCCATCTGAAGCAGTTGTCGCAAAATTTGCGACAACTGAATTATCCAACTCTTCTTTTAATGCATTATTAATATGTTTCCCAATTGTCTTTACATCTCTTCCAAACAATTCGGCTAACTGTTTTCTATTAAGCCATACAGTATTATTTTTTATAGGCACAGTTAACTTTATTTCTTTATCGGCAGTTTCAAACAAAATTAATTCATTCTCCATGTTTGCTTTCCCTTCTGAAAATACAAAAAAATGCCAACAGTTAAAACGAATTCAATAATAAATTTTCCGTTTTTTTAATTTTCTATAATTTAGCCCTACAAATTGAATTTATCGTCTTGTTCCATTCTTATCAAAATTCTTTTTTAATGCTATTTCTGTTGGGAGAATAGACCCAATTAAAGGAATAAGTTGAACACCACAGATAATTCCTCCTATACTCCCAACACAATCTTCATTTTTTCCAATCACTAAAAGCATGAATATTACTGTTATCGGCAACATAACCATTCCACAGACATACCAGACTTTACCACAATATTTATGAGCAAATTCCCATGTGTCTTTGTTCTTCATAGACATCGAAGTCCGATATCCAAATACTGAATTTATTTCCTTTGGAGCCTTTTTCATAAAATATCTTCCAAAACCAATCATCGTAAATGGAAGAAGCAAATCCATAATCAACATAAAAATCCAAAACCCCATTGTAAACCTCCTTTACTACAACTTCCGAGTTATCTTACTCTTTTTATATTCCTACCGCCTACTCTTCTGGATAAAGGCAAGCCTTAATTAAATTGCTTAGTCAGTTATATTTCGATGTTTGCCTTACAAACCTCGAATAATGTTCAAATAATCCTGCCGCTGATCTACGACAGCGTATATAGTGACTTCTTTTCGGGCTTCATTAACTTTATAAAATACAAGGTCTTTTTCAAGAACCAAAACCTTATAACCCTGACGTTTTAATACCAGGTATCTCGGATTAATTCCAAGATTTGGATTATCCCCTAGTTGTTGTATTCGATCTTCTATTTCGTCTAGCTTTTTCAATGCCACATCATTGCCGAAATTCTGTGCAATATATAATATAATCTTTCGCAGACCAGCATCTGCAGTATCAGTACGAACAATATTGTATTTCAAGCTTAGCCCTCCTGCAGCATAGCACGTAAATCATTAAAAGTTTCGCTGATTGGCTCAACACGACCATTCTTTACGTCATCTTCTGCTTCAGCAAGGATTTCAAGTAATTCTATTCTTGATTTCATATTCTTGTATTCTTCATAAGACAAGGACACTGTATCGCCTCTTCCATTTACAGTAATGATAACTGCTTCTTTTCCCTCACGGCACTGCTTTGAAATTTCATTATAATGATTCCTTAAATCTGCTGATGGTCTGATAGCTTCTTGTATAGCAAACATAATACGCACCTCCTATTATTATATATAAAAATTATATCATTCATTGCCTATATTTTCAACGCTATTTCCATACTTGAAAAAATCCCCTAAAATGAAACTTTAAATTCCACCGCCCGCTTATGCGGTGGAATTTACCCTAA
>NZ_JAAITU010000061.1 GCF_013304385.1 Blautia glucerasea
TACCATAGAAGACCTTGCTGTTATTAGCTATTTACAGAAAAAGTTTCACACACTCGCAAAACTACATATCTACTACTTATAATAATTTACACAGGGAAAAAACACCTCTTTCTCTAGAGCAAAAAAAATGGGGCACATTCTTTGTTGGCGACTTATTTACTGTAAGAAGACCCAAAGCTCGTTCTGAAAAGCAATACAAATTTGGTCCAATTCCATTTATTGCGTCTGGTAATACAAACAATGGTCTTACTAAGTGTTGTATGCCTAAAAAAGAAGAAGTTCTAGATGAAGGAAACTGTATTACAATCAGCCCGATTGATGGTAGTGCTTTTTATCAAGAAACTGCTTTTCTTGGCAGAGGTGGTGCTGGTTCTTCTATTCTGATATTATACAATTCTAGTATGAATAAATATTCAGGTTTATTTATAGCCAGAATGCTAACGCAAACTTGTTCAAAATATTCTTATGGAAAAATGGGAAATCAAGAAAGTATAAAACGAGAAAAAATAATGCTCCCAATCGGCGGCAATGATAATCCCGATTATTACTTTATGGAGCAATATATAAAATATATATCATTTAAACTAAAAACAAAATACCTTAAAGAGAAAAATATATAACCAAATTTCCAATAAATACGCAAAAATGAATAAATACTAATGGAGACCAACTATGATAAATAATTTTATATATAACGATATTTCTAATGCGATATTAAATACGAATACAGCTCTTAACGAGATTACCTCATCTATCACTAGTGCTACAGCAAAACCATATTTTATTTATGCTTACTCTTTATTTGAAAGTACCATTACAGAAATTATCAGATATTATATAAAGGCTTTTCCGTATAAGATTGACAAGACCATTTCTGTTAATAAGGATCTATTTCTTACATCCCCAAGAGCAAGTGATATAATTGATGCCATAATAGATCAAAACATACGAAAATACTCAAGTCGATCCCTTTATGCGTATATACAATTTTTTATATCCATACAAGATTTAGATTTATCTCTAAATGAAAATAAAATCAAGGATATATCTGATTTACGTAATTCTATTGTTCATGATGATATAAAAAACTCATTAATATACAAGCATACAAACAACACAAAAAACTATAATGAAAATCCACCCATATCATTATACAAAAACCACATTTGCTATTTTATTGAAATTCTTGATTTATACAACACATGCATGGAAGAAAAATACTATGAATATACTCTTGATAAGTTAGCTCGCGCAATTTGGGAATATACTTTTTCAACACCAATACTTCCTTTTGATGCCGTTTGGGAATATCATTCTGAAGGTTATTTAACAATTAAGGATATTGACGATTTAAAATCAAGAGCAACTTCTCTATCCAAAAGTGAGCATTTATTCCTTGCAATTTTTCTTCAGCAATATAATAACGATTTAAATAATTATATTCATGACTTCAATAAAATACCTTCACTTGTAGGCATAGATACATATAACAAAGCAAAGCTTGTAGAACTTATTGATTTCTTTGATTCTTTTCCTTTACTTTTCAATGGTGAAAGAATTAAACCAGCATAATAAAAAACTGCAAGCATTTTGCAAGCACAGAAAACGGGAAGCCGCATAAATACTGGCTTCCCGCTGTTTTCATATCACTCAAACTCCAGACAGACAGTACGGAGTATTAACGCATATAGACGATTTTAAAGGCTTTTTAACCAGTTAAGAGCAACATAGCCACATAATCTAAATTTTAAAAATGCAATAAAAATGCAATGAGTGACACGACTACTTGCTATACTTCCATCGGCTTCTTCTTGATACCAACACTATGAAAAGTCCGATTACAATTAAATATACTTTGAAAGGAAGATCACCATGAATTACAAATTAGAACTCAAACAAATCGTGGAATTTCCACGCTGTCGCATTTACCGTGACTTCATACAAACTTTAATCACTACCAAGAGCATCCGAACTACCGGGGGCTCTTTTCTTTTTTATTATCTGGTATTATGCTCCTATGCAAATTACCGCACATCCTACCGCCGGATGGAACACATTACCTATACCATTGGTCCAGGAGAGTGGATCTGCACAGTCACAGATCTTCAGGAATGGTTTCGCTGCCGTTTCCAACATCAAGCGTTGTCCATCCTTCGATTTTTTGAAGAGCAGAATTACATTACCTACTCTCTTCTCGGCAAAAACCGCCTGGTCAAATTCAAAATATCAGACTGGTCCAAAGACAATACCGTATTGGAATACAACTATCCCTGTAAAAAAGATACAGGGTTTTTCTTTTTCCCGATTGCCAAAGTTCACGAACTAATTGGCATTGGAAAATGCTCGGAAATGGATGTTATTCTGGATCTGTGGATTCATGCAGTTTACAACGATTCCTCTGTCCTGGGATCTGATTCCGGTCCCATTGTCTATTACCGGGATAATACCGGAAATCCCCTTACCAGCTTTAATGAACTGGGTGAAAGGTGGAGTCTGTCAAAGGCATCGGTATCACGACTCTTGAAGAAACTGGAGGAAAAAGAATACATTACACTTATCTCATTTACAGGAAAACACGGAAGCGTAATTTATCTCAACAATTACCTGTCCGTGATGTTTAATATCAGCGACGTTATGATTGACAAGGAGGAGATCGCTATGAAGATGCAATTACCAATCCATGTACCTGAAGAAATCACTATTGAGGATTCTGCTTCTGTTAGCGTTTCAGAAACTGTCACAGACTCACAAATCACCGTTACAAAAAATGATTCCTGCGTTCCAGATTCACACATGAAATTTATCGTGCAAAAAGTCGCAGAACTATTGGATTCACAAGGGATTCCATGTTGCCACTGCTCCAAAACCCGCTATATATTATCTCCATTATCAGCCTGCAAAGATATATTTAATACATTTACTCTAAATATTATCTGTCCCTACGGAAATGCCGCTTATCGGTTTGAGTTGTCCGTAAGTCCAGGGGATGAGTCTGCCCAAAAGATGCCTGCCGTGGCAGAGCCTTCTGCACTGAAAGGGGGGGAATAGACATGGCAAACCGCAATACACAGGGATTTCCTTCACCCGAAGAAGATCCACGTTTTCACGACACCTATCAGTTTTTACGCAGATACCGGGATGCAACCTACAGCCTGAAGGTAGTCGTACACCAGATGGAGCACCAGTTTAAGCTCCAATACGACAATGACATCGACAAATTTCTGGACTCCATCTATGCTGCCGGGGCTGATCTTACCGGAAGCGACATCGAACAACGGGCAAAAAGTATTGCCAGAAGCAACCAGATGCTGAAGCTTTTGGAATCATCCATCGATCTCCTCCGGAACAATCACAAGCATGGGGAACAGTATTACTGGATTCTCTACTACGCTTTTCTCTCTCCACAGGAAATGAAAAATACAGATGAGATATTGGATAAGCTGGCTCACCACATCACCAATATTTCCTACCGCACCTATTACCGGAAACGCAGGGCTGCGATTGAAGCACTCAGTACCATCCTTTGGGGATTTACTGCAAAAGAGACATTGGATACGCTCAACAAGTTCTTTCCAGAGTAATACATATCGCCTATCTCCTCGGCTTTTCGTAATATCATAAAAATGTTATACTAAAAAATGCAAAATATATATTGACTCTCACGGAACGTCATAGCGTACAGTTATCTTATCAGGAACAGGAGGTCAGCAACTATGAGGACAGTCAAAGAAATATCAGAACTTACAGGTATCAGCGTTCGCACGCTTCACTATTACGATGAAATCGGGCTTTTAAAACCAACACAAAAAAGTGATGCGGGATACCGGCTTTATGACGATAGGGCATTGGAAATATTACAGCAGATTCTGTTTTTCCGTGAGTTTGACATTCCTTTGAAAGAAATCAAAGCTGTTCTGGAGAATCCTGCTCTTGAAAGGAACCAGATCTTGCAAATGCAGAGAAAAATGTTGGTAGCAAAGAAAGAACGTATGGAACATCTGATTGCCAGCATTGATGATATCCTGAAAGGAGAGAATAAAATGGATTTTGCGATTTTTAGTAAAACGGAAGTTGAAGAAATGTTCCAAACTATGTTTGAACATATGCCTGACAATATGAAAGAACTTGCTGTAAAAGAGTTTGGAAGCATTGAAGAATGGAAAAAGCATTATATTAAGACAGTTTCATCAGAAGAAATGCAGAAAGGCTATGCTAAAGTTGTTGAGTGGTATGGAGGAAAAGAGCAATTCCTGTCTGTTGCCAACAATCCTATTAGCAAAGAGGCTGCAGAAAGTTACAACCAACAATTTGACAATCTTTTATACAAATTAGCAGCTAAAAAAGTATGTTCACCAGATTCTTCTGAAGTAAGAGAACTTGTTTCCGAATACGGTTTTCTTATGAAACAACTTTCACAGATAAAGAAAGAACACGGTCTGATGGTTGCACAGGCTCAATATTACCGTAATGAAAAAATCAAACCTATGATAGATGAAAAATACGGCAATGGTACAGCCGAATTCTTCGCACAAGCTTTCGAAGCATTTTATAAAGACAAGTAATCATTAGAACTACACAAAAGCACAACAATACACCATGCAGGGAATCAAAATGGTTTCCTGCTTTTTTTATGCCAACCAGTGAAAATGGCACAGAAATGACCTGCTTCTGCGATTGAAGCGTAAAATTACCCATGCTACAATAGGTATTGCTTATAGTTTTCCTTATTTCCAGCACCCATAGATGGTGCTTTTTTTGTACCTGTAAATTCAATCGCTGACAGCAGGTTCTATGTACTTTGTACGTACACTATACTTACAATACCAAACGTATCCTGTACGTACAGCCATATGTATAAAGTTTCCTATTATATATAGAAGGGAGTCAATCATGAAAACAAGGAACGAAATCTATCAAGGAGAGGGAGCCAAGCTCTTACGGTTCATTACCACTTACCATACTCTGAGGTATGACCAGGTTTTACAACTTTTCTCCCGACATGAGCAGTCTATCAAGTCATTGATTACCAGCCTCATCAAACAAGGGCGCATCATTTACGATAAAGAGCATGACCTTCTTTGTGACAGCCAGCAGTCTGCTGAGAATCCTGACTATGCTATAATTACATGCTTCTGGGTACTGCTGGATTTTAAGAAAGGTGTTGTATACCACACCAGTGGCGAATTTCCAATCAAGCTCAATTTCTTTTCGCAAGATGAACAATACGAAATCATCTATATCGGTGAAGAACAGGAGGCTCTGATCAATCATGTGATGGAAAGTATCCCATCACATGGTTCCAAACGCCTGATTGTCTTAGAATCCGAAAGCCAGGCTGCCAAAATCACCATTGATGATGTAGCCGCTTACTGCCTTGTAAATGAATCCGGTGCTGTCAGTTACTACATGAGAAAGTAGGTTATTATGACGCAAAATACACCAACCATTTACCAGCGGCTTGAAAAACTGGAAGGGGAGCTGCAAAAACTGACGAATACCGTTTACGCTCTGAAGGTCACTGATATCCAGAATTATGATAAAAATTTTGAGGAACTGAGCGTCAGTGCTGCTCTTCGGGCGGAGCGGATTGCCTGCCAGATGCGTAACCTTGTCTGTCCGGCTCTCTCCCCAAATCAAGCAGCTTATCTTCCCAAAGCGGCAGATGCACAGGGAATGCGGATTGCAGAACAGCAGGGGATTCTCACCATTACGCTTCCCGGACTGCTTCCGAAACGAAGAGTCCACACAAACACTGCATTTCTCCATGAACCGCTTAATTATATGCTTCGGGAGTATGTAAAACAAAATGCCCTGCCCCTCTATCGTGACTGCGTGATATGTTTCAGTCAAATATATGACAGGGAACTTCCTCAAAGACGTATCCGGGATTATGACAATCTGGAGTTTAAACAGATTCTGGATACACTTTGTACTTATGTTCTGACAGATGACAGCGGCTTTTTCTGTGATTCCTACTACACGACACAGCTTGGCTTAAAGGACTGTACACTGGTATCGGTTATGGAAAAAGCTGACTTTCCGAAATGGCTGCAGAACCAGAAAAATCATCACGAAAGCATGTCGGAAAATCTCCTGACTTCTCAGGCAGAAATCCGACATCGGTAAGAACCACCGCAGGGAACTTTGTTTTCTTGCTTTTTTTATCTCCAAACCACCGGAGATTTACCCAAGTATAGGCTTGCATGGGTAAGAACTGAATTGAGGTGATGCTTATTTGATAAGACCTGACACTACGAAATACCGCTTACTGGAAATGATAGGGATGTGCGGGGAATTTCCCGCAGACCAGCTAAACAGACTCATCCCAAGTGCCTCCTATGCGGAAAAACTCATTACGGATTTGAAGGCGGAACACCTCATCCGTACCCACTACCGGGATGCTCTCAGAGGCTACCGTCTTACAAAAGCTGCGAAAGAGATGCTGTTATCTGTCTCGCCGCTACGCTTCCAGTGCTATCTGACCGGCAATACCGAGACGAACCTCATCCGAAGTGAAGTATCCCGACGTATCCGCTTACATCAGAAAGCCGAAACGTATCTGACACTCCTTCATGCCGGGATTCCCTTTTATCCGGATGTAAAACCTGACATCTTCTGTAATCACCGCGAAGCTGGTTCCATCGGTATGCGAAGCCTTCCTCTTTTTTACGCTTCCAGAGAAATTAAGGAATTGGGCCCGGAGACCACGAAGATTAGGAACTCCCGCAGCATGGGCATCCTGATGGCACCGCAATGTGTCTATGTCCTTTATAACACGGGAAACGGAGTCCTGAAATGGGAATATCGAACGGAAGTCCGCTTAAACGCCTTCCTGCAGCATTACCTGCAAGGCTACCCTTACAACGGACATCCACAGATCCGGGCAATCATGACCGGAACCGACATGGAAATGGCTTTCCGGCTGTTTACCAGTACCGGAGGCTACAAAAAGAGCCTGTTTATGCTGGACACCTCCTTCGAGCATTTCCATTACCTTCCCAATACTCCGGAAGGGGAAGTGCTTTTAAAACTGCTGGTTCACCCTGAGATCATGGAAAAGCTGGACAACCTCCTGCTGTCCGATCTGGGCTGCCGCAGCGATTCAATTCCACTGGAACATGATGCCACGGATGCTTCCGGGAACCCCATCCTTCTTGCTTATGATTTTGACATGCAGCGAATCAACCGGTTCAATACCGGCTTAAATGTATACGGCAGATCCGGGAACCTGATCTGTTTCGATTTTCAGATTCCGGTCCTGAAAAAATACTTAACTGCCACAATCCATTTCTCCAGTATTGACCTTTGCAAATTCAAAAGGGGGTTTTTACATGAACCGTAAATGGTGGAAGCTCATTTATATGCTTCCGATCACCTTCTGCACCCTCTATGCAGGAGGCTATGTTGCTCAATTTATCCGCAACTATCAGACCTGGGAATCTGCCGGCAATTTTGCCGGAAACGGAACTGCCCCGCAGATCCCCTCCCCGCACCCGCTCGCCTGTCTGGATGCCCTGACTGCTTTCCCGTACAATCTGTATGGGATTTTTCTATGTCTGGCAGCTTTTGGACTCCTGACCTTCCTTCTCATGCGTATGGGATTTGACCGAAACGGGGAAATAACAGACCGGGGCCGGAACCTGAATTATTCCACAAAGGGAACCTATGGGACTTCCGGTTTTATGACTTTGGAGGAAATGCATCAGGTACTGGAGCTTACGAATGATGTCAAGAAACACAAGGGAACCATTCTTGGAAAACTGAACGGAAAAGCCGTTTGTCTCCCGAAGGATACCCGCATGAACCGGAATATTGCCGTTTACGGTGCCAGCGGTTCCATGAAAAGCCGGGCCTTTGCACGCAACATGATCTTCCAGTGTGTTGCCCGCGGGGAAAGCCTCATCATCACCGATCCAAAATCGGAATTGTACGAAAGTACAGCCACTTACCTTGAGAATGCCGGATATATCGTGAAATCCTTTAATCTTGTAAACCCGGAAAACTCGGATAGTTGGAATTGTCTGGGTGAAATTGGCGGACAGGAAACCATGGCACAGGTATTTGCTGATGTCATCATCCAGAATACCGGTTCTGCCAAAGGCGATCACTTCTGGGACAATGCCGAGATGAACTTATTAAAAGCTCTGATTCTCTATGTGGATCAGGGATTCCCACCGGAGGCAAAGAATATCGGACAGGTATACAAACTCCTGACCATGAGTTCGGAAAAAGAACTGAACAGCCTCTTTGACCTGCTTCCGGTCTCCCATCCGGCAAAAGTCCCCTACTGCATCTATAAGCAGGCAAGTGACACGGTACGTTCCGGCGTCATCATCGGACTCGGTTCCAGACTTCAGGTATTCCAGAACAAGCTGATCCGCCAGATCACTTCCTATGATGAGATCAACCTGACGCTGCCGGGAAAAGAAAAATGTGCATACTTCTGCATCACTTCGGATCAAGACAGCACTTTTGATTTTCTTTCTTCCCTGTTTATGACCTTCGTATTTATCAAACTGGTCCGTTATGCAGACACCTATGGGGAAGATGGAAAACTGCCGGTTCCGGTACATATCCTGGCTGATGAGCTGGCGAATACGGGAGCAATCCTATCGCTCAACAAAAAGATTTCCGTGATCCGAAGTCGAAACCTCAGTATTTCCTGCATTTTCCAAAACCTGCCTCAGATGCAGAACCGGTATCCCTTAAACCAATGGCAGGAAATCATCGGGAACTGCGACACTCAGCTATTTTTAGGCTGTACGGATGAGGTAACTGCTACATTTATCTCTAACCGCTCCGGTGATGTGACCGTTGGTGTCAGCAGCGAAGCCAAACAATTAAATAGCTGGAGGGTATCCGATTATACACCGGAATACCGCCAGACCAGATCCATCGGGAAACGAAAGCTCTTAACTCCGGATGAGATCCTGCGGCTCCCGCTGGATACTGCACTGATTATCCTGCGTGGTCAGAAGGTACTGCAGGTAGAAAAATACGATTACACCCTGCACCCGGATGCCCAAAAACTCATTCCCCGGAAGGCTTCCGAACATATTCCGGAATGGAGAAAAGGAGCATGTAGTGAAGAATATACGTACACTCCAACTATTCCTGCTTCCCACCCGAAAAAAACCGCTTCTTATGGAAAGCAGAAAAAGAAAAAAGCTGAACCGCACTTTGACCAGCAAAGCGTTTATCAGGAACCTGGCTATCACGATTTCCCGGATGACTTCTCAGCAGATAACTATTCGGATCACACAGACATGGTTCCTTTAGATAAAGATTCTATCATGTCATAATTTGAAAGGAGACACTATGATGCCAAACGAAACAACCAACACACCTATTTTAACTCTGGATTCCGATGCGAAGCTGGAAACAGCCCAGTCCATTTCAGACCTTACCTGGCATGAGATCCAGAATGCCTACCGTACCCGCCGGATCTTAACCGGAATGCTTGGCGGTATCGAGAAAACAGAAAACGGCAGCCTCATTGCCGTGGTTTACTACAAGGATTTCCGTACTGTCATCCCAGTAACTGAGATGATGATCCATCTCATGCAGGATGAAGCACACGATTATGGGGAGCTTGCTCTGCGGCAGAACAAAATCCTCAACAATATGCTTGGATGTGAGATTGATTTTCTGATTAAGGGATTAGATCCGAAGACACGCAGCATTGTCGCCAGCCGGAAAGAAGCGATGCTGAAGAAACGCCAGATCTTCTATCTGGATAAAGATGCTTCCGGAATGCCGAAAGTTTATGAAGACCGTATCGTGCAGGCAAGAGTCATTGCTGTTGCGGAAAAGGTAGTCCGGGCAGAAATTTTCGGTGTGGAAACCTCCATTCTTGCCAGAGACCTGTCCTTCGACTGGATGGGTGATGCCAGAGAACGCTTCCAGGTAGGCGATCACATCCTGGTACGCATCCTGGATGTGCGGGCAGACTCACCGGAGCAGGTCATTGTCCACGCAGATGTCAAAAGTGTGGAAGGCAACACCAGCAAGGAAAACATGAAAAAATGTAAGATTCAGGGAAAATACGCCGGAACTGTGGAAGACATCCATAAAGGCACCGTCTTTGTCCGGCTCTCCATCGGTGTCAATGCCATTGCCCACTCCTGCTATGACAGCCGGACAGTCGGGAAAAAGGATCAGGTATCCTTTGTGGTGACGCATATTGATGAAGAGCGTAATGTTGCCCTCGGCATCATCACCCGCATCATCAAGCAGACCATATAAGGCTTCCACCTTATTTTTAAATAGCTTTTTTTCATATACAGCACCAATTAGTCCAGCAAATACTCACGATACAGCTACATAAGGTGACAGAATAAAGTATTTTTCAGACCATTACCTTATTGTACTGAAAACGGTAACGTGTTATACTGATTCGGTATTACTGAACCGGAAAGACGGATGCATTTCGATTTTGCCCTCTAGTATCCAAGGAGGGTGATGCCCATGAATACAATGGAAGTATTGACTTTACTATTGGTAATTTTTGCGGCTTTGACTTATATAGATCGACATAATAAGAAATAGCATCCACGACCCTAGGAAAGTTTTGGATGCTATGACTTATACATAGAATATAAAATTTAACTGAGGGCATCAGATTTTGCATCTGAATACCTTTCTTGAGTTCATTATACACTGGGGGATTTGAGAAATCAAGTCCCCCTTTTTATTATGACATTGATTAGTATCTGCATTAAACATCAGAAATTTATATTCTTACTCACTGAAACGAATTCTCTCTATCAATGAATCTTTCCTTACTGACTTTGCAATGAATATTGCCAATAACATCTGTATCACAAACAATGTTAAAATTATAATAATAGCTGCTGTTACCGGATAATGGTATGTGCTGATATCAAACATTCCTGTACGCTTTGCATATAAAAACAACGGATATCCTGCAAGACTTCCCACTCCGATACTGATAATAAGAGTGCCTACTGTATAGAATATACCTTCCAACTGGAGCATCTTCATCAACTGACGGTCCGACATTCCGATTGCCTGCATCATGCCAAGCTCCTTTTTTCGCACATGGACACTATTGATCATTGTGTTAATCAAGTTCATAATGCTGATTGCTGCCAGAATGATGATAAATGCATAACATGCACCTCTAGTCATCTGTATGGCATTTTCCCATGTATCGTACTCATTCTTCCAGGTACGCATCTGCAGTCTGCCTGATCCATCCACAATAGCCTGTAGAGATGCTTCCAGTGCCTCATCATAATCCTTATCTGCAATCACCTGAAAATAGCTGGAAGAATTATTTATGGTAAGTTTCTCTGCCCCTTCTTTTGCCATGATAAGACAGTTATAGTTTGTCAGACCTGTTCCATATTCACCAATTGCTGCCACTTCAATCTCTTTTTGAAAGGTATTATCTCCATCATGAATATTGAGTTTCAGCTTATCTCCCACTTTAATATCTGGATACCAGTGAAGTAGCGCGCGGTCCAGAATCACTTTATCCCCGGATTTCAATTCCTCGTATGTGACATTGCCTTCAGTGATTCCTTTTTTCAGCTCTTCTGCGTATTCTTCCGGCACTCCATTGATAAATTCGGTTCCAATTTTTTCTTCAAAAGGTCCTCCTGATACCTTCAACGCGGTAAACACATCTACCCGCTCAACACCGTCAAGCTCCTCTATCTGCTGCTTTAGTCCTTCATTTAATGGATTATTCTTTTGAACCTCCGCCCATTCATATTCAGGATGCTCTTTATTCCCGGATTCCACAATTGGAGAAATCTCATATTGCCCCACAATCGAACTCTTTGCACTTTCCATCGGATTTGCACAAGACAGCACCGTTGCTACCATCATGACAAATATTCCGGTAACGGCCATAGATACAATCGTGATAGTACTCTTCTTTTTATTCTCTGCAAGATTTCTCTTGGTCAGTCGTCCGATATTCAGAAATTGATATCCCTTCCTGCTGCTTTTCTGTCGCTTACTGCCTCCCTGGTAACGCATAGCTTCTATTTCTGATACCTTCGCCGCCATACGCATAGGCTTCATCAGTGACAGATACACTGTACACAGAGTCACTGCAATTGCCAACAGATAAATCCACCAATAATAAAGTTGGACTTCTCCTTTAGCTACAACCTTGTATGCCTCTGTTATAAGTACGTTTGAATCCTTTGCATGTTCTACAAACTGGAGAAGTACAACTTTCACAGCAACTGTTCCGATCAAAAGTCCTATCGGAATGGCAAACAACGCCACTCCCATTCCCTCTCTTAGTACGATTTGTCTAAGCTGCCGTTTCGTAGCCCCGATTGCCTTTAACTTTCCAAATTCCCGAACCCTCTGGTTCATAGATACATAATAAACACTATAAATTGTGATAATGCCCGCCAATACAACAATAAGCATGATTCCTACAATCACCGGAATTGTAGCCGGATCCACATAATTTGCTGCAAGATACTCTTTATTAATATTCATGTCATCCTCGGAAATCCCGAACTGTCTGGCAATATTCTGTATCGTCTCTGTATAATCTGCAGTCGTATTTCCTTTCTGTCCATTCACCTGAAGTAAAAACCGATATTTCACCTGTTCTACCGGTATCTCCGCTTTCAGAAAGGCCTCTGAAACCAATGATGTATATTGTTTTTGTTCTTTGCTGCTCTCATTATCTGCTAAAAAACCACAGATTCGAAAGTCTTTCTCCTTCGTATAATCCAGTCCGTCATCTTTCAGAATCTGATAAGGTACTGTGATAGTGTCACCGATTTTCCCATTCTGTCCTAATGCTTCCAGTATTCCTTTTGAAACCACAATATCATTTTCTTTCTGCGGAAGTTGCCCCTCTTTCAGCTTCACTTTATAAAGTTCCATCCCTGTTCTGTCCATATACATCATGGAAACCGTCGCATCTTCCAGATTCATGTACCCCGCATCGCTGCGGAGTCCGTAAGTTTTCACATCATGATGTGCCGCCAGTTTCATAACTGTACTCTCGTCCACGTTCCGATAAAGGGCATGCCATGTTGGATAAATCTTATTGATTACCGCAAAGTTCACTTCCACCATATCTTTTCCGATTGATGGGATTACGAACAGCAGTAATGTTGTCAGGATAATGGCAATTCCAATCAGTATGTTTTTGCTCTTATAATGCCGCATATTGCAATATGCAACTCTGGTCGTCATCTTCATTATCTTCTCACCGCCTTGCCATCTTCAATGATAATCATTTCATCCGCCATCTGGGCAATCGTTTCATCATGGGTAATCATGATAAGCGTCTGCCCGAAATCCGACACGCAGCTTTTCAATAGGCTCATAACCTCTAGCTCAGTCTGGGAATCAAGGTTTCCAGTCGGCTCATCCGCCAAAATTATCGCCGGTCTTGTCACCAATGCCCTGGCTATCGCAGTTCTCTGTTTCTGTCCACCAGACAAAGCAGACGGCATCGCATCTTTCTTATCCTGCAGTCCGATTTTTTTGAGAATATCTTCCACTTCCCGCGGCTTTACCTTGCGATTATCAAGTCCCAGCGGAAGAACGATATTCTCCCACACATTCAGCGATGGAATCAGATTAAAATCCTGAAAGATAAATCCTATCTTCTTTCTTCGAAACTGTGCCAGTTTATCATCTTTTCGAGAATAGATATCGGTTCCATCAATCCATACTTTGCCGGAATCCGGTCTGTCAAGCCCTCCAATCAGATGCAGAAGTGTAGATTTTCCGGAGCCGGAACGTCCTACGATAGCTGTAAACTTGCCTCTCTCTATCTGTAAACTTGTATGATCCACGGCTCTCACCTGATTCTCGCCTTCTCCATAATACTTTACTAGATCTTCTACTTTTAAAATACTACTCATATCTTCAAGTCCCCTTTCCATTTCATACCCCTACTATAACATTCCTGCATTACAAAACCCTTACAACAACCATAACAGTTTTGTAAGGGTTCCGACTATTCTCCTATTATGAGCGGCAGTGTCACTTTAAATATCATACCTTTCTCAGCCTTTCTTTTGGCTGCTATTGTCCCCCCCTGTTCTTCTATGATCTTTCTGGCAAGATACAGACCGACACCCGCTCCGTCTTTTACCTGTTCCTTTGCTTTCCTTCCCCGGTAAAATCTCTGATAGATCTTATGCAGTTCCTCCGCAGGAATGCCCATTCCTTCATCTTCTACTTCAATAAGCACATTGCTTGCTAGCTCCTGCGTCCTCACTGTAATCGTTGTATGTTCCGGTGAATATTTGACTGCATTCTCAAGGATATTCGTTAATGCTTCTACCGTCCATTTTGAATCATGGTTCACAACTATATCATCATCCATCTCCACCTGAATGGAAATATCTTTTCCTCTTGCCTTCATATAAATCTGACTGACAGCCTCTGTTAGCGTTTTCTTCAGGCTTTCATGAAGCGAATGTATCTGGATCATATGTGTTTCCAGCCTTGAAAGATTTACCAGTTCATTCAAGAGCTGTTCCAGTTTGGTAAGTTCCTGTGATTCCTGCTCCAGAAACTCCCTCTGTTCTTCTCCTGTAACCCGATTTTCTGCCACCAGCTCATGACTCATCCGGAGTGATGCAAGCGGAGTCTTCAACTGATGGGAAATATCTGTAATCAGACTCTTCGTACCATTTTCTTCCTGCTCCAGACGTTCCTTCAAATCTTCGAAATATTGCCCCAGCTCCTTTACAGATTCCCACACCTTTAACCATTGTTCCGATTCTGATGTTTCTTCAGGATATGTTTGGAATTTTCCTTTTCTGAATTCCTGCAGACATTCATATAATTGCTGTAATTGTTCCTCATCACCGTATCTGCTCCAGTTTTTTCTTCGGTCCAGGTACAAGAACAGGCTACATACTATGACTCCCACTAGTAATCCAATTCCCCAGATAATCCTTATAACCACATCTGAAGATCCACTCCCTGAGTGATAACCATAAGTTTCTTCCAGCATCTGTACGACTCTTTCTATCTTCTGATCGTCCCGGTCTCTTATAAAATCTACTGTTCCTGACTTTTCCCAGATTGCAACTATTTCCCCTTCCAGTTCAGGATGTTCTGCAAGGAGCAGTGCTATCTGCGTTGCTTTCGCATTTTCCTCATACTTTGTTATCAGATACATTCCTACTGTAAAAAATACTGCAAAGATTACATATACGATAAAATACCGTTTTAATTTTTGTTTACCTTTCCGGTCCATATATATCCCAGTCCTCTCACATTCGCTATCTCTTCTGTTCCAAGTTTATTCTTCAGTCTGCTTATATTGACAGTAACCGTATTATCATCGACAAATTGACCGTCTATATCCCATACATGCTCCAGGATACTTTCTTTTGAAACAATCTGTCCTGCATTCTCCCAGAGATACAGCAACAGAGAGAATTCTTTCTTACTTAAAGTAACTGGTTCATCCCCTTTATACACCTGCATCGTTTTCATATGCACCGTAATCTCTCCGGAAGACATAATCTGTGCCTGTACCTTAGAAAGCCGTCTCATCAATGCGTTCACCTTCGACACCAAAGCCATCAGTGAAAATGGTTTGGTAATATAATCATCTGCCCCTGTATCATAACCATTTACAATATCTATTTCCTGATCCAAAGCCGTAAGATAGATAAGATATGTATCTCCACCTGCACGTACCATCCTTCCAAAATCCAGTCCTGTACCATCCGGCAATGTAATATCGCTGATAACAAGAGCATAATCTCCTTTTTGAAATGCTTCTTTTGCTTCCTTTATTGTATAAACCTGACGAACCTCATACCCTTCCCGTGAAAGTAACAGGGCAATTCCCCGATTTAGATTCAAGTCATCCTCCAGTAATAATATTTTCTGCATCAAATACTCCACCTCTATTTGTAATAACCTGTTCTTTTATCATATCAGTCCTATCTTTTGTCTACAATAAAAATAAAATTAACATACATACTTTTCCTTCATATGTTCAAGGATTTCACCGGATACTGCTTCAGAAATCGATCAATCCATTTCTGATTGCTTCTCTGTAACATCCGAAGTCTGGATAAAAGCTGTAGACAACTGCAGCTCTATGTTACTAAAGTCCTATCCATCAATACAGGAGTTATAGAATGCCGTGAAGATACCGTCAAATTCCATTTCAATAATATGTAGGCTGTCCATTGTGTGCTCCAGATAAGTCAGTGTTCCTCTATCCAAATCTATACTCGGCTTTCCTAGTGAGTTTGCTATTACATCTGGATTTGTAATTCCAAACATCTCCTTTATATCCGGCATAAGATAATCCACGATATCCGGCAGCCTTTTCTCATACGCCTGTGCCAGTTCAACTGCATGCTTCTCATAATCGGAATGTATACTGTCACAGACAAATTCAATCCCGTTTATTTCCATCTTATAGTAATCATTATTCTCATCATAGACAAACGCTGTACCCTTACTTTTTTTATTTTTTTCCAAAATCCCCATGATATATCTACACTTTCCCGGTTCTTCCGCCATACACAGTCTAAAAACTGTAACTTAATGCTTACGTTTGTAAAAAATAACTCCTGCCAAAATCAATAAAATAATTCCAACTACAATCATAAAAATAAAATTATCACCATTTAACTTCCCTGCTATGAAAATAGAAGTCGGGCCATCCGCACCACCAATAACAGAAACGGCTGTGTTTTCTTTCTGCTTCAGTACAATGCCAATGACTGCCAATACAATTCCTAAAATTCCGGCTATGATTCCCAATCGCTTTTTCATTGCTACCACCTCAAATCATTTTTATCTGCTCAATCAAATGTAAATTGTTATGCAAGTATTTCTATGCAAATGAAGCATAGATAACCCATATTTCTGCAAACATTACCAATAAAAGTACACCATCTATCATCCAATTAAACTGAATGTCCGTTAAGAAAGTTTTTGAATGTGTCAGGCAATATTTTACTTTTTCTCGTCCAGTCAAAAAAGTGATAAGCACTTGTAATATAGGAAATAAAAATATTTGTATTTTTCTTCCATAATCATCCGCAATCCCATTTGCAAAATGTACTGGAATAATACTCGGTAAGAAAAATATACTTACAAGAGCAAGCAAAAATCCTATTATACAAATTATCCATGTGAATTTTCTAGTATTGATAAATTTCATAACAATCCTTCTTTCTGCTAAATTCAAGTTGAACAAAATCGCTGCGCGATGGCCTGCCAAGGCTATGGCGCAGTTTTTCTTTATACTTTAATAAAAAGCAGTGGAAACCAAGTCCTACAAGTAGTATTGTTAAGTCACCACAACCA
>NZ_JAAITU010000062.1 GCF_013304385.1 Blautia glucerasea
GCTTTTGACGTCTGCTCTTGACATGCCCGAAATCATGTCGTATATATATAGCAAGAGCTGGAAGCTCCAATTTAGCGCTTCCAGCTCAATCATTATCATAGAAGATTATTATTTACAGACTTTTCTTCATAGTCTCGTAAAAACGGCTACTAAAACCCATATTTGCTGAGTTTGTAGCCGTCTTACTGGCAATCGCAATTTAATATCTTAATCAACTGCTGCAATGTTTTTCACTAACTGAAAAAAAATGAACAATGTCTGAATCATAACGATCCTTCTCTAAAGCTTCTCCATCTCTATATCCTAATGCAATTACTGAAAATGGAAGTAGCACATTTTCACATTTTAAATACTCAGCTAATAATTTCACTCGCATTTCATCCGGATAAAAACCAAGCCATACACCATCAAGATCCTCTTCCTTTGCCGCAAGCAATACTCCATAAGAGCAAATTGCCATGTTCTGCACCCACCAGCTGTTTCCCTGCTTATCTATCCATTCTTTTTCCTTCCTAAGACATGGAATAATCAGTACAGATGCATTTTTTGCCGGAACCGCATATGGGCTCATCTGTGAAATTTTTTCTTTTGCTGCATCTTCTGTAATTACAATAAATTCCCATTCTCTAGAATTTCCTGCACTAGGAGATGCCATTGCATATTTCAGAATACGCATGATTTTTTCCTTGGTCACCACCTTCTTTCTAAATTTTCGTACAGAAATGCGTTTTGATAAAATTGATTTTTTTTCCTCATTTTCCAAAAATGCATCAACTTTTGGTGAAAGAAGTGTAACACTGTATGTCACGATCTCCGAATGTCCCGGCTTCAAAACATGAATACCTTTTTTCTGATACGGATCATAGCCTTCTTCCTCTGATGCTGCTATTCCGTTACACGGTTCAATGCATATATAAGAAGCATTAGGCACCGACCAAATAGAAAAATGGCTGAATCCAGGAAAGTCAATTATAATTTTATGCTGATTTTTTTCACTAGCTAAACAAACACGCTGAGAAGAAAGCCCTTTAAAGTTCCATGCTCCATTTGCAAACATCTCTGAATGTAATGGGATTCTCTTTGTCTGCATAAGGCATGGTACAGGTTTTCCTATTGTTCTTCCATTCAACAATGGATATCTATTGGCCGTCTCTTCCTTCTCAAATTCTAAATAATAATCTTCATAAACCTCTCCTTTAAAAAGTGGAACACAAAAACCTATATGTTCTCCAATAGAATATGGCATTTCTTTTTCCGATTCATTGTTTATAAATTGTTCCACATGAAGAATATTTCGATCAAGGCTATATACTATTGTTAGTGAAAAATCAAAAGGATATATTGTCTGTATTTCTTTGTTTGAATGCAACGTACATATCATTTCTGTATCCTTACAATGAATTTCAAACTTTTCTAGCCTTCCAAATCCATGACATGGCATTTCATATTCTTTCCCGTCTATAACATATTTGTTATCTTTCCAGTCACCAATAGCGGGAAATAAAAGCGGTGAATGATCTGACCAATATTTAGGATCCCCTTGCCATATATATTGCAAATCATCCATTTTATTCCGTAAGGAACAGATTTCTGCTCCTATTTCTGAAACAATCAGTTCCAGATATTCATTTTGAATGATATACAAACTTATCCTCCTATTCTCTCCAAATATTCCACAATCTTTCTTCCCTGTTCTCTCTGTGCTTCCGTGATTAATGCATTAGGTTTTTTTAATTCACCACACTGAACACCCATTATTTGTAATGCAGCCTTAAGTGTAGGGAAAAGACCAGTGGCATTCAGCATATCCTCTACATCATTGATATTTCTCTGATACTTCAAAGCAGTTTTATAATCTTTATCTTGTACCGCATCATAAAGTTTTTTTGCCAACCGTCCAGTAAGATTAAAAGTACCTCCTATTGCTCCATCTGTTCCCATTAAAAGAGCATGGTACAATATATCGTCAAAGCCTGTAAAAAGAATAGCATCCGGGCATTTTACTCTCACCCTGTCAAGAAGATAATAATCATTGTGGGTAAATTTCAATCCCACAATATTAGGATGCTTCAAAAGCCGCACCAACATACTCTCCGTAAAGTCCACCTTTGAAAAAGAAGGAATTACATAAATCATTAGCGGAATAGAAATGTGATCCGCTATATAAATATAATAATCCACTATTTCCTCACTGTTGTATCCATGGAAAATCGGTGCGATCATAGCTACCCTGGAATAACCTTCTTCTTTTGCACAAGCTCCCAACTCAAGAACTTCTTCAAAAGCAAGTGCAGAAATATTAGCAACCAGATCAACTTTTCCTGCAGTTTCATCTGCCACAATGTGATATAATTCTTTCATCGCTGCCGTTGACATTTTATATCGTTCACCCATTGTACCGCCCACGAATAGCCCTTTTACACCACAATGATCTATATTATGTCTAACTATTTCCCTGATTCCTCTTTCGTCCAAAGAACCATCTTCCTGAAAAGCAGTAACCATTGCTGCATAAATTCCCTTCATTTCCATACTCCTAAAAAACTCCTTTCAAAATATAATTTTTTTCCTGGGTTAATTCTTCCAATGTCCTGGAAATTCCTTCTCGTCCAATACCACTCTTTTTATATCCACCAAATGCCAAATCCGGTATTCTATATGCGCTGCCTCCATTGATTACATTTCCGGCAGTTTCCAGCCTAGACGCAATGGAAATTGCTCTTCCTACATTCCTGCTAAAGATTGCCCCTGATAAACCATAACAGGACTGATTTGCTATTTCTATGGCTTCTTCTTCAGAATGAATTGTTATAATTGGAAATACCGGTCCAAAAATTTCCATATCTTTTGCGACATCCATTTCAGCCGTTACACAATCCAAAATTGTTGGTTCAAAGAATGCCCTACCAAATCTTTTTCCTCCTGTCACGCAAATTGCACCCTGTGCAATGCAATGCTCTACCTGTTTTTCTACCTGTTCTGCTGCATCCTCACTGATAAGACATCCTACTTGTGTTTGTGGATCCATAGGATCTCCGATTTTCATTCCATTGATTTTTTCCTTCAACTTTTTAACGAATTCATCTTTCAATGTTTCATGAATCAAAAACCGTTTGCTAGCGCAGCATATCTGCCCTGCATTTCCCATTCGACTTCCTACAGCCTCATTTACTGCCAGTTCAAGATCTGCATCTTCCAAAACAATAAACGAATCGTTCCCTCCAAGTTCTAAGAATACTCTGGTTAAATTGTCTGCTGCTTTTTTATAAATGCTAATTCCAACTTCTGTACTTCCGGTCATAGAAATTGCATTGATTCCATGGTGTCCACAAAGATAATTGCCAACCACTCTTCCCTTTCCCGTCACGACCTGTACAGCACATTTAGGAACTCCAGCTTCATAAAGAATCTGCGTCATTCGAATAATTGCCAATGGATTATATGACGGTGGTTTGATAATCACAGAGTTTCCTGCCACTAATGCAGACATCACTTTTTGTGAATATAAATCAACTGGATAATTAAAAGGAATAATAATCACCATTACTCCAAGCGGTTCTCTCCTAGTAAAAATAATATCCTTTTCTTCGTTTCCATTGGTGCTTCCACCCGGAATACAATTTCCATATAAATGCGCCGCCATTTCACAATATCCTCGTGTTACTTTTGTACACACATCAATCTCGTCTTCTGCTTCTCTTAATGTCTTTCCAGTTTCTGCCGCTAACAATTCTGAGATTTCATGTCTTCTGGATTCATAAAGCTGGATATATTTATAAATAACTGCATTTCTGTTTGCTTGAGAAAGTCCGCCCCATATTTTAAGCCCTTCCTGAGCAGCTTTCACAGCCTCATCCATCAATTCCACTGGCACATCTGGAACGGTATCTATACATTCTCCATTAAAAGGGTTTATTACATTTATTGCTGGCAATTCTTTGCCAATATCTTTACCATTTATATTAATCAGCATTTCATTTTCCTCCTTTATAGGCGTTTAAGTTTTAAGAGTGAGTACGGAAGCGCATCACTTAACGTCATTATGTAAAGATTTCCTTTCGAATCTCCACAGAATCCATGAGTCATTAGGGAGGACATATAAAAGCCAAGCTGTGCCACTACATTTACATCATAATCGAAAATAGTAATTCCTCCACGCTCACCTACATAAATATACTGATCATCTGCCCATATCTCCGACGGCTGATATAATCCTTCTGAGCAATATGCAATCAGTTCCCCATCATCCGTAAATACCTGAATACTGTTTCCTTCTCGATCAGCAACCCAAATACGGTCTTTTTTATCCAACCACAGACTGTGCATAACGAAAAATTTACCAGGTCCCATTCCAGGTTCTCCCCAAGTATTGAGTAGGCTTCCATCATTGGAGAATTTATGTAAAGCACAATTTGCATAACCATCACTTACAAAAATATCGCCTTTAGATGTTTCTACTGCACAGGTTGGGCGATTAAAAGGAGGTGCTGCACGCTTAATAGTTTTAATACTTTCGATAAAACACCAGTCTTTTTGGAATGGTAAATTCATAGGAATCATATTTCCCATTCTATGCATATCTCTCCAAATGCCTGCATCATAACCGCTATCACTAGGTTTATTATAATTTCCAAAATCTCGAATTAACTCTCCATCTGTTGTAAGTTCACGAATCACATGCGTATTGGAATCAGCACAGAGAAGTGTGCCATGATTTGTTACAAACACAGAATGAATAAACTGAAACAGATTTTTCCCAAAATCTCTTATATAATTTCCATTTGAATCTACTACAACAATTGGTCTCTCTCTATCTCTGGTAGCAAGATAAATATTGTCATTTTCATCACAACATCCAGTACAAATTGGCGTATATCTTAAAAAGTCTGGAAGTGTCAAAAAGTCTTTATCCAATTCATAGGCAAATTCACCACATTTAAAAATCGTCTGGGCGATTAAGTCTCTGTCCCTATTTGCCTTTATCATTTTCATAGTGTTATACCCTCCATCTTCGTTTAAAATTACACCAAGTCTTAAACTCTTCATCTTCTTTAGGACGATTTTCTGGAATTCCAGGAAGTGATGCAGCTCCATCTACAACCAAATTTGCCCCCGTTATATAAGATGCTTGATCACTTGCCAAAAAAGCGACGGCATTCGCAATATCTTCTGGTGTTCCCATCCGCTCTAATGGCAGCTGTTTCCAAAGATTATCTAAATCTTCAATCTCCTGCTCACAAACACCCTCTTCTCGCATTTCCTCACTGGTTCTCACACGAATAGGTCCTGGTGAAACACAATTTGCACGAATTCCATAAGGTGCCAGATCCAATGCAAAGGTCTGAATTGCGCGGATAAGCCCGGCCTTTAATCCACCATATAATTCATCATATGGAAATGCACGGATTCCTCTGCAAGAAGAGATAAAAATAATATTTCCTTTAATATTATTTTCTCCCATAATTCTTCCCGCTTCTCTGGCTGCCATAAGATAAGAACGAAAATCCAAATTAATTAAAAAATCAATTGTTTTTTCATCCATTTCATAAATACTATTTACCAAAGACTGTCCAGCATTACATATCAGAAGATCCAAACCACCCAGTTCATCATAAGCCGTCCTTACAAATTCTTCTGCTGTTCCTTTTTCATTCAACGCAAACTGATGCATAAAGCACTTTACCGCATATTTTTCCGTTACTTCCTTCACTAATGCTTCTGCCTGTGCTTTTCCTCTCTCAGAACTGTAGGTAAAAGCAATATCATAACCTTCTTTTGCCATTCGTCTCACAATGCCACGGCCGATTCCACGGCTTCCACCAGTAATTGCTAATTTTTTACTCATTCATTTTCTCCTTTTCTTATTCGCACCATACGCAAGTTGCCTCAGGTATAGCACATTTATCACTTTTTTTAATTTCACCAGTTTCTTGACTAAATCGAAAACTAATTACATCTCCAGAATACTGATTTGCCATCAGCACATAACTTCCATCTGATGTTATACTAAACATACGAGGATGGCACCCACCTGACTCCACCACTTTCTTCAGCACCAACAAACCATTTTTGTCAATCTCAAATATTGTTAAAAACCCCTGTTTCTCTTTGGCTGCTCCCCAGGTGCGAGTTCCTGCCAAAAGATATTTTCCATTTGAAGTTACAGCAATCTCTCCTGCAATATATTCATTTTTCATATCTTTTGAAAGAAGTGAGATTCTCTGAATTTCTTCCAGACCGTTCTCTTCTGAATACAAATATACATACACTACATTTGTAATCTCACAAATCAGGTACACCCATTTCCCATTTGGATGGAATACCAAATGCCTTGGTCCATCTCCCGGCAACACCTTTTTTGACATTCTCTTTCGAAGCTGGTCCTTTTCAATCACATACATCACAACTTCATCGGTTCCAAGATCCGGTACAAAAAGGTAATTTTCATCTGGCGAAAGATGCACTCCATGAGGATGAGGTTCAGTTTGTCTTGCATGAACACTCTTTCCAGAGTGTGAAGTAATATACTCTTCTTCCTCAAAATGTCCCGTCTCATCTAACAATACCATACCCACATCTCCACTTATATAATTAGCAAAGAATACTCGTCTGGCATCAGAATCCATACAAATATGACATGGACCACGTCCTGAAATATCTTTCTGATCCAAATAACAAAGAAACCCATCATCCTGTATTTCATAAGAACTTAGCCAGATTCCTTTGTCACTTTCATTTAACGCACAAAGAATTTTTTTCTTCCAGTTCACTGCAATAAAATTGGGATTTTCGCACTGTTCTTCTACAGAAATACGTCTCAGTGCTCCCGTTTCTGTGTCCAGAAGACAATAATAAATTCCTTTTCCCTTTTCTGGCCCCGTATAGCTTCCAACGTATACTTTTTTTTCCATAGAACCCTCATTCAAATCTTATTTTTTTTAGAATCAATATACATCATCACAAAGATAATCAGTGCTTTAGCAATCTGAAAGACATAGATATCTGCTCCAATCATCGTAAGTCCATTTTCAATCATTGTTAAAATAAGAACACCGATAAAGGCTTTAGGAAATACGCTGCCTTCACCACCCGCAAGGGATACACCCCCAAGCACAATCGCAGCCACTGCAGTAAATTCGTATCCATCTCCCAATTCTCTGGTAACGCTTCCTAAATTTATACAAATTAACATACCTCCCAGCCCTGCAAAAATCCCACTGATTGTAAATGCCGCAAGTTTGTAATTCTTTACACTAAGTCCCAGTTTTGATGCAGCATTTGGGTTGGATCCAACTGCAACAATTTTTCTTCCGAAAGTTGTATACTTTAAAACAAACTGCATAATCAACATTACAACCAAAATAAAAACTATAAAGCTGGACAAACCAAATATTTTAAAATTACGGAACTGTAGCACTTCCTGAGGCATATTAATCGCAACTGTATTAGTCAGTTTCACTACAATTCCAACTAATGCCAATTTCATAGAAAGAGTCACTAACCAAGCATTTAACTTTACTCTTGTAACCAAAATTCCATTTACTAATCCAACTAATCCTCCAAGGATCGGCATCATGATCATGCAAAGGTATGGATTCCATTTATAATTCACCATCAAAAGTGCACATACAGATGCTGAAAAACGACAGTTTGCTCCCACTGATAAATCCAGCTCGCCAACAATTAATGCGAAAGTCATACCAATACCAATAGACAGCATCAATGTAGATGCTCGCAAAATTGAAGTCGCATTTGTGACTGTGAAAAAGTATGGAGACATTACAGAAAATACTGCGATAATCAATATTCCAAAAATATATACCGCATTGTTGAGGGCAGCCAATTTCATATTCTTTATTTTTACTTCCCTATTCATACTTGACCTCCTCTCGTATACCCTGACAAAGATCCATCAGCTTTTGTTTGCTAATATCCTTCTTTGCAACTTCAGCAACAATTTCACCGTTTCTTACAATTAACACTCTATCGCACAAGTTAAGATTTTCTTCCAGTTCTGAAGATATCATAACAATGGCACATCCACATTCTGCCAGTTCTACAATTTTCTTATGAATAAAAGATTTAGCATTAATATCTACACCCCTTGTCGGCTCATCAATAAAGAAAATATCTGGATTTTTACCAATTGATCTTGCCATAACCACTTTTTGCTGATTTCTACCACTGAGAGTCTCTACAAGCACATTTTCATCAGACGCTTTTATCTGCATTTCATTGATCATTTGAAGTGCATAATCTCGTTCTTTCTGCTCATCCATTATAAAATGCTCAAACTTCTTCAAATTTGCCATAGAGATATTTTTCCAAATCGGCATTTGCATAAACAGTCCATCCAAATGTCTGTCTTCTGTAACATATGCACACTCTTCCAAAAGCTTATGACCACTAATTTTTTCCAAAATCCCTTTGTTATTACGCTTATAGACAATTCCGGAATCTGGTTTATCCAAAGCCAGAATATTTCTTACAATTTCTGTTCTTCCAGAACCCAAAAGCCCCCAAAGTCCCAATATTTCACCTTTTTTTACTGCGAAATTTACATTTCTCACGACCGGATAACAATTAAGATTCTCAACTTTCAGAACAATTTCTTTATCCCTTTTATCTGTTGCATTCACAATTGTCTCTACTTCCTGCCCTGCAATACCTGTAACAAGTTCTTTTGTTGTGACATCTTCGTTCAAAAATTCACCTGTCACACACCCATCACGCATAACAACTGTTCTATCGCAGATTCTCATTATTTCATCAATAAAATGTGTAATATACATTACAATTTTATTTTTCTGCTTTAATTCTCCAATAATGCGAAACAGATTCTCTTTTTCGTCTAGTGACAATGATGAAGTCGGTTCATCAAATAATACAATTTCTGCATCTCTAACAAGAGCTCTCGCAATTTCGATCATTTGTTTTTCACCAATTGTAATGTTTTTTACAATTTCTTTTGGATCAATATCAGCACCAATCATTGAAAGATACTTTGATGCATCCTCAAATAATCTCTTATATTGTATACGTCCAGCCTTTGTATATTTGTTTAAATTATAAATAAATATATTCTCAGCCACTGTCATGTCCTTAAAAACAACTGCTTCTTGATGTATTAATGCAATACGACATTTTCCTGAGTCGTTCTGATTCCTGATTATTGTTTCTTTTCCATCGATATAATATGTTCCTTTATCAATACAGATTTCCCCAGCCAATGCGTTCATAAAAGTAGATTTCCCAGCACCGTTAATTCCAATAATTCCCAGTACTTCTCCCTTATCTGCAACAATCGTTACATTATTCAATGCATGAACACCTGGATAGTATTTATGTAAATTTCTTGCTTCAAAGTACATTCTTTTTTCCATCTTTATACCCTCCTTGCATTTGCACGAATGGTGTCAAACCAGGTAATAAAAATAAAGACTGCGCCCTTAATAATCTGAATCGTATAATAATCAATACCAAATAATACCAAGAGATTAGAAAGACCATTAATAATAAAAGCCCCTATCAACGCACCAAGTACTGTTCCTACACCACCTTTAATACTTGCGCCGCCTACAATTGCCGCCGCAATTACATCTAATGATGTACCATCAGATGCAAGAGAAAGAGAAGATGACGAAATTCGTGCCGTCAAAGCAATCGCAGCAAGTCCTGCCATAATTCCAGAAATCAAAAATACTTGTATTTTTATTTTTCCCGTTTTAATGCCACATGCCTGAGCTGTTTTTTCATTTGTTCCAATGGCATAAATGCTTCTTCCAAATGCTGTTTTGGTCAGTAAAAATTGAAGGATAATCAAACAGACGAGCATCATTATGATATTTGCGTGAAACGGTCCGTAATATTTTCCAAATAGCTCAGTAAACTTTGGAAGAACCGGTATACTGGTTGATTTTGTTACTCGAAGCGACAAACCATTGGAAAAAATCATGGTAATCATAGTTGCTACAAATGGATTAATTCCAATTTTTGCCACAGAAAATCCATTAAACAACCCTAAAAGAATTGCTATCATCATAATAGCCAATACTCCGAGCATTATATTTTCAGTTTCGCGCATAGTATACGCTCCGATACATCCAGAAAGCATCATAACGGAAGGAATTGATAAATCAATACCGCCACTTACCATAACGTAAATCTGACCAGCTGCCATAATCGCAACAGCACTGCTTTGAATTAAAATACTGGACAAGTTTCTAAACGCATAAAACTGAGGTTTTGCAATAGCGATTGCCACCAGAAACAGAACACCCAATATAACGCTAGTTAACAGAAAATTTTTATCTTTTCTGTTGCTAAAAGCTTTCTCTTTTTTTGTAAAATACTCTTTTATATTCATAAAAGATTCCCCCTTTTAGATGTGACTGCCCCAAAAATTCCCGAATCTTTTGCGGCAGTCACAGTCAGGTTTTAGAACTTATTTTGTCCGCTCTGCATAGTCATAAACCCAGAAATGATTTTCATCCAGCAATGGCTGAATATTTTCCTGTGTGATTGGTTCTGATTTTACAAAGAAATCGTCTGCTTCCTCACCCAGTGCCAGTTTTACAGCAACATCAACCGTATTTGTAGATACCTGCGGAAGATTTTCATATCCAGTTGCATCCAGATAACCTTCTTGAATCATATTAAGACCTATTTCACAGCCACCTGCTGCTGCCAGATAAATATGTCCTTCTTCATCTGATTTCTTCCATAATTCCTTTCCTTCTAATACGCTCTGTACACCGAGCATTAAATCTTCATTAGGTGTAAAAATCATATTTGCATCTGTATTTGCCTGAAGTGTAGGCGCAAGCTTGTTCATAAGAGTTTCTACAGACCAGTTACACTCAATATCGGCAACGATTGTTGCTCCATTATCTTTTACTGCCGCCTCACAGCCTTCACCATATCTGACTGCATTTTGATCTTTTAAATCTCCCTGTACTCTTACTATTTTAATTTCCTCAGCGGGAATTCCATCTGCAATCATTTTTTTAATTGCAGCATCAACTGAAACATACGCAGTATCGTAAGTGTCCGGTCCAACTGTAGAATCTGCTTCTGGTCCACCTGGAGTCAGCCTACGGCAAAAAGAAATAAATTTCTTACCCGCATCATGTGTTTCTGTAATCGAAGACCAGATTGCTGTTGTATCAATCGCACCTGACACAACTACATCAACATCCTGATTTAACAAATCTCGAATCTGTGTTTCCTGTGCCGCTGCATCATCCCCCGCCGTTGTTTCAATTAATTTTACCTGGACTTCGTTTTCCGCATTGTAATCTTCCACATACCATCTTAAATAATCAGCCATTGCTGACCATGCCTGAGTTCCAAGAGATGGCCATGCTATACCAATTGTTACTTCTTTTGGCTCTTCTGCAAATACACTTACAGGGCTAAGTACCAATGTAGCTGCAACCACTGCCATTACTGCTTTTTTCATATTTTTCTTCATAATTTGTACCCCACTTTCATTTAGTTTTTGCTTTTATAGTTCACATCCTCTTTATAAATTCACTCCGGATTGAAATTACATTAGGGATGCCACTAATTCATTTTCACGTTGATCAGTTATAGTTACAATTTGCAAAACACTCTGCCATGCATTCCAACTGCATTGCCATTGTTACAGCACCTGGATCCAAATACCCCACTGATTTATCTTCCCGATAACTTGCCCTTCCCTTTACGGCTTCCATTTCCCGTGTACTATCTGCACCTTGTTTCGCCGCCATCACCATTTTATGTAAACAATCTGCGATATCATTTCCTTCATTCAATGATTTCTGATATGCATTTGCTGCAGGATATATAGCATCCAACATGGTTTTATATCCTGGTTTCGCATTTCCTCTCGATGCTATGGCCTCTGCCCAATCCAAGAGCATTTCTCCAAAAAGCATTTCATCCATTATCTCTTTGTCTTTCATAAGCATAGAAGATTTTAAATACGCACTTCCATATAAGACACCAGAAGAGCCACCCATAGCAGACATCAATACCATAGCGATATTTTGAAAAAGTTCCTGAAAATTCATTTGTTTCCATTCCCCTGTTTTCTCCACTAATTTCTGGAATCCAATGTTCATATTCAGCCAATGGTCTCCATCACCTGTTTCTGAATCTAGCTCTGTAATATACTCTTTGTTTTCTTCAATTACTTTTGCTACCTTTTTTAAATAAATAATGAAATCCTCTGGTTTTAAAGCAAACATATACTTTTTTCCTTTCTAAAACTTTAATCCTGGCGTATTACATGGTGCATCCAAAAGTCTTTTCGTTTGTTTATCCAATTTAAACATTGTAATTGAACATCCTGCCATGTCCAACGATGTCATATAATTCCCAACCAAAACTTTATGTGCTGATATTCTTTTTGCCTTCAGAAGTTTTTGAATACATCCTGCGAAAACGTACAACTCCATTAGAGGAGTCGCCCCTAACCCATTGATCATCAAAGCAATTTCACTTTCAGAATAATCGTAATCCTCAATAATTTTCGCAAGCATGATTTCTGCCAACTCTGATGCTTTCTTTATTTTAGTTTTTTGAATCCCAGGTTCCCCATGGATTCCCATACCAATTTCAATTTCATCATCAGCAACCGTAAATCCTGGTTTATCTAATCCAGGAAGGGTACATGCCGTCATAGACATTCCTATACTTCTAATATTTGCGTTTGCTATTTCGGCTGCTTCTTTTACTTCTTGTAAAGAAGCTCCCTCATTTGCTTTAGCTCCAGCAATTTTATGTACAAATATAGTCCCGGCAATTCCGCGTCGTCCTGTAGAATAAGTGCTATCTGGAACAGCTACATCATCTTTTACCACAACACATTCCACTTCTATCCCCTTCATTTGTGCCAACTCTTTTGCAACAGAATAATTCATCAAATCTCCGGAATAGTTTTTAAGAACTACTAACACTCCTGCTCCAGTATTAATTTCCTCCATAGCCTTTAGCATTTGATCTGGAGATGGAGATGCAAACAAGTTTCCCGCTACCGCAGCATCCAACATTCCCTTCCCTACATATCCAGCATGAGCCGGCTCATGACCACTTCCCCCTACCGACATGATGCCAACTTTACCCTTTTTCTTTTCCTTCAACGCAACTACACGATAATTCGGAAACCATTCAATTTCTTCATGTGCAAATACAAATCCTTCCAGCATTTCGTCTACAATGTTTTGTGGTTCATTCATAATTTTTTTAACCATAATCACCTCTCCTTTTATGGAATCGCTTCCATGTTTTATATTTTTTTAACCAGGCTCATTGTCTGGTTAGTAAACAGATATGTCTCCTATTAGCGATATCACTATATACGAAAATCAACAATTTCGTGTCTTGGTGCATTCACAACTGATGGGCGAATGAGTAATGCGAGATAGTCTCACAAATTACTCATTCGGTCTAATCCGTCCAATATTCATAAATTTACTCATAAAAGCATGCCCCATTAATAACTATTGTCCGAGATCTTCAGGTTATAAATTAACTCTAATCTCTGAAGGCATATAATACTTTCTAACTGGCATAGACGTATTAGCAATACGTTCCATCAGCATAGTCGTTGCTAAATGCCCCATTGCTTTGGGATCTCGTTCGATATAACTATATTTTAAGTCTTCGAAAGTGTTTACCTTATCAAAGGAAATACATCGAATATCTTTTCCTAATACCAGTTTTGCATCATATACTGCCTTAATAAACCCTATAGTTGTCAGATTATTTGTTGTAAAAACTGTTGTCGGATATGTTTTTCTTTCCAAGATCTTTTGTGTTATCTGGTATGCTGTCTTAGTGGTAAAATCACCTTGGAATATATTTTCTTCCCTTACCGCAAGCCCGTGTTCTTCAAAAGCTCTAAGATATCCTTTATATCTGTCCCTTGCAGTTTTGGTACTCAAATTACCCGTAATTATCCCAATATCATCAAATCCATGTTCAATCATTACTTTGGTTGCATTATAAGCACCGCCTGCATTATCAAAATATACTGTATCCCAATCATTAAAATCTAATCCTGAATCCATAAAAGTCACTGGAATTCTCAATGATTCTATTAATTTTTTATATTCCAGTATTTTTTGCACATCCAGATCGTCAATTGCCGGAGTAATAATGAGTCCCTTAAGTTTCTGTTGCTTTAATAATTTCAATATTTTTTCTTCTTTATCAAAACTTTTGTTAGAATTACAAAGTACTAATAACAATTCCTTTTCTTCCAGCACTTCGTAAATTCCTTCCAATGCAGCTGCAAAGTAAGGGTTGTGTGCTTCTGGAACAATTACTCCAATCATATTACTATCCTGCTTTGCAAAATTTCTTGCAGTTGCTGATGGAACATAATTGCAACTCTGGATAACTTCCTCTATTTTTTTTCTTGTCTTTTCATTTACATAACCTGTATTATTAAGAACACGAGAAACTGTAGTTCTTCCAACCCCCGCTTTTTTTGCAATATCATCAATTGTTGTTTTATTCTGCATGTTTTACCTCATTTCATTGCCCCATCATTTATGGAATCGCTTCCTTTTCTTGATGTCCTTAATATAGCACAATATTTTCTGTAGGTAAATATGGTAATATATACAAATTATACATATTATTTTTATTTAACTTGCCGTTTTTCCTTTTAATTCAAAAAATAAAATTGTATTTTCACATATTTTATGATATTTTTTAAACATCATCATATATTTTATGGAATCGCTTTCATCTCAATACTTATGAAAGGAGAATTAATACATGAATTTAAATTTAAAAGACAAAATCGTAGTTATCACAGGAGGAACTAGTGGTATTGGTAAAGCCACTGCCTTTGCTTTTGCGAATGAAGGAGCAACTGTTATCGTTTGCTCCCGTTCTCAAACGAAAATCAATAAGTTTCTATCTGATTCTGATCAATTAGGTTATCATATTGAGGCAATGTCGGTGGATATATCTAACTTCAAATCATTAAAAGCTTTTATTGATTATGTGGGAAATACTTATGGAAGGATTGATGTCTTATTTAATAATGCTGCACAAGGACATATGGATTATTTAACTCAATTGAGCCTGGAAGACTGGAATGCAGTAATCTCATCCAATCTAACTTCTGCTTGGTTAGCTTCTAAATATGTTGTTCCGTACATGAAAAAAAACGGAGGAAGTATTATTTCTACCAGTTCTTTAGCTGGAAGAATCGCCACCACATCCATTGGAATTTATGGAATTACGAAAAGTGGACTCAGTGCCATGACCAAACTTCTTGCTTCTGAACTGGCACCTTATCACATCCGTGTAAATGCAGTTTCACCTGGAGTTATTTCTTCTGATATGGTTAAAAATGGCATTTTAAAAACAAAAGGTATTAATTATCTCAGTAATACTGCTGTTATGCAACGTATAGGAACTCCAGAAGAAGTAGCTAAGCCTGTTGTTTTTTTAAGTTCTGATGCTGCATCTTTCATAACTGGAGAAGTCCTTGATATTTCCGGTGGTAAATTTATTGTGCAAGATCCATGGGCGCCATGGGAAGATTTTGATATAAAAAAACCTTTTGAAACACTGGAAGAATAGCAATATAGCTAATAACAGCTGAGTGCTATATATAGACTGGAATTCCATTAAATTCCAAAACAATCAGGAAACGAATGTCTGAATGTCTTTTAGAGCATTTCAGAATTCATTTAAAATCATTGCTTTTTCTGCAAGAGAGCACAATAAAAACGCTGGTAATCAAACAGCCTTTCTCTTTTTTCTGCTTTATTTCTATGAACTGAAAGTCTATGTTCATACAAAGACATGTCGCACTAAGTAATCAGTGCGACATGCCTTTGTATTTTCTTAATTATTTTCTGTTATTCAGTTTCAAACCTTGTCTGTATTTGCCCCATACACATCCGCAATCTCTGCAATCGATATGTAAGCAGAACGGTCATTTTCATGAACCAATTCTTTCATCTTCCCAACCTGAAAACGGTTTACCACAATATACACCACCGTTTTGGGAGAATCGGAATAATATCCTTTTGCCTCGGTAATGGTCATACCACATTCAAAGGCTTCTGAAAGAGCCGCACAGACCTCATCCGGGTGTATTGTTACAATCGTAGCAGCTTTTGAACGATCCAGACCTTCCACAATAAAGTCCACTGTCTTCAGTGCCGCTCCGTACGCTACGATCGAATACAATGGAAGGATCCAACTATGAAGAACAAATCCGCAAACGATATATAATACCAGATTATACGCCATTACAAACGTGCCAACCGTGATTCCCAGTCTTTTTGCAAAGATGACAGCGAGAACCTCGATGCCATCCATGGCGCCTCCAAATCGAATTGCCATGCCACTTCCGATACCAGAAATCAGTCCACCGAAAATGGCACAAAGAAGAAGATCTGACCCGGCAAGTGGTGATACAATACTTACATCCACCGGCAGCACATCAGTAATCAGCCATGCTCCAAAAGAATACACTGCTACCGTATAGATTGCATAAATAGTAAAAGTAACACCCTGCTTTTTTAATCCATACAGGAACAGGGGAATGTTCAATACAAGCAAAAATAGAGACAGTGACAACCACTCTGGTGTCAATTGTGACAGCAAAATTGAAGTTCCTGAAATTCCACTATCGTACAAATCTACTGGAGCGATAAACATCGTGACACCAAAGGCATTCACCATACCTGCAACCGTAAGGAAGAAAAAATTCTTCCATTTCATCTTTCCAAGTGCTTGTTTCAAAGTCATACATAATCTCCTTTCATTTTCTGCCTATATAGTTTCTTACGATTCCCCTTATAAATCTTGGTTTATTGCATATGAAATGGTGTGTTTTTATAAAGGTATATTAAGTGATAATTATCGCCCAAGTCAAGTACGGATGACCTGTACAGTGTGCTATTATTTTCATAAATAAAAAAAGTCGAAAGCAAAGTAAAATCAATGCTTCCGACAATTAAAAAAACAGGGGATGAGAGAATCGAACTCCCACCAAAGGTTTTGGAGACCCCTATCATACCATTTGACCAATCCCCTTTATTTATATAAGAAAAGGTGACTCATAAAGTCACTCTTTCATTTGTACCTTCAAAACCACATACATGCTGACATCCTTTGGAATCTTTAACCTGCTTTTTGGTCAAGCCCTCGACCGATTAGTACTGGTCAACTCCGTACATTACTGC
>NZ_JAAITU010000063.1 GCF_013304385.1 Blautia glucerasea
AAATCGACTGACCTTTCTTTTTTACCCAACAATATCTTTAATTAAGGGAAACGGGAAATACATATCCGGATATCTCATTACTTCCAGCTTTGGCACGACTATTGAAAATTGATATGAATGAATTGTTTTCGTTTCATGAAGAATTGACAGAAAAAGAGATTGGACAATTTGTGAATGAACTTTCGGAAGTTTCATTGGACAGCTTTACAGAGGCTTTCGAGATGGCATCTCGTAAAATACAGGAGTATCCTCATTGCGACTTATTAATATATACGATCGCAACCGTTCTGAACGGATCTTTGACTTTGTCAGATCTTAATGACGAAGAACGAATGGAATATAATACAGCTATTATTGAGTGGCTGGAACGAACAGCAGATAGTCAGGATGAAAGAGTGAGAAATTCAAGCGTTTTTATACTTGCAACAAAATATGTCCAAATGGAGAAATATGAAGAAGCAAATGCCCTTTTGAAAAAAATTCCTGATACTGTAATTGATGCAACGATTATGAAAACAAGTGTATTAGCACATCAGGAAGGAACAGACACTGCTGCGTTATTCCTGGAGGGGAAACTGCTACAGGCAGTTGTCAATATTCAAAGCTACTTGTATAAGTTAATTGAAATGGAAGAAGAAACAGGAAATCATGATAAAGCAGAGAGAATTGCTGAGATTACAGATCACATGATATCGTTGTTTGGACTATGGAATTACGGCAACACAGTGCCATATCTGCTGATTGCTGGATATCGAAAAGATGTAGAAAAATGTGTTCAGTTAATTAAGCAATTATTAAGTGAATCACAGAAGCCTTGGAATATGACACAATCCCCTTTGTATTACAGGTATGAAGATACTGCACAGGGAAAAGCCTTTTCAGGAGTTGGAAAAAATTTTGTTCGTGAATTATATTCGGAAATTGAAAATAAGAAAGAGTATGAATTCTTGAGAGGGAATAAGGAACTCGAATCAATTTTTGAGGAACACTTGAAATAGGTTGTAAAAATGTATGGAAATAGATATAGTTGAGAAAGAAGAAAATTTTTGACATTTCCACAGATGCGTGCTAATATGATTATAGAAAAAGAGTGCTACCGATAGACGGTTAGTCCGTTATACTATTTAGAATATCTATCAAAGATAACCGCTTAGTTTGCAGACAGGGCGGTTATTTTTGTGGTTTATGATTATCTTTGCCTAATGTATATCCGATACTAAAGCAGGTTAAGCCGAAGCTCACTACTGCTATGAAGTCAACAATACTCATTGGCTTAGCCCTCCTTTTCACTGGATTCCCTTTCGGGTTTCTATGTAATCAGAGGGTCACAGTCCCTCTGGAGAAGGACTAACCGCCTACCGTTATGGTAGCACCCATGTTTCGATTATAACAGTTAAAAATTACCGGTGCAATATAAAGTTTGTAGAGAAGTATTTGGCAGATACAGAAGAGAATCAGTTTGAGTATTCTCCGGTGCCAAAACGGTGCCAAGAAATCAGACAAATAAAAATAGGTGATGCAAATCAGCCGTTTTTCACTGTATTTTGGAGAGAAAACCATAAAAAATATAAGGTAAAACGGTATTAAAGTATCGTGAAGGTGGACGTACTGTTGGATCAGGCCGTGTTGCTACAATCATCGAGTAATCATATATTCGAATATAAAATGGTATCTTAGATACCACTATGTCCAAGCATAAGATGCCCCGGAAACCTCGTGTTTCCGGGGTTTTTCTGTTACCCGGGAATAGAAAATAGAGAGAGTTATTTACGATGGGTAGAGTGTAAAAATTTATTTGCGGACAGAAAAACAGCCACTTCAGTTTCCTAAAGTGGCTACAGTTTGGCTACATTTCTATTACAATGGCTACATATACAATGATTCCTTCTATGAAATCAAATCTGAGGAATTTTCACAGTGATACCGGAAGTTCCTTTACGGATTACGAGGTTACTGTCGATTAGAGATTGCTTGATCTCATCTATCGTTTTTTCCAGATCGTCCAGTTCTTTTTTTTGTTTTTCATCCATACTGTCTGATTGATATTTTTCCTGTGCAGTGTTTAGCAGTTCTTTTGTTTCCAGATATTTGCATAATCGTTTATTTAGTTCTTTATTGTCAAAAGAAATTCTGACCGAAGATGGAATATAAGCTCCGTCTTCCTTTTTATCTGCAGATATATTCATATCAATTTCATCATCCATTTTAAACAGTAGAGAGAGAACATCTGAAACAGTGGATATATCCAAATCTAAAAAAACATTGATGCTGATTCCCAGAGCATTTGATATTTTGAGGAGTTGTTCCGGTTTTGGATTACGGATACCGAGTTCATATTTTTTTATGGTGGCATAGTGAATGCCAGATAATTCTCCAAGGGTTTCCTGCGACATTCCTCGAAGATTTCTATAATATCTTATTTTTTCCCCTGTAGTCATGGCTGCATCTCCTTTCAATGACAGGTACACATTTGTATTCTATCATAGAATGATTAATTTGTGTGAAAAAAATAAAAACAATAAAACAACTTGACGGACACAAATGAGTACTATATAATAACAATACAAGGTACACATATGAGTACCAATGAAAGGAGAGATGAATAATGGCAAGAAGAGAAACAATGGTATATGCAGATGAAGTGGCAGCTACTCTTGGTGTAGCAAAAGAAACTGCATATAAGATTATCAAAGGTTTAAACGATAATCTAAGAGAAAAGGGCTATGTAACGGTATCTGGAAGATTGCCGAGGCGCTATTGGGAAGAAAAATTCTATGGTGGAGCCGAAGCATTATATGGGGAAAAAGAATAGGAGGTGTCTGAATGTCAATTACGAGAGAAGAAAATGGGACTTATACTTCACAGGTTAGAGTAAAGGACTGGACTGGGAAAACAATTCATAAAAAGAAGCGGGGTTTTAAGCGAAAAAAGGATGCTAAAGAATGGGAGAGACAGATGCTTTCTCAGGGAAACATTTTGAATACAACCTTGAAAGACTTCTTTGAAATCTATCTGGAGGATAAGAAAAATGTGATTAAACAACGAACTGTTTATAACAAACGGGATGTATTCAGAAAGCACATTTTTCCTTACTTTGCTGATCGTCCAATGAATAGTTTTAAAGCTCCGGAACTGATCCAGTGGCAGAACAAGATTACATCAATGGGATATAAACCAACGTATCTTAATGATATTCATAAGCATTTTCAAGCAGTATTCACTCATGCTTGCAAGGTGTATGATCTGGCAGAAAATCCGTTTGAAAAGATGGCGCGTATGGGAAAACCGGATGCAGATGAAATGGTGTTTTGGACGATAGACGAGTATAACGCATTTATCGCTCAGATAGAACCCGGCGCAAGATATTATGTTCTGTTTGAACTGCTTTTCTGGACCGGAGCCAGAATCGGCGAAGCCCTTGCCTTGACAAAAGCCGATATTGATACAGTAAATTATCGGTTGAGGATTAACAAAACGTATTACCGGAAGCATAAAGAAGACTTTATTACTCCTCCTAAAACGGAACAGTCAATCAGAACTATTGATATTCCAGAGTTTCTGGTAAAGGAATTAAAAGAGTATATGGACAAGCTTTATGGACTTCAGGAAGATGACAGGATTTTTCCGATTGTGGCTGAGTCAGTACAGCACAAAATGAAAAGAGTGATTGAAAAACATCATCTGAAAAAATTCGTGTCCATGACCTTCGCCACAGCCATGCAGCGTACCTGATCGATCATGGTGTACAGCCGCTGATGATCAAGGAACGGTTTGGACACAAGGATATCCGTGTTACCTTGAATACTTACGGGCATCTGTATCCAACAAAGCAGAAAGAACTGGCGGAGATGTTAAATGCCCAGCGAGAGGAAGGGAGGAAAACGGAATGCAGCGTTTAAATAAAAAACAGACTGTTTCAGATTCATCAGCTCTGCATACGGAGTTACTAAGCTCGCCTGGCCCGCTCGCTAAGGAACTCCAGTATGTTGGCGCAGATGTGAAACAGTCCGTAATAACTGACAAGAACATTATACCAGAAAGTACGAGACAGGTACAACAGCAAAATTCCGTGAATAGGACGAAAAGCAACAGCATGGTGGGGCAGAATGCCCCTCATGCACTGAAAGTAAAATCTATGACGGAACTGTATGATACAGTTTATCCGCCCAGTAAACCTGTGGTAGAAGGACTGTTATATAACGGAACTTATCTGTTTGTGGGAGCACCAAAGGTAGGAAAATCCTTCTTTATGGCACAGCTTGGATACCATGTGAGTAAAGGCATTCCGTTATGGAATTATCCGGTTACACAGGGCGCCGTACTTTATCTGGCATTGGAAGATACGGAAGAGCGGCTGCAGAAACGACTGGCAAGGATGTTCGGTGTTGAGGACAGCGAGAACTATTATTTTGCAGTTGAGGCAGAAACTCTGAATACCGGATTAGAAGAGCAGTTGAATCAGTTTGTTGAGCAGCATAAAGATGCAAGGCTGATTATTATTGATACACTGCAGAAGGTAAAGGAAATAGGTGGAGATAAATTCAGTTATGCGGATGACTACCAGAATGTTACACGATTAAAAGCATTCAGTGATAAATATGGTGTTTGCATTCTTCTGGTACATCATACAAGAAAACTGGATTCTTCCGATAGCTTTGAACGTATTTCCGGTACCAATGGTCTGCTGGGAGCTGCAGATGGTGCCTTCGTTATGGAGAAAGAGAAGCGAACAGATAATAAAGCAACGCTGGAAGTTGCGGGACGTGATCAGCAGGATCAGAAAATATATCTGCAGTTTGATCGGGAACATTGTCTGTGGAAATTCGTGAAAAATGATGTGGAGTTATGGAAGAAGCCGCCAAATCCTCTGCTTGATGCAGTAGCTGCATTGATAAAGAATAGCAAAGTGTGGACAGGAAGTGCTACAGAGCTGTCGGCTTTACTTACGGGTATTGAGATAGAAGCCAATGTACTTACCAGAGCTTTGAATATTGCAGTAGATGATTTGCTGGAAGATTATAAGATTCGATATTCCAACAAGCATACCAGTAAAGGAAGTCTGATTAGTCTGCGGTTAATGGATGAAATGACGGTAAGTGACGATATGACGGTTATTTCCGGTACGGAAACGGTACTGAAAACAGCGTCACAATCGTCAGAACCGTCACAGGAAGGAGACACCAATGAGAAACGTACAGATACCGTTTGAGTTGTTTTGCCAGCTTTTACAATACCATTTGATGGAAAATTATAATCTGGAAAATAGCATTAAACAGGGATTGGAAAAGAAATTGGATGCGTTGGTGATGCATGAATTGTATGGGAAATCGAAAAGCGCAGCCACCTTGGAAGAAAGAGAGAAAGCCCGACAGGAGTATCTGGACAGGCGAGGAGTAGCGGAGGAGTTTCGATGGTAGTTTTTTCTGATCACCTTATGACAGGGGCGTGACACGCTCCTGTATCAGTGGCAGATAAGGCAAGGCTTTGGAAGTAAAATCGGAAAGGATTGACAAAGAGAGGGAGCCTTTTTTCGGGGCATCCTTTCTGGTCAGATTGTGAAAGGAGATTTCAACTATGAGACAGGGAAGATTAGGATACAACAGCAGCAATGACAGATATGGATTATTATCAGCAGATTTATGGATTGATACCGGATTTCATTGCGGAGAGTGTCTGGAAGTTCTGGTAGACGGCAAATGGGTAGAGACCAGAATGGAAATGGATGCTGCCCGGAACTGGTATCTGGTAGGAACACCTTATCGTGGTGATCTGGAGTATATCAGAGCCAGGATATAACCGGGAGCAGCTGCATCGACCGTAGGGAGAAAAAGATCTTCGCCCCGCTTCGGTCGGTGCAGAACAGACGTCCTCAGACGTCTTGTACCCCCGGTAGGGCGCAAGGGTACTTTTGATGGACGGAACGGCTGTCGAAAGTGCTTTTGCGTTACTTTTGACAAAAGTAACAAAACCGCCGTATCCGGCACTGTTCTATTAGAAAAGGAAGGGGGAATGCTTATTGAAAAGAACAATCAGTGGAATGATGGGTGCAGGGTCTCTTGCGCATAATCGAAGAGCTTTTATTGCAGAGAACGTGGATTCTGATCGGACGCATCTGAATGTAAAATATTATGATGAGAATCTCCGAAAGGTTTACCATGAGCTGTTTGACGAAGCAGTAGAAAGATATAATGCAGTACAAAAACGAAATGACCGTAAGATTACTGATTACTATGAGAAAATCCGTCAGGGGAAACAGGAGAAATTATTTCATGAGATGATTATCCAGATTGGAAATAAAGATGATATGTCATCAGATACGGTTGAAGGAGAAACGGCTGCTAAAATACTTGACGAATATATGAAGGACTTTCAGCAACGGAATCCGACTTTACGGGTGTTTAATTGTTATCTTCATATGGATGAAGCCACTCCACATCTGCATATTGATTTTGTGCCTTATATATCCGGATGGAAGGGAAAAGGATTGGATACCAAGGTATCATTGAAACAGGCGTTGGCCTCACTCGGATTCAAGGGTGGAACAAAGCATGATTCAGAATGGAACCAATGGATCAATCATGAAAAAGAAGTGCTTGCTGGTGTTATGGAGAGACATGGTATTGAGTGGGAGAAAAAAGGCACACATGAAGAACATTTGTCAGTTTATGATTACAAGAAAAAGGTGCGATCAGAGGAAGTAAAAGCTCTGGAAAAGGAAAATGCCCTCCTGACAGTGCAAAATGAAAGTCTGATTGGACAGATGGTGGAATCCAGAGCTGACATTAAAATATTGGAGCAGACGAAAGCAGATGCAGAAAAAGCTGTAGAAGAAGCTAAAGATAGAGCTGATCATGCGGAAAAGGAAGCTGAGAAGCACGAAAAAAGACTTGAAAATTTAAAACCGATAATAGATAGCATGAATGCTGAAACGGCGGACTTCAAGGAAAAAATAGAAGAGCAGTTACCACAGGCAGGGACTTTGGAATTAGCTTCTTCCTATCGGGAGAAAAAGGCGAAGCCATTGTTTATCCGCATGAAAAATAAAATTGCATCGTTGGCTGTAAGAGTTGAACAGGTCACACAGAAGCTAACAAATGCTCGTATAGAAATTAAAATCTTGAAAAGAGAGAAAAAGTCATTGCAGGAAGAAAATAGTATATTGATTGAGAAAAATAAGGAACTTCAAGAGGAAAACGCAGTACTGAAAAGTATAGCAATTATGTTTGACCGGGTTGTTCGTGTCATGGGTGAAGATACCGTGTTTCTGGCGGTTCGAAAAGATGAAGAGAGGGAAAAATTTGAAAATAGGAAGAAAGAACAGCCGGAAAAAGAACAGAGTGTATTGAAAAGGCTTGAAATAGCCAAACAAACTGTGGCTGTACGAGAAGAGGACAAAATAAAGAGCAAACCAAAGAAATGGAATATGGAAAGGTAGGAATGAATATGGAAAAGCACATTTATGACGAGAATAACGGATTAACTTATTCCTTATATGGAGACTATTACTTGCCAGATTTAGCGGTACCGGAGGAAGAAACGGCGAATTACGGGAAGTATGGGATGTTAAGAAAAAACTATTTGAAAGAGCATAAACAGTGGTACTATCAGTCGATGGTATTATCCGGGAAATTAAATGAACATTTGAACATGGTAGATAAGGAAGCACATGAGATGGTAGAACTTCTGATAAAACAAATGGCGGTGCAGCAAGGGATAACGGAGCAACTGAAAGCGGATGCTCCCATAGTATGGGTACAAAAGATGAATGCGCTGAAGAGTACAGCGGAGGAAATTGTGCTATATGAAATAGTTTATGTTATGTCGCATTAGAAATGAAACACTTGTAAGTGAATAAAGATGCCAACTAGAGGGATTAGGATTATCTATATGCAGTATTTTAAATTAAAATAGTCATAAGCAAAGAGACAAGGTTAAAAATTTATTATGAAACCTTGTCTTTTTGGTTCTTGGGAGTCGTATCAAAGAGAATACTTTGCAATTCTTCTAATCTTTTTTCGAGTTTGCCTATGTAATGATATTGCCAACATATGGTTCCGGGAAGAAGAGCGGCTAAAGCAGCGGACACAATGAGTGGCTTTAGAATACCGTTGTCACTACTGCTTGCAAAAGCATAAAACAGGTTAATGAACAATACATAAAAATAAGAACAAAAAAATAGTAAATAGCCAGTAAATGATATAAGTTTCTTTAATATACGCATAAAAACTTCACCTCTTCCAAAAACTATTTTAGCGATATTCTCGCTAAAATGCAATAGCGAATATTCCGCTAAGATATGATTGCCATGAGGTGATGACAATGTATCAAAAAATCAGGGATTTGAGAGAAGATAAAGATTTGACCCAGACACAAATTGCAAAGATATTGAATTGTAGTCAGAGAATATATAGTAACTATGAGCGCGGTGAAGTCGATATTCCTACGCAGGTTCTGATTAAGTTGGCAGAATTTCATGGAACAAGCGTAGATTTTCTTCTGGGGCTTACAGACGAAAAGAGACCATATCCAAGGAAGAGAGACAAGTGAACTTCGGATCAGCGTGATGTAGAGAATATATTTCAATTGAAAAGATCATTTGAGAAAGAATCTATTTGTGAATCCCAGATGACCTCTTCAATAACTTTAATACATTCATCGGTTCGTTTGGTAATATCTTGTCCCCAGAAGTGAATTACTGTCCAGCCAAGAAATAGAAGCTTTTTATCAGTTTCCATATCGCGAGTCCGGTTCCGTTCAATTTTTTTAATCCAGTATTCCGGATTTTTCCCCTTCTCTAAACGCAACTTAAGAACTTCCCAGTCTTTTCCGTGAAAGAATTCACTATCACAGAAGATGGCAATTTTGTATTTGGTCAATGCAATGTCCGGCGAACCCGGAAGAACTTTGTAATTCTTGCGATAACGGTAGCCTTTATGCCATAGGGCTTTCCTAAGCCGTACTTCAATAGAAGTGTCAGAGCTGTGTATTTTGCTCATATTTTTTGATATGGCTTCTTGTGTGCGGGACATGATGATTCCTTCTTTGCGTTTTAATAGATGAATATATTTTAACAGGAAGTAGCAAAGGTGTAAATGAGTTGTAAGGAAATAGATGATAGTAATCCCTAAATATCTATATGAGAAAGTATTTGATTGACTGTATAAATGATTTGATTTATACTGAAAAGGTAAAAATTGATTTTAGAAAGAGGTACCCTGAATGACTATTTCAGAACAAATAAAAGTATTATGTGTCCGGTCAAATATCAGTGTGGCAGAATTGGCCCGAAGAGTAGGAACTACTCCACAGAATTTTGGCGGAAAAATGAAGAGGGAGAGCTTTACAGTATCAGAGCTAGAGGATATAGCTGATGCGGTAAATAGTTCATTTGAAAGAAAATTTGTACTGGAAAACGGAGAGGAAATCTGATGGGCACTATTATGAAATATGAACAATATAGCAAGTATTACGATAATAGGGATGTAATTTCTTTGTTTTCTGGTGCTATGGGATTGGATATCGGACTGGCAAAAGCAGGGCTTAATGTTGTCATTGGTCAAGATTTTGACGCTTCCTGCGTAAAAACAATGCGGGCAAATGGACATAAAGTGTTAGAAGGAGATATCAGGGAGATTGAGCCACAACAATTATTAAGTTTAACAGGTTTACATATTGGAGAACCATTTCTTATTTGCGGAGGGCCACCTTGTCAGCCCTTTTCTACAGCAGGAAAAAGACTGGGGATAAATGATCCGAGAGGAAGCCTGTTTATGGATTTTATCCGGATGATTGATTATATCCGCCCCCGATTTTTTGTTATGGAGAACGTAAAAGGAATCATGTCTGCACCGCTTAAGCATGTTCCTTTAGCAGAAAGGGATGAAAAGGATCCTGAGCAGCGTTTGGGAACGGTATTAGACGTAATATTGTCAGAGTTTAATAAGTTGGGATATAAGACGGTTTATGGGGTATTGGATGCTGTTAATTATGGAGTACCACAGTTTAGAGAACGTTTTGTGTTGATTGGGAGCAGAGATAATGAGGATATCTTTTTGCCGATACCAACCCATTTCCAGATGCATCAGAATCAGGAATATCAGTGGCAGTCAGTGAGAAGTGTGATTGAAGACTTAGAATTTGATAGCGGTGAGTGTGCTACCTTAAGTGATGAACGTTTGAAATTTCTCAAGATGGTTCCGCAAGGTGGGAACTGGAGAGATTTACCAGAGGATATAATACCAATAGCGATGGGTGGGGCTTATACATCAGGCGGAGGCAAGGTTGGATTTTATAGGCGGCTTTCTTATGATCAGCCGTCACCAACCGTGGTGACATCTCCTGTTCAGAAAGCTACGATGATGTGTCATCCTACCCAGAACAGACCGTTGAGTGTGAAAGAATATGCCAGAATTCAGCAGTTTCCAGATAACTGGATTTTTACAGGAACCACAGCTGCAAAGTACAGGCAAATTGGTAATGCTGTCCCGGTTGGTTTAGCAGAAGCTATAGGTAAGGCTGTCATAGCTGTTGCTGATAAATCTGCAGTAATAGAGACAAAAAGATTTAGAGGCACAAATGTACATAACAGAATTAAAAATGCGATAGAAATAGGAGGAAATATGTATGCCGTTAAATAATTCCTATGATGAACAGGCCGTTATTCAGGCAATAGCTTCTGCGTTGGAGACATTTTATGGGACATTGATTGAAAAGATAGATGCTTTAAACATACAAAAGGTCATGAAACGAAAAAATCCATATTTATATCGTGCAAAAGCCATGCAGAGTGCTGCGGAAATAGTAGAATCTGTATTGACTGCTTTTGTAAGTTCCAGTGAGGAGACGATATTCGGAAATTGCTTTTTTGAGCCAATTGCCATTGCAGCCAGCGGAGGATATAAGGCTTTGGCAGAAGGCATTGATATTATGATTCAGAACAATGAGACGAATACTATTTCTGCTATTGCGGTTAAAAGTGGACCGTCTGTGTTTAATGCTGATAGCAAAAAGCGACAGGAGCAGAACTTTACAGCAGCCTCTAAATTGGCACAGCAGGCGAAAGCAAGATATGAAGCGTATATCGGTTACTGTTATGGCAAGAAGAAAGAATCTGGACGTGGTAAACCGAAGATGTATCAGGAACTTGCCGGTAAGAGATTCTGGGCAGAATTGACTGGTGATGAAGAATTTTATAAGAAAATTATTGTATATATGGGAACAATGCCGGAACAGTATGTGGCGGACTATAAGGAAAGCTACAATAAGGCAGCGAATAGACTGGTAAGAGAATTTTCCAATAGTTTCTGTAAGGAAGATGGAAGCATTGACTGGGAGAAATTGGTGGAGTTTAATTCGGGGGATTGAGCAATAAAACAAGAAGAGTATTGGAGAGATAAAGATGAGTTTGGCGGAAAAATTAGACAGATATAATATGGAGTATTGGGATTTTAAAAATTCTAAAATTGATGGAATCCACAAAATTGCAAGTTATCCAGCACCAATGGTTGCTCCAATGCAACACGAATTATTACAGTTATTAGTTGACGAAAATCCGGCTTATCATAAGATGCTAGACCCATTTCATGGAACAGGTGTTACTCTTGTAGAAGGGCAGCAAATAGGATTAGAAGTTTTCGGTATTGATATTAATCCTTATGCGCATATTATCGCATTAGCTAAGCTTGAAAAATACGATCCAAATGAAATACAGATGAGTAATGAAATATTATTACAACATATTGAAGTATTGAAAAAAAGCGGAGACTATACAATTCATTGTTTCGATAATATTAATAAATGGTTTAGGAATGATGTTATTAATGACTTATCTGTGATACGAACGGCCATCATGTTACAAAATAATTGTAAAAATAGGCGATACTACTGGCTATGCTTTGGAGAGATTGTAAAAAAATACAGTAATACTAGAACATCCACTTTTAAATTACATGCTAAAGATGAAGAGAAAATAAAAAATATGGAGAATAATATTTATGAAGATTTTAAAAATAAAATTGAAGAGACATATAAATTAATCGGATATCCTCCATTAGGAAAATATAGATTGGAGTGTGGTGATTCAAATAGTATAATGCAAAAAATACCAAAAGAAACATTTGATATTATTTGCACTTCTCCGCCGTATGGTGATAATGGGACAACTGTTACGTATGGACAGTTTTCAATGTTACAATTGTTATGGATAGATAGCAATGATTTTCAATATGATATTTCAAGTATTGATAATTTTTCAAAACTTGATTCACTTAGTCTGGGAGGAACATTATCAAGGAAAAATGCGTTTTATTGTTCACAATTGGTTAATGAATACATAGAAAAGATATCTCCCCATAAACGGAAAAAAATAATGCAGTTTTATGCGGATTATGAAAATTCCTTTCGTGCAATGACACGCTTACTCAAAAAAGGGGGGCGTATGGTACTTACGTTGGGAAATAGGAAGGTGGATGGAATAGAATTTCCATTTACGGAAATAAATGTAGACCTTGCAAAACACTATAATCTGAGTGTCGAGTATGTAATAACGAGAAATATTTTGAATAAAAGAATGCCAAGGAAGGTATCAAGATTGTCAGATGGACAATCTGTCAGCTCTATGTCAAAAGAGACTACTTTATTATTGAAAAAGGGATGCGAAAGATGAAAGAGATTAATGCTAATATTTTAGAAGGTAAATATGAGGATATTCTGGCGGCAGTGCAGAGTCCAGTTATAACATTAACCGAATTAATAAAAAATGCTGCAGATTCGTGCTTGAATAATGAAGATCCCATAATAGTCAGTATATCCGAGGAAAATAGGACAATAGAAATAAGGGACACTGGAGTTGGTATTTGTGAGGAAGAAATTAAACATTTAGGAGAAGCTGGATATTCATCAAAAATGAAAGGGGATAATATTTCTTCACCAATTGCTAATCCGTTTTCAGGTAGTAAAGGATTAGGTTTATTAACAGCTTTTTTCATAGCTGAAGAGCTTGAAATGAAAACGTATTCTAAAAAGGATGAGAAAGCATATTGCATAATTTGGAAAAAAGGTGATCAAAAGTATAACTACGAAGAAATAGAAGAAAAATTTACGGGAACAAAAGTTCTGCTAAAAAGTGTTGATAGTGAAAAGTTAAAGATGATTTTGCTTCCAGAGGAAAAAGTAAAGTTATTTATGACATCGCTGAGATTTTTCACGAATGATACAAATCTACCTAAAATTCAACTAATTATTGATGGACGTGAAGAAAGTTTTTATCCTGTAGAAACACTTGAAGAATATTATCATAAAAATAAGGCAGATAATAAGGGTTTTATTGCCAAAGCAAGTTTTAGGTATGAGGATAATCAAATTACATTGTCTTATGAGGATAATGTAACAGGATTTTATACGTTTGCAGATAAAGTTATTGATTTAAAAGAGAAAAAAAGTGTTGATAGATTTGCAACAGATATAAAGATACCTGAAAAGGGTGTAGTGCCACTTAGAAAAATTAGTGAATCAGAGTTGTTTGATCCGAATTATGTTTCAATAACTGTACCGACGTTCTCTGGAGTTTTTTATACTTGGAGAAATCAGAAGGATGATCAGTTGGAACAGTGGCCAGCAGGCATAAGGATATATGTAAATAATTATAGCTTGTATAGATATCTTGATAAAGATAATGATTGGCTAAACTTGTCAGAGGTCAGTCAGAATGTAAAGGCTACTAACTATAAATTGAAAAATACTTATGGGTATTTGGACATGGATTGTTATAATGAGAATAAAGAAAGCCTAAAAATTTCAAAAGAAAGAAATGATTTTGTAGATTCTCTAGCACAAAGAAAATTTATTAAAATAATGCGAGAGATAGTGGTGGCTGCATTTACAAGAATTGATATTGCTGTAAAAAATCCTCCTATTCAATCACTGGGTATTAGATCCAATACGCTTACTGCTCGTCTCGGGGATAAAATTGAATTAGGTCAAAATGTTATTTGCAATAATATTGGTTTGGATGATGTGAAAGTAAATTATAATAAGTCCGAAATATCTATTGATGAAGAGTGGAATGTACAGACAACAAAAGCAGGTACATATATTGTAGAAGTGTCTTTTGAGCAGACGGTATATAACATTAGTTTGGTTTTTAAGGAGAAGATTCCGGAGTTTTCATTGACGAAAAATTCAATTGAAGTATATAAGGGTAATTCAGTTAATTTGCGGGAATTTATTTCTCGGAGTTCCTGTAAAGATGTATTGCCAGATAATATACAGATAAGTTCGCAATATACAACAACGGTAATAAAAAATGATTTGTTCGGAAAAGATAATGGAGAAGGAAAACATATTATTTTGTATAAATATGGAGACTTTCAAAAAACTTTAATTGTAAATGTTAAAAAGATTGAAAGGCAACCTGGCGGTGGAGCAAGATCAGCTAGAATAGATGCACTGTTTCCGAAAATGGATCAATTGAGAAGTAAATCCTATAAAATTCCAGAACTGATTGATGCGATATCTTCGTATTATACAGAAGCTCCAACCTTGTGTATGGCAGCGGTTAGGATTTTGGTTGAATCATCATGTAAAACATTTTTCCAATATATGAAAGATGAAGAAAATAATTTTAGTTTCCCTAGTTTGGTAAGTCGAACATTAATTTTACAGAGCTGTGTTGAGACGGCACCGGATTATCAGAAATATGTTGCAACGCAATCTCCTGAGTTCATTAGTGCATTTAAAACCATTTCAAATCAATACAAAATAACGTTGTCAAAAGACGTCAAAGCCAATATTAATAATCATGTGAATACGATTGGTTTGAATATGTTTGTACATAATCCACAGGTTATTGCTTCAGATGCAACGGTGTTTATGTCGATGCAGGTATTCGCTCCGATGCTTAATTTCATTTATGATATATTATTAATTGAAAAATAATAAAGATATAATGGCTACATTTTGGCTACAAAATTTTTAGAAACTACAGATTTTCTGCCGAAAATAATATAATCGAGACAATAAAGCCATAGAAAACAGCCATTTATCACCAGATATTGCAATCTCAAAGTCCGTGAAGGTGGACGTACTGTTGGATCAGGACGTGTTGCTACAGTTATCGAGTAATCTTCGATAAGCAATGAGCAGTGCAAATTCGTAGAGTAATGGCAGGTGGGAGCTTGCTCACACAAGGACATTAATCGTAGAATTTATAGGGCGAACGCCCGACCGAGATGTAGCGTAGCGAAATCGAGGTTAGCACTGCGGTCTATATAAAATATATTGAGTACCGCAAGGTACATGTGTCCAAACGTAAGATGCCCCGGAACCGCAAGGTTTCCGGGGTTTTTCTGTTGCGTGGAAAAGTTAAATAAATTGGAAAAGAATAACGAATGATATAGAAAAGCGGTTGCCGGGAGAGTATCCTGACAACCGTTTGTGATAACAGAATTTGAAATATTAATAGATTATTACCAAACAGCTTCACCTTCACGCAAAATATTTCCTGAGTTAAAGCCTTCAGTAATTTTTCTAATTGCATGATCTGCAAAAAAAGTTGTGGTAAATTCAGTCGTTGCTGAGGGTCATTCATCCTCCGATAGGGGAGGTTGCCCTTCTTCTTTTCTCATTTCATTAACAGAGTCTCTCATATCTGAAATCCTGTTCTGGATCGGTATAAGGGAAGGGAAACTTCTTGCGCTGAGCCTTTCAGATTTCGATCTGAGCGGTAACAGGTTGCATATTAGCAAGACCTATAACCGGATTCAGAAACGAGATGTGATTGATACTCCCAAAAAGGAAAATTCAGTCCGCACCACTGACATCCCTAATTTTCTGAAAGAAGAAATACAGGAATATATGAAGAAACGTTATGGATTTCCGGACAACCAGAGATTACCAAACGTTTGGATTTTATAAGGCACAGTCATGTTGCCTATCTGATTTATCAGGGAGTGGAGCCTTTGATCATTAAAGAAAGACTTGGTCACAAAGACATTCAGATGACACTGAACACTTATGGTCACTTGTATCTTGTTAGAAGTAGCGTTTACGAAAAAGGATTAAAGAAAATGGCTAGAGCATGACGTAATGTTGTAGAAGGAAGAATGTTGGAAAGCCGTGTGAGGGAGAACCTCATGCACGGTTTAATGAGGGGCGGATGAAAATTCATCCGCCTACTCTACATTGGAATAGTATTTTAAAATGAACTATGGTAGAATAAAGCAAAGACAAATCGAGAACTTTTGGATAAAATTTTGAAAATTATCGAGGAAGTTACTATGAAAAAATGTAGATATTGTGGCAAAGAATTAGATAGTAATTTGGAATTTTGTAGCAGTGAGTGTGAAAACAGCTATAGAAAGATAATTGAAAAAGATAGATATAAAATTAAGTATTTCATTTCGGGCATTATTTTAGGGTTTTTAGCTATGTTTTATGGTGTTGTGTCAAGTCGCAATTGCATGATTGGAAGTGGAATTATAGTAATGGGAGTCACTGTTGTTGTGCTTCCATTTACTACTCCAGAAACAACTGCTTTATTTGGAAATAAAAAGGCGAGATTTATCGGAAGAATATTAGGTATGATACTTATAGCGGTTGGAATATGGGTAGGGTTTATTTGATGACAACTTCAGTCTTTAGAGCAAATTAATCAGAAGTTGAGAGGAGATCTCTATAATGTTTATATTTTTATCTGTGTGTTCACTTTTAGTACCGTTATCTATGATTATATTGGGATATACGTGGAAAGATAAGCCTCCTAAAGATCGGCAGGGGAGTTCGGGGTATCGAATTACTATGTCAAGGATGAATGATGAAACATGGAGATATGCACACAGGTGTTGGGGCTGGATAAACTTTGTTTTAGGGATCATCCTGGCGATACTATCGATTTTTATTTTGATTTTAACGAAAGATGATACAAACTTTGAAATGATTTCTGTTTATTTGGTGTTTTTACAATTAGGAATTATGGTGCTTACAATTATTCCGACAGAATTTTTGTTGCATAAACATTTTACAAAGCAAGGAATGAAAAAATAGCTAACTTCCGATTGGCGAAAATGAAAATCGGAGTTTGAAGCGGAGGTATGTATTATGAATATAGGATTTTGGTCGTGTATAATTTTGGTA
>NZ_JAAITU010000064.1 GCF_013304385.1 Blautia glucerasea
CAATTCATCTCCCACCTGTAGAGGAAGGAGAATTCTTGCTATATATTATGTTAAAACAAGTCCCTGCGTTTCCTGTTTTTATAATTCGTAAATGATTCTCAGATTCCATTTTCCCTGAAATAAGTTCAATGTCCTTTGCACAGGACATTCATCATGTTGGTAGTTAACCTCTTTCATTCTCACTCCTCCAGTAAAGATTATATTACCAAGTTAGTTTTTTCTGCGTATTTGATAAGTTTTTACTACTGCAATAGTATATTTAACATATGTTCATCATCGGTACGTTCCAGCAGGATTTCCATCAGATATAACGTACGGAGCTTCTGATCAAATGAAGCCATCGTGGTCACCTCCACTTTCTGTCTCAACTTTTCCTAGTGAAACATTCTATATTCTTTGTATCTGTTTTCACATTTACCACTCTTCACATTTAATATCACTTATCTGCTCGATTGGAATGACCGTTTGATCTGTCATGATTATGGTATGCTCATATTCGTCTATCTTTTTTACAATACCAGAATACGCAACATAGGATCCGCCGGCTTTTTTTGCATCGGGAATAAAATAAGTTATCGATACTTTCTGTTCTATACCGATATTATTTCTGATTATATTGATTTTTTCGTTCAGCTGAGCAATCGCTTCTTCACTCAGTTCCAATCTTTCATCGGTTAATCTTGCTGTTTCTTTTATCGCAGCATCATGCCCAGTCAAGGCTGCAAAAGGAGCAAACTGCGCTGCCCGATCCCGAAGTGGCATTTGCGGATGATTCTTAGAGACCGGATGTGGTAAATTGATGATATCTTCATAAGAATTATTTTTCATCCTCTTTCAACTCCTTTACGCCTTATGTCCGCCAATCTGTTCATTTCTGTCCCTGGCGGTTGCTCCTTCCTGAAGATTCATCCCCTTCAGCACAGCGTTTTTTCCAAATTTCTTTTTGATACTGAGCATTGCTTCCTGCATACGTTTTTCCCGATCCAGCGCAGCCTCTTCCTCTTCCTGCTTTTTCCTTTGCGCCTCATAATCCGTAAAAAGATCCAGCTGCTCATATATTTCTTCTTTTTTGACAGAACTTTCATCCACAAGCCTGTTCGCTGTGATATTGATTCTTCTGATAAGCAGGTTTCTGTCAACGATCCTGTCATATAGCTCTATTACTGCATCCGTTATCATTTTTGTTGAGGAAGTCTGCCGTTTCAGATTGGTCGTTCCATGTGCATGTTTCGGAATTCTTCTTCCATAACGGTCGATCGTAACCTCTCCATGATACTGCTTTTTCCTGTCGGCATTGTTCAGATTCTCAATATCATAACCAACTGTCAACACAATCTGATCCGTTACAAGCTTCTTATCCACCAAATCCAAAACCATCTGGTCCGTCATCTCTTTGACGACTAATTTTGCTTTTTCAAAATCATAAGGGCAATGAAGTACCTGCCCGGAACAAACACTGTTCGTTTCCGGCTTATAAGCCTTGACCATTTCCATGGTACAGGGCTCATATCCCCAGGCATGGTCGATCAGCAGCTCTGCATTAACGCCAAACAGCCTGTATAACAGATCTTCGTTGTATAATTCATTCTCTTTTCCGATGGAACATCTTGCAATATCGCCCATTGTATAAAGCCCGTATTCTTCCAGCTTCTTTGCATATCCCTTTCCGACTCTCCAGAAATCAGTAAGAGGTCTGTGGCTCCAGAGTTTCCTTCGGTATGACATTTCATCCAACTCCGCAATTCGTACACCATCTTTATCTGCTTTAATGTGCTTCGCCACGATATCCATCGCAATCTTGCATAAATACATATTCGTTCCGATTCCTGCAGTTGCTGTTATACCTGTTGTTTTCAGCACATCCTGTATCATGGTCATGGCAAGTTCCCTTGCTGTCATATTATAAGTATGCAGATAATCCGTTACATCCATAAATACTTCGTCGATCGAATACGGAAAAATATCTTCTGGTGCAATATATTTCAGATAAATGCTGTAAATTCTGGTGCTGTATTCCAGATAAAGAGCCATCCGGGGAGGAGCAACAATATAATCAATCTCCAGTGCAGGATTGCTATTTAATTCTGTACTGTCATCAGAAGAACCACTAAATGTTCTGTTCAGTGCTTTCCACCTGCGCACACTATTGGCTTCTTTTACTTTTTGAACAACCTCAAATAAACGAGCCCTTCCGGATATCCCATAACACTTTAATGCTGGAGATACCGCAAGACAGATGGTTTTTTCTGTTCTGCTTTTATCCGCAACTACAAGATTGGTCGTCAAAGGATCCCGATTTCGTTCTTTACATTCCACAGACGCATAGAATGACTTAAGATCGATTGCAATATAGGTTCTTTCCTTTTCCATCATTCTACACCTCCCGATTCTCCTGTGTTCTGTTTCTAATTCTTATTTATCCTAATCGGAAATCTTTCTCATCATAACAATCCGTTCAAGGATTTCCTGCCTGAATTTTTCTACATCATTCGTCCGTTTGCGCACACCAGCTGCCGCAGCATGTCCACCTCCGCCAAATGCCTGCAGGAGTTCATTTACATTGATCCATTTTCCATCAGACCGGAAGGAACAACGCCAGCGATTTTCTTCTTCCTCATACATGGTAAAACCAAGCTGAATATCTTCGCAGTCTCTGAGAAATCCGCTGATTGGGTGGATATCCTCGTAGCTGATTCCTTCTGCCTCGCTCTCGGCACGATTGATACACACACAGGCAACATTCCCATCCAGCAGACGTTCTGCCCGCTTCAACAGTTCTGACCTCTTCTGCAAACTTCCCAGCGTATCATTATGCATGGTCTGCATTACATAACTATGATCTACTCCCATCTCGAGCAATTCAGTTACGGCCTGCATGGTGCTCACCTTCGCTCGGGTAAAACAGCCTGTATCATGCAGGATACCCATATAGATATAGTCTGCTGCAGTTGGATTCGCTTCGCAATCGACTGTACGCTTCAACTTTACCGGATTCAAAATATAATAAACATTCTCTGCACAGGCTTCCGATATTTTTGTATAGTTCACAACTCCATAACCTTCATTAGAGGCATGGTGATCAATTACTATACTTGCTTCTGCGCCCTCGTAGTATTCCCTGCCAATCATTCTTGCTAAAACTGCAGTATCACATACGATAACCGCATATTTTTCTTTTACATCCGGCTTCTCAAACGGATCGAAGACCTTATCCAGTTTTACCTGCTTCTTTGGTCCTTTATCCAACGTATCTGCCAGATATGGCAGCACTTTGTACTGCGAATAGTTTACCTTTATATAATGTGCAAGTCCCATCACCGATCCGGCAGCATCGCCATCCGGGTTCAAGTGTCCTAGAAGAATCACAGTATTTAAATCATTCACTTGCATCATAGATTGAAATTCTCTGTCAAAATTGAATGTCATTTAATTGCCTTTCAGTTGAGTCATTTGTTTTATTTATCTTGGTCAAAATCTACCGGCACTCTTACTTCCACGTTTTCCAGATATCCGGCTGATATCCAAGAATGGATTGTTTTCCATTACGAACCACCGGTGTCTTAATCACCTGCGGATTTTCCAGTACCTTCTCAAGTTTATCTTCCTCTGCAATGTACTTAATGAGCGCAAGCAGATCCTTATCCTTGCCCTCCCAGTTGATCATATTTTCCAGTCCACCATTTGCCTGGGCAACCGAATTGAATTCGCCCTTACTCAGTCTCGCCTTCCGGCTCGGTCGGTTCGTAACACGTCGTCCACTGGACGACACTCACCCTTTTTCTTTCATATCAATAAACTGAAACTTGATCCCACGTTCCTTAAAGAAACGTTCTGCTTTCTTTGTATCATTGCACTTCTTTGTTCCAAAAATCTGTATATTCAAATTATTTCTCCTTGTCCATCGCCATATATATCATTTTTTCAAAAGACGCTCTGAAATGCTCATCATCCCCCGATGTTCGTTTTCTAGGTCCTTTTAAATGTTTCTTTCCGGATGCCCTTCGTACCTTCTTATTCAGATGCCGTTTCATAAGCATCTGGTCAATATTTTCATTCGTATACCATTTCCCGGATTGATGAATCGCATATGGTCTACGCTCCGCTTCGGTCGGCTCAAATCCAAGGTCCACTGGACCTTGTGAGCCCTTTCCAAGTGCCATTGCAGCCACACCGTAATCCTGTGATACAACAATATCGCCCCTATGGCAAATGCTGATCAGTTTATAATCCACGGCATCTGCATCAGCAAAAATCTGCATGTTCTCTCCTTTAATTACACCTGAATGGAGTGCGAACCTCAATAAGATTACCACTGGGATCATACAGTCTTACAAGCTTCTGTCCACCTGCAAGTTCTGTTAATTCTGTGGCATATCGAACAAAATACTTACCAGATTCATATTTTGCAAGCAATCCATCTATATCAAAATCCTCGAAATACAATTCCATCCTGTTATTAAATGGCGTAGAAGTTTCATTCAATGTTTTCCCCCATACGTCGGCATCCTGCAAAACAAGTCCCTCCGATAAGATCACATTCCCTTCATTCTTAAGAATCACTTGCAGTCCAAATAAGTCTTTATAAAACTCTATGGATTTTTCTATATCATCCACCACGATCAGTACGTTTTTCAGCATATCCGTCACCTCACAATCCGCTTTGAGTCAAGCGAATATTCGCAATCCACATGCGGTTAAATAATCTTTCCAGACAAATGATCAATTTCATGCTGGCAGATCTGTGCTGTCCATCCTGGATGTCAGCTTTCGTGGCTGGTTCGGATGGCTGGCCTAAAAAGAAAACGTCTCTTACAATTTGCTTTACCATTTTTCTACCTGTAGCTTTCATTTTACTTTTTCCAATTTATTATTTACATCGAAACAAACTTTGTCTCCTTCATTGATATTACGCTCATAGAGCCTGGCGTCCTCCGCTTTTACTGTCACTTCTTTTCCTGAAGAATCCACAAGAGTCACTATTGCCATGACTGGTGCATCATCCGGTCGTTCTTCACAACCAAAATTCAGGTCTTCATCGATTCGTTTTACTGTGTACATCATAACTCAATTCTCCTGGAGATAATATTAAGAATCAGTTTTCTACATACCTTCTCCGATAATATTCCATCGTACGATACTCAATAATATCTTTCATCTGATGCTTAAATGCATCAACTTTAATTACATCTGCCAATTCATCTCGAATTCCCAGTGCATAGCCATCCTTATCTATAAAAAATCCTTTACCTGAAGCTTTTAGAAATTTAATCGGCATACTTTTTGCCTTGCTTAAATGCTGTTTGTCTGTTATCTTCCGATACTCTTCGTATGAAGTTACTTTTGGAAAATCCTTCCAATTCGTTCCTCGATCAAAGAACTTTTTCCAGTTCTCCACTACCTCATCATCTGTAACAGCCAGCCGTACGTCTCCCTCGTTATAGAAGCTGTACAGAATCGGCATCTTATACACTTTCTGCATATCCGTTGTTTCAATCAACTGCAGAAACTCTCTTCCAATTCCAGAGTAAACCTGAAGTTCTTCCGCCGATAATTCATGAATTTCATATAAAAAATCCATATATCGTTTAAACGGATTTTCTTTCGAATGTTTCATACAGTATTCGTAAATATTATCATCCATATTCGTAAAAAGTTCCATACGTGTGGGAACTTTTCCATCAAGCAATTCTTTCACGCGATAATATTCCTGTTTAATTCTTTCCTGAATAGACAATGACTTTTTGTCCATTTCTCTGAAGAGATCAATCAAACGCATATCAAAATCCACGATACAATCATCGGGGTATTCAATTTCAGAATAGTCATATGCAGTTCTTTCTCCGACACAGGCACTTCCGTTTAACAAAAACGGTGCACGCCCGGCTTTTTCGTAATTTCCAATAAAATCAAGTACGTTTACATACTCTTTACCCTTGCTGATACGCAATCCACGACCCAACTGCTGTAAAAACACAGTAGGTGATTCCGTCGGTCTCAAAAACATAACCATATCAAGAGAAGCAATATCCACTCCTTCATTGAACATATCTACAGAGAAAATAACCTTTATCTCCTGATTCTTTAATTGCTCAATTGCCCGATTTCTTTCTTCTGAAAATTCCCCATCTGCATTGCTGTACACAGCAACGGATTTTACGCCTCGCCTGCAGAATTCCTTTGCCATTTCCTCGGCATGCATTCTTGAACTACAAAAACCTAAAGCACGTTTGGAATGATATTTTTTATAATATTTATAAATCAAATCATATCGTTTTACATTGCCGATATATTTATCATTCAAGTCATTCTCATTGTATCTTCCTTTTACCAATTTGAGTGTCGAATAATCCGTTTCATTGTTCCATACAAGCATACTACTTTTTTCTGTCTTTAAAGTCGCATATCAGGCGACATTCTCTTGTTGTGTCTTTGGATATTATATCACCTTTTTGTGCCGCACGTTTCTGACTATCTAATCTTGATTTGATTTGAATAAAGATATTTAATTTTCTGATTGCCCAATCATTTTCCAGTGTAAAAAAATCTTTATTAAAAATGGTGTTCTGGGACATTTTGTCTCCTTCTAATCATCTTCTTAACTCTCTAAAAAGTTTATGGTTCAAACTCCCTCCTATGTTCCATAAAAAAATCATAATATGCCCTCACATTCCCCAACTCCGTCCATTTCTTGACATCAACTCTCTCTTCGTCTAAGTCATATATTTTTGCGCCCCTCATTGACAGAAGGAAAGGCGAATGTGTAGCTATAATAAACTGACAGCCAAAAAATCTGGCGCTATCCTGCAAAAATTTCTGAAGCTCCAGCTGCTTTTGTGAGCTTAAGCTGTTCTCCGGCTCATCAAGGAGGTACAGCGCATTCTCCTTAATCTTATTGCTGAAATATATAAATGCACTCTCACCATTGCTGTGTTCTGGCACATTTCCCATCAAATTCCGCCTTATATATTCAGACTGCGTCTTGCTTTTGGCAAGATTTACCTTCTTCAGAGTTTCATAATCATCCAGTGATTTCATCGTGAACTTGCTATATTTCATATTCAGGTAGTCCTCAAACAGTTCCTCTCTTTTATCATCGATTCCATTGTTTATGCAACGAAGATTCAGCATAAAGTCAAATACATCGTCACTGGCAATCATCCTGCTCTCTTTTGGAATTGTAGATTCAATCTCATAATCACACATATTAAGATAGTCCTCATAGAAATTCGACCTGTTATAGAGCGTGTCTCTTTGCAGCCCAAGCTTCTCACATATAATATTGAGAGCCGTTGATTTACCACTTCCATTACCTCCATACAGTATTGTTACTGGCTCAAAATCGAGCCTTTCTAAATGGTGCGCCGACAATACTCCAAATGGATAGAATGACTGATAGCAGGTACGCATTATGCCATTTAAAAATAACTCTTCATTTGACTCATCCGCAAATTTAAAACTTGAAAGATACATTTTTCCTCCCTCAGATTTCTTTATTCTTCAATTTCTGTTTCAGATTTCTTAATCTTCTTCTGATTCTCCAGAAGACTCTTCTTGCTGATGCTACAGATTGTTCCGTGATCTGTAACCAACACCACTTTTGCTTTTGCCTTCTTTCCAATCTTGTCATACAAACGTCCAGCACTCATGGAATCGCCGAGCACGGTATAGGAACTATTTGCTACATATCCGATTTTTCCCAGACCTTCATAAGTTACTTTAATTGCTTCCTTGTCATACTCATTGTCTGGTTCTTTTTCTAAGCAGATCTTCGTTCCTTTTTTCAGAAATTCTTTTCCGAAATAATGATTTGTTCCTGTCAGTGTGAAATAAATCTTACTCATTGTCCTTCCTCCACTTAATCTTCCATAAACTCGAAATATTCCTGTTCACTGGCAAATAAAATGTATTTCCCTTCTACATATCCCATATATCCGTTGCTTGTGTCATAACCTTTCATCAGCCAGTCCTCCTTGGATTTTTTTGATGTTATCATTTTATACCAAATGGCTGTGCAAAAATCCCGACAACCAACTGGTCCTATGGCTGATTAAAGAACGGCAGTCTCTCTATTAGCTTGAGAAAAACTGCCGTTCCTTCGATATTCCTGTTTTATTTTCTTTCTGTTGTATCCTTTTCCATTTGGCATCATACGCGTCATGGGATTTAATTCGCCCCAGGTATTTCGCTTTTTCGCGTAATACTCTTTCTGTGCCTTCTTCGATTTCTTATTGATCGGAATAAATTTTCCCATCTCGTTTTCCTCCTAAAATTTTACAGGCAGAAGAAGGAATAACCCTCTTCCACTGTTTTATATAAGCTTCTTTCATATATGATATCTGCTACCACAAATCATTAGTTACAATATTAGTTCGACCATACCAATCAAATCTCTCACTCATAAAATCACACTCATCAGTGGTATTTGTCAATTCTGCCCATCTTGCAGAAAGCAATTTAGAATAGTCAGGATAAAACAATCCATAACTTCCAAGTGCGTAACCATCATTTACTTCTATAAGAAGAGTCCGGCCATCATCGGTAACACCAAAGTCAATCGCATATGCAGCCGGTGCTGATTTATATTCACTTACTGCACTCTCAATGATATCCGCATCAAAATAAATTCGCCAATTTCCTTTGTATGGGCGCACGTCTAGGATTTTCCCATACCTGACAAATACTCTCCACTCTGTCACAAAATTTACGATTTCACTACATTGATATTCCGCATTTTCATAACAACTTCCACAATTAATAAGATCTTTTGTTGACCGAACAACTACACCAGTAAATTTCTTATCTTCTAATGATTTTACAAAAAGAGGCCAAAGATTGGGATTGCAATTGATCGTGTTAATTCTGGATTTCCATACTTTTCTTCCAAGGTACTTTTCAAGTTCTTCTGGATAATCCATCTCAGGAACTGTAATTCCAAAATCATTTAAACGACTCCTTACGGTTCCCACATAACCTACAACAACATCCTCAATATCACTTTCACGCAGTTCTTTATTGTTTGAGAAAGTGACAGTCTCTAATCCCATTTCCGAGAATCCCAGATAAGCTTTAAAGAAATTATTATTATGAAATTTTCCATTTTCTTTAGTCTGAATAAACACTCTCATGAGACTTACTCCTTCATTATACTTTTTACTTCCAAACGTCAGCGAATGGATTTGAACCATCGGTACGTTACCGTACACTTCCTTAGCGGAGAAGCACCTTAAACCAACTCGGACACGCTGACAAAGTGGGCAGGGAAGGACTCGAACCTTCGGTGTTTCTGATGTAACGGATTTACAGTCCGCCGCCTTCGCCACTAGGCTTACCTACCCATGGGGTGACTACCGGGAGTCGAACCCGGATATGCAGAGCCACGATCTGCCGCACTAACCGTTGTACTATAGCCACAGTGATCCCCGCCGGACTTGAACCGAGCATTACAACCTTGAAAGGGTTGTGTCCTAACCTTTAGACCAGGAGACCAGATGCGAACTCACCGCAGTGAATCCGCTTTATTTTTTCTTCATGCACTAATCTGTACCTGAACGATTGCATCAACCACTAGAATATCATCAATCTTTACTTGTAAGAGCGCAGCCAAAACTACCAGATTATCAATCGTTGGCATGGCAGTTCCGTGCTGCCACTTGTAAATTGCCTGCGGAGTTGCAAAACCAAAGACATCCTGTAAATCTCTCACAGACAAACCTGCTACCTTTCTCAATCTCTCAATATTCTTTCCAGTCGCAACCATATCAATGGTTGGCATCATAAACATAATGTCCTCTCTTTCCGGCCTTCCCACCGGCGCAGAGCTAGTCGGATGCCTTATAATTGTATATAGGTTTCATGACATCAATGACATCAACAGATTCACGGATCACATCAATAATATCCTCCAGTGATTTGTAAGCCATTGGTGCTTCGTCCAATGTATTTTCATTAACAGAAGTTGTGTACACTCCTGCCATTTCTTCTTTGTACTGATCCAGACTAAGCTCATTTTTTGCTTTGGTTCTGGACATAATTCTTCCTGCTCCATGAGGTGCAGAATAATTCCATTCGGGATTTCCTTTTCCTACCGCAAGAACACTTCCATCTCTCATATTGATCGGAATCAGAACTTTTTCCCCCTTATGTGCTGCAATTGCACCTTTTCTCAGGATCATTTCATCCGTATCAATATAATTATGAATCGTGTGAAATCCATCTGCTCCTGTCATTCCGTTTCTTTCAAGAATGATTTCTGCCATCTTCTCTCTGCTTCTGTGAGCAAAACTCTGACAGATCACAACATCATGAAGATAATTCTCAAGATACTTTCCTGACAAATAACAAAGGTCATCCGGCATGGGAGGCTGACTTTCACAAACCTGAAAATGAAGTTCCTTCAGTGCAGCCTGAATTTCTTTTCTTCTTCCCTGTTCTTTGTACATTCCGATAATTTCATCTCTCTTTTCAAAATATTCACCATAGCCACGATCAAGATCTACTGCCAGTTTCTGATAAAGCTCAGCTACCTGCTTGCCAAGGTTTCTGCTGCCTGAATGAATGATCAGATACCTGGTTCCGTCTTCAGCCTCATCAACTTCAATGAAATGATTGCCACCACCCAAGGTACCCAGGGATCTTTCCAGCCTTCTTGTATCTTTGAGGTTTCTGTAACATCTAAGTTCTGTCAGATCAAATCTTTCCTGACGCCCCTCCCAGACATTCATTCCGGATGGAATGAAATGACATGCTTCATCAAGCTTTTCAAAATCTATCTCCACTTTTCCAAGATTCACCGTATACATACCACAGCCAATATCTACACCAACCATATTTGGTACTGCTTTATCCACGATTGTCATGGTTGTTCCAATCGTACATCCTTTACCGGCATGAACATCTGGCATAATACGTATCTTTGAACCAGCAGCCATATCGTAATCACACATTCTGCGAATCTGATTGATTGCTTCATCTTCTATGATTTTCGCATAGCAGATTGCTGTGTTTACCTTTCCTTTTATTTCTAACATTTGATTATTTCCTTCTTTCGATTCATTTACCTTTGACTCAGTGTTCCGCAATGGTTGCCCGAGGTGTCCCAACTGAGATAACGGAACAAAAAAAGATCGCCTACCTTCACCAGATAAGCGATCTTGAAAATCTATGTATCTATTTTGCGCAGAGTCTTCTTTTATAACTCTTCCATTACTCCCTGCGTTTTCTACACAAATCACAATAATGCTTCATCTGGTCCAAGCGCACAGCATCATAGCCCTGCTCGTATGCATGCAGTGCTTCATGTTTAAGTTCGCTATTAAGATAAAACTTACTAATTATTGTGAACATATCTTTTTCCTTTCTGGGTTCTTCTCTCAGAACCGCTTTTAATCTTTCTGTATCATAGGATAACACCTTTTTCCACGATTGTAAATTATACTTGTGGTATAAGGTCCCTATTTTCTTAATATTTTCTCCATTGCCTTGCCTTTGGCAAGTTCATCCACTAGCTTATCGAGATACCGAATATCACGCATCAGCGGATTTTCAATATTTTCGACTCGAACACCACATACAACACCTGTAATCTTCTCCCGGTTCGGATTCATTGCCGGAGCCTGTCGGAAGAAATCGCCATAGGAAATCTCACTATCCATGAGCTCATCAATCTGCTGTGCGGTGTACCCAGTAAGCCAGAAGGTGACTTTTTCAACCTCTTCTCTGGTACGTCCTTTACGCTCCGCTTTTGCTATCAGAAGGCCATATACTTTGGAAAAGGACATGGCAAATACCTTTTCATTCTCCATTACTTGTGTTTTTTGTTTTTCTTCGGTCGGTTATCCATGTACTCATGAGCCAGGGTATCCTTCAGAACCAGCATGGAATCCTGTTCTTCTTCTGTTGTATTTCGTATGATCTCTTCTATCTGCTTCATGATATTTCTCCTCATGCATGGTTTCCGGTTTCGTAGCACCACAAGACAATTCTTTTTATCAATTCTGCATCAACCTTGCCGTACGGAATACGAATCGTTCCTTTATCCGTCTTATACCCTTTCAATGCTTCGGCAAATTCTTCAACTGCTGCAGGGTCCGGATACAATCCGATGTATTTCTTCGAAGCAGCAAAATGAACAATGTCACGACCTTTCCGGTTGGTCGGCATACTCCATGAAATGCGTTCTTCCGCTTCCGGTAATGCACTGCGAAGAATCTGACGCATATAGCGCAGATATTCCTGTTTCTCCTCATCCTGGCTCAGGATATATTCATCAATCGACTTTAGCTTTTCACCGCAGTAATGACTTTGCCCTTTTTTCTTAAACTCTCTGCTACATTTGAGACATTGCCACATTGAGCTTTTCTCACTGTCTCTTTCGTGAAGAACCACTTCAACCATATCTCCAAAGCTCTTGCCAATCTGCTTGCGTATCTGTTTTGCAACGCCGATAATGTAACATGGAGTTCCCATTTTTACCACTTGCCCACGATATGGAATACCGTCAATGTAGCATTTACCAACAAACGCCCTTTTCCCAAAAGCTCTTTGATATCGTAAGGAACCTCTACATAGGCAGCATCCATATTCTCATTTTGAAGAATTCTTGCACAAAATTTTAATTCCATATTTTTTTCCTTTCATTCTGTGAATATTATCCTCCGCAAATCCTGATTTTCTTATCGTCCTGATCACTGCAATCCAGCCACGAAGGAGACCGCTGCTTCCAGATCTTTTTCATCCGGATGACTTTTTGCAATACCACCCACCAATTTAAACGGTCCAAAAGTGTCATATCCTTTACAGCCAAATTTTCCAATAATGTCCGTTTTCTTTTCTTTCAAAATAACTTCCAGTGATTTATATGCTGCATTTCCACCATAAGTACAGATCATAAATACCTTTTTATTTTCCGGCAGATTTTCTGAAGCAAACTTTAAGATTGTCTGATGAAATTTTGAAAAATAAATACCGGATGCAAAACCAATCCGGTCATAATCCGCCAAATCTGCCTTTGGCTGCTGCACGGCATCAATCAGATCAACCTTACATTCCTCTGCAATTTTCTCCACCAGTTTCTTTGTATTTCCGTGATGTACAGACGCATAAACAATTACTGTCTTCATTTTTACCTCCCGCCTAACGATGCCATTCCATCGTATATTCTTCTTCTGATGTATTTTCATCTATTTTCTGATTCACAATTTTAAATCCACGATGCTGATAGAACACTACCGCTCTCATATTTTTCTTATACACGTTAAGGTTCAATTGATCCTTTAGCTTCGTAACGGTGCGAAGCAGCTCTGTTCCGATTCCTTTTGATTGTTCTTTTGCTTTTACAAAGATCCCGGCTATATAAGTATCTATTAAACCAATAAAGCCTTGAATCTCCTCATTTTCTTCTGCCACATACATTTCTGCTTCAGAAATCAATTTTCTGACCATATCATAATTCTTTTTCCAGTAATCTGCTTCTATAAAAGAATGGCTCTCTATATTTGCATGAAGCCATAAGTCCATTATCTCATTAAGATCTCTTGTTTCAAATCTTCGAATCATTTTTCTTATACCATAATTACTAAACTTTTTTACAATCCATTTCTGTAAATCTCATTGATCACAGCCTGGGCATGTTCCATTTCTTTTTTCTGAATAATTGCATCTCTGTCACTTAAGATTGCAAGCATCTCATCCACCAGATCCTCGATTCGGGGATCACTTACCCGGTACAAATAGCCAAGCATCCGGGTGGCAGTGTAATCTGTATTCATATTTTTATAGGCAATTTCCGCGCAGAACTCTTTAGGATATCCTCTGCCCAGTAAAAGCTTGTATAATTCATCGGTTCGTTCCGATGCCATAATCGATCACCCCCGTAATTTCAAAAACTTAAATTAAAATGCCTTCCAGATGATCCAGTTCATGCTGACAAATTTGTGCCGGCCATCCACTCAGTTTCTGCCGCTGCTTTTTCCAATTCATATCATAATATTCCACTTCGATATTTTCATATCGTGTTGTTTTCCTCACACCGGTAAGCGATAGACATCCTTCTTCTGTTTCATATGGAGTATCCTTGCTCAGAAGAACCGGATTAAACATCACAACATCTACGAATCCCATATTTACAATGATTGCTCTCTTTTTCACACCAATCATATTTGCAGCCATACCCACACACCCGGCACGATTTGCCTGTAGGGTATCCTGTAGATCCTTTCCCACTTGCAGATCTGCCTTTGTAGCAGGTTCTGACTTTTGTCCTAAAAAGAACACATCTTTCATTATCGGTTTTACCATCTATCATTCCTCCATGTCGGCTAGGTAGTGTTAAGTCAACTACCTTTTTTATCTTGAATTATTCACGGCTTTGCCGTGAAAGTGGTTGAGAGCCACATAGTTACTGTATTTTAATTGCACATTGCTTTTCACTTCAAAGCAATAGGCAAATTAAAATAAATTTTGATGGAGGTGATCTATCCTCCGATGCAGGTCTTCTTTTGATAAAAGAATTCGCTGCAAAGATCGGCTTTACAAAGCTGATCAAAAAGAAGTTTAAAACCAATGATAAGTCTATCCGGTTTCACAAAGACCATGAAAACCTGTTACAGATGATCTATCAGATCATCTCAGACTGTAGACAAACTTGGTGTTGGGTGTTATGCCCAGCACCATTTTTCTTTTAAAACTTCTTTTCTTTTTATTTTCTTCAAA
>NZ_JAAITU010000065.1 GCF_013304385.1 Blautia glucerasea
TTAAAAAATAAAGGACATAAGAACAAGTATTTTCTTAAGTTTATGATGTTGGGCTAAGCCGGTGGTCATGATTATTTTTACCTCTAAAAGGTAATCTTCTGAAAACCAAAACTGTAGTTTGGATCTCAACTGAAAAAAATTAAATTTTTTTGTTACCATCCACTATTTTTTACGATATATAATATGAATGGAAATTTTTTTATTCAAAAAGGCGCCTTATCTGTTGCTGGTCAGATTATGGACAGTGACTTTTATCTTAAAGAAACCCGGAGGACAACCTGTAAATGAATGATGATGAAATTATAAACCTGTTTTTGAAAAGAGATGAGAATGGAATTATAGAATTGAGTACTAAGTATCATCCCTATTGCTACAAGATTGCCTGGAATTTATTGGCGAATAGAGAAGATGCCGAGGAATGTCTGAATGATACCTGGTTTTCAGTATGGTCACAGATTCCACCTACGCATCCTCCTGTATTGGCACACTTTTGCGGTCGGATTACAAGAAATCTTAGTATTGACTGCTTAAGGAAAAAGTTTGCAGGCAAGCGCCCGGATGTTCATATGGCAGATGTTATGGAGGAAATGGAGCAGCTAAATGTAACTTATACCGTGGAAGAACAGCTGGCGGAAAAAGAACTGATGGAAACCATAAATCGTTTTTTGGAAGAAATGTCTCCAAAGGACAGAAATATTTTTGTACGAAGATACTGGTTTTTAGATCCTGTTTCTGCAATATCCAAAAGGCATCATATGTCAGCGGGAAGCGTGAAAATGAATTTATACAGAAACCGGAAAAAGCTGTTGAAACTGTTGGAAAAAGAAGGAGGACGCATATGAAAAAGTTTGATTTTTCAAAAGAATTTGGTAATATTGATCCGAAATATATAGAGGAAGCAGAGCGGGAATGGAGTGAAAAAAAGGAAAACCGGAGACCAAAAGGGTGGAGCAAAGCAGCAGCTGCCTGTGTGATCGTCACCTTGGGTTCTGTTATCTTTTCTAATCCACATATCCAGGCTGCAATAAAAAATATTACATTGTCCATAGGAGAAACCCTTGGTTTCCCAAAAGGCATTGAATCTTATACGGAAGTGTTGAATACCTCTAAGGAAGACAAAGGAATTACTGTAACATTAAAAGAAGTTGTTCTGGATAATGGGGTTCTGTTAACAAAGGTGCATGCAGAAAAAACATCTTCCGGGCAAAAGGACACGGATGATGTCCAGGATGACTGGACCTTTGCCAATACACAGCTTGACATTGATTATCAGAAAACTACAATAAATGGACAGAAAATTGAAGAATACGAAAGCGGACACCTTCTGCCATATTCGGACGAAGATTTGCTAAATACTGGACTGGATGAAAATGTCTATGATGCTGTTCTGGAATCCCGGTTTTCCCTTGATGGTGATTTGGGAGAAAATCCAGAAGTACATTTGGTACTCGGTGCCTATCAAAATGAAAATCTTGGCGAAGATTATTTCGCAGAGTTTGAGTTTGATTTTTCTATTCCCCATGAGGAGCTTATGAAACAGACAGTTCATAAAAAGCTGGAAGATGTTTCTGTTAAAACAGAAGAAGGAACCGTAAAATTAACAGACTTTTCCATGAATAAACTGCAAAGTATAATTAAGGCAGAAATTCCGGAAGAACTTGAGGAAAAGCTGTATAATGGTAATGAGATGATGCTTATGGGGACAGACAGTAAAGGAAATCAGGTACAGTATGAACTGCGCAGTAATTCGGCAGCAGATGGTAAAACTCAATGGAGTTTTAAAACCAGTTTCTGGGGCATGTATCAGCTGGATTCTGACGGTCCGGTTCTTTTGCTCCCGGATATTGACAGCGATTATCTGGAATTACAGCTTTATACCAGAGAACCTTACATGGCTGCTGCAGACACTGTCTGGGGTGATGACGATTTTGTAGAAATTGGTGAGACTACAGAAGAGGTAGAAGAAGTTCCAGAGGATACTTTGGAGGGAGAAAATCCGTCAGATGCAGAGGATCAGGTTGAAACTCAAATTATCGGAGGGGCAGATGCTCCCACAGAAGTAAGGCTTCAAGACGATACAGACCAGAAAGAAAATACCGACGCAGCAGATAAAACGGATGAAGATTACGGAACCGAAGAAAGCGCATATTATGATGGAGCTACAGGTGAAATCACTGCAGAATCCGGCTGGACACCTGTCGGGGATAAAATAAGGATTCAGATTAAGTAGAGAAACGTGAATCTGTTTTCAAAAATCCCATGTCAAAGAAGCTTTGCATACCTGTTTTTTCGCTGTAAAAGGTAAATTGCTTTTCATTTGGCAGAAATTTTTATATAATCAAAGCGAGAAAGCAAAACCGATTGGAAGAACAGGAGCAGAGCAATATGAACATTGGAACGCAGATATTAAAAATACGAAATGAAAAGGGTCTGACCCAGGAGGAATTTGGAAAAATATTTCATGTTACCAGACAGACTGTGTCTAATTGGGAAAATGAAAAGAGCTATCCGGATCTGCAGATCCTCATAGACATCAGCAACCGTTTTGATATTTCTCTCGATGTCTTAATAAAGGAAGATGCCAAAATGGTAAAAACCATGGATAAAGAAAGAGTTCTTGGATCATTGAAACGGGAAAAGTCTGTTATTGACTTTTTTACAGGTGCAGGAACTGGAATTGTAATTACCTGCTTGTTTTCAGCTGATACAATGGCCAGAACAGTTACCATTGTATTAGGAGTGGTCATGATCGGAATTGGATGGTATCGGGAAGCAAAATATGACAAAAGATTGTTCAGATATATGAATGATGAAGAACGGTGAGGGGGAGAGCATGAAAATCTGGCGTGAACTGTTAGGCTATGTGAAATTGCTTGTAATAGTAGTGGCGATTACCCTGGTTATCAATAATGTTGTTTTGATTAACGCAAAAATCCCTTCACCCTCCATGGAAAAAACACTTATGGTGAAAGACCGCCTTTTCGGCTTTCGGCTTGCGTATGGAATTAATCTTGATCTGTTCGGTTATGAAATTTCTGAAAAGTTCAAGAACCCGGAGCGATTTGATATTGTAATATTCAAATACCCGGATGATGAAAGCCGTCTTTTTATCAAAAGAGTGATCGGACTGCCGGGAGAGGTAGTGGAAATTAAGGATGGGAAAGTTTACATTGATGGTTCCCCCACTCCATCGGATGACTCTTTCATTCCCGAGAAAATGATCGGAAGTTATGGCCCATATACAGTTCCGGAAAACTGTTATTTCATGCTTGGTGATAACCGGAATGATTCGAAGGATTCACGTTCATGGAAAAACAAATTCGTGCGATTTGACCAGATTGTGGGGAAAGCTGTTGTAAGATACTATCCATCTTTCAAGTGGTTAGGATAATAAGAAACGCGAATATCAGTGGCTTATTAAGTACTGGAATATTCGCGTTTTTTATTTGATATCACTAAGATCTTATATTTTCAAATATATGTAATCAGTTGGCAGCCGGTTTTCTAAAAATAGTAAAAATTCCTGTCTGCTCAATCAATCTTGTGATGGTAAAGAAGATAAAGGAATCAATTGGCCACATAATCAAGTTCTTTACAGTACGCATTGGGAGGATTGCAAGGAAGCCTTTTCCGTAGAGCATGTCCAGCCATAAGGTATTTAACAGAACATTTACAATCAGAATGACAACCAGTTTTGCAATCAGCACGCGGCGGAAGGTGAGCTTATGTTTGTAGTAAAAACATCCATAAATAAATGCCGCGAGCATTGCGTTAAAGGTGAACCCAAAGAAAAATGGACCATCAGGGCGGATAAAGAATTTCACAATATCCAGCACACCGGCAAACAGACATCCGGTAATGGGTCCAAACAAATAATCAGCAATCTGGTTTGGAATACCGGAAAATCCAATTTTTACATAGGGACCGATATTGATAGAAGCAACTGAATTTAAAATCAGTGCCAGGGCAGCAAGCATTGCACAGACTGCCAGGGTAGAAGTGGTTTTCAGCTCTTTGGCTGAGGTGAGAAACATGTTCTTTGTTTTCTCCATAAAAAAATTACCTCCTTTTCTTTTTTCGCTCACAATAGGAGATAATTTATGGATTCATATTTATCTTCTGTTGCAGCGAGAAGCAATCCACGAACCGCAAGATTTCTCTTTTCGTCCTCCGGCAACTCTCCATCCGGAAGGCACTTTACGCTCATGAATTTACTCTGCATTACTTTACATGGGGCAGTATATAGCAGATTATTGGAAAAAGCAAGAAAAAAATATATAAAAATATAAGTTTTTGCAATTAAGAAAACAGACAAGAAATCGTGGCATTCGTAAGCAAACTTGGCATTGAAAAACTTTTCAGCCACTCATTTAAGACCAATGATTCTGCATCATTTAGATATCACACTGATAAGGAGAATATACTATTTGAATTTCACTGCAAGGATACTGGAATTGGAATGAGTAAAGAATTTCAGAATCATATTTTTGAACCATTTACTCAGGAAAAAGGCGGTGCAAGATCTGTTTATGGAGGAACAGGTCTTGGTATGCCAATTACCGAAAAACTAATAGAGAAAATGGGCGGTACGGTTAAATTTGAAAGCGAGAAAAATGTAGGAACCACATTCATGGTACAGCTTCCCTTCCTTATTTCTACTGATATGAAGCAGGTCGAAAGCCAAGAAGATGATGTATCAATTGAAGGCATGAGAATTCTTTTGACCGAAGACAATGAATTGAATATGGAAATTGCAGAATTCCTTCTGACAAATGCAGGAGCAGAAATCAAAGTAAAGCGTTGAAAGCTGGAATGGATGAATATCTTACCAAACCACTGGAGTCGGAAAAACTGATTTGTGCATTAAGCAGATATAAACACAATTAACAAAATAAGAAGCCTCTTTTTCATACTCACCAAACTGTTCTGTTGGAAAGGTTCGCTGGCGTCCATTGGCAGAAAAGGGTGGTCGTATTGCGACAAATGCAAAAACTTTTAAGGAGCTTCTGGATTTTTAAGTATTAAAGGAACAAGATTTCTGGTATTTGAATCAGTTTAAACGCATTTTATATAGAAAAAATAGGAACGGTACACTATAAAACCAGCATCAGAAAACCTGGTGGCTCCAGCAGCAGATGATATTAACATTGATTTACAAAATGAAACCAAAATTGTAGTGGAATTTGAGGAATCAAAACGACTTCCAGATGGAGCGTTCTTGATTCCTTTTTCTTTACAAATTGGTTACGTTCGCTGTACTGAAACTAGTGTATAATTGTAATAGTAAAAATCACGCACAATAAAGAAATAATCGGATTTGTGTAAAATGAAAGGAACATTATTATGAAAGCAAGAATACTGGTGATAGAAGATGAAATGGCAATCAATGATCTGCTTTGTATGAATCTGGAAGCTGTCGGCTATGAAACAGTAGGTTATCTGGATGGAAATGATGCAAGTGAAAGAGTCGCACAGGACCATGAATTTCAGTGCGCCCTTGTGGATATTATGCTTCCGGGAAAGGATGGTTATACCCTGTTGCCGGAATTAAAAAAGTTTGGTATTCCGGTTATATTTCTTACGGCAAAGGCTGATGTTACAAGTAAAGTAAAAGGGTTAAAAGACGGAGCCGAGGATTACATAGTAAAACCTTTTGAAATGCTGGAGGTAATGGTGCGTTTGGAAAAAGTATTAGATCGTTATGGAACGGCACCGAAACAGATTCAGATAGACGATGTCATAATTGATACCGTAAGTCACATAGTTACGAAAAATGGAGAAGAAATATATTTAAAACCTATGGAATATAACTGCCTTATGGTGTTCGTAAAAAACCCAAATAAAGCACTTACCAGAAGCCAGATCTTGCAGGAACTGTGGAAGGAGGAATTCTGCGGAGAAACAAGAACTGTGGATGCACACGTTGGACGCATCAGAAAAAAACTAAGCTGGCAGGATAAAATCAAAACCATTCCCAGAATTGGTTATCGACTTGAGGTGGATTTATGAAGCTATTTACAAAAATTTTTTTACAGGTAATCTGCGTGGTGCTTCTGCTGTCATCTGGAATCTTTTTCTATACAACTTACAGGTGGAAAAATCAGAGCATACAGAATATCAACAGTTATGAAAATAGCAGGTTTCAAACAAATATTTCTAAGTTTGAAAACATGCTAATGCGGATTAAGAGTAAAACACAGGACACTGATGATAAAATCCGGGAAAAAATGATTATTTATGCTTTTCGTCAGGTATTCCACGACAGCGCCGTTTTATATCAGGATGGAAAAGAACAATATAATGGGACAAAATATGAGTTTGATTTGCAAAATATCAGAAACCTAACAAAAAACAAACATGATGGATTCGAAAATGACATCTATTGTGATAAACCACTGATCAGCAAAACAAATGGCAACGTATTTTTGCTCTTTTATTTTTCCAGATACAGTTCTACAGACATGAACTATCAGATTGTCACCTACAAAGATATTACCGGTGTACAAAAACAGAGTCAGACACTGTTTTATCAGGCAGGAGGGTTTACCCTGTTTCTGGTTCTGTTTGTTGGCTTTTTCCTGTTTTTGACTTTGCGGAAAATTATGGAACCGCTCACAAGGCTAAAAGAAGCGGCTGTTTCTGTGGCAAATGGAAATTATGAGATAAAAGTGCCATCAGAAGGAAAAACGGAACTGGCACAGGTTGGGAAAAGCTTTAATCTTATGACAGGTAAAGTAAGGGAGCAGATTGAAAAGCTTTCTTCCGTAAACAAGGCACAGAGACAGCTGCTTGGAAGTTTGGCCCATGAATTAAAGACCCCAATGACCGCAATCATAGGATATGCAGATACACTTCTAACGGTACGCCTATCTCCCAAGAGGCAGGAGATAGCGCTTGATTATATTAGAAATGAATGCCGAAGGCTTTCCAGACTTTCTGTGAAAATGCTGGAACTTACCGGATTATATGAAACAGGTGAAGCAGAATTTGTTCCAGTGGAAGTTCAGATGAATCAATTTCTGGAAGATGTAAAAAAACTTGTTACTTACAGGCTTCAGGAGAAAAAAATTTGTCTTGAAATACATTGTAATCCAGAGGAGCTTAGAAAAACATTTGATCCGGACCTTATGATGAGTGCAGTGACAAATTTTATTGACAATGCAGTCAAGGCTTCCGATGAGAATTCAAAAATCGTACTGGAGGCAACCCAAAATCATTTATCTGTTCAGGATTATGGGAAGGGAATTCCAGAGGAGGATCTGAAAAGAGTAACAGAAGCTTTTTATATGGTCGATAAATCACGTTCCAGAGTAAAGGGAAGTGTTGGGCTTGGTCTTGCGCTATGCCAGAAAATTGCAGATATACATGGATTTCAGCTGGAAATTACAAGCCATCTGGGAAAAGGAACGATCGTATCTGTTTTATGGTAAATAATTGGAATTTACAGAACAGTTACAACTTGCGGAAGATTTGGTGTAATGAAAGATGCTATACTTGTAGACATAAACAGGAAGGAGAATTTATTCAACATGAGAAAAAACATAAATAAAATTGTAGGATTAACACTTTGTATAGGAATGCTCACAGGATGTGCCCAGACCCCGGAATCTTCCCTTGTAAAACCAAAAGGAAGCAAGGCAGAAGATGCTTATACAGAAGCTGAAGGCGTAGATATAGTGAAGGAGGATTCTTCTGAAAATACAAAGGATAAGAACACAGCGGTAAGAACAACTATTCGAGACCTGCTCAATGCTCCGGAAACTTATAAAAGTCAGACTACAGATGACAGTGCAAAACTTGTAGTGAACACGGATGCCACCGTAGAAATACCGGATGTAGAAAAGATATCCGCAATTTCTGTCACGCCTGCAGAAGTTACACAGGATCTTCTTGACCGTATTACAGATGCCTTTTTCTCAGAGGCAAAGCTGTATACATCGCATAGCTATTATACCCAGACAAAGGATGAAATCAAAAAAACGTTGGATGAACTAAAAGAAGATGTAGCAAACGGAAATCTGGATCCCTATAACTATGGAACAGATGAAGATGGAAATTATATTTATGACATTTATGGAGAAATTGAGATGTATGAGCAGGAATATGAGTCTGCTCCGGAAACGAAGACTCTAGTAGAAGGAAGACCTGTTGCAGGCTCCCAGGAGACAGAAAATGGTACTGCGGAAAATGACTTCTCCGGTGTTGCACAGATGCCGGATGGAACGGAATATTTTTACAAGACATCTTCCTACGGATCCGATACCTTATCTGTCAAAATCCGAAAAACGGCAAAATCTGGCGGGGAAAAGCTGCCTGTGGACACGACCTGGTCTGAGTATACTTCTTCCAGTGAAGGAGAAAAACCTACTGAGGAGTCCATTGGGATTTCATTAGATGAAGCCAAAAAAATGGTACAGGAAAAAGTAGATAAAATGGGGATTACAGATCTGCAGTTTTCAGACTGGAGTTATGCATTGTGCAATAGTCTTGAAGAGGATAATAGTTTAAGTAATCTTGGAAGCGGATATGCAATTTATTACACACGTACTATAAACGGTGTTCCGATTACTCAGACAATGGCAGATGGCGGTGCTTTGGAAGATATGGACAGCACTATGGAAACCTGGTCTTATGAAAGTCTTTATTTCTTTGTCGATAAAGATGGAATTGAAAGCATGTCTTATTCAAACCCTTATACCATAGGAGAGACAAAAACAGAAAATTTAAACCTTCTTCCATTTTCTGAGATTATGAAAACATATGAAAAAATGATGGTAGTGACCAATGCAGATAATATGGAATATGAAAAATCAAGAGTTTATGACATTGACCGGATTGTTCTGGGCTATGCCAGAATTTATGAACCATCTACAGATCCACATACAGGTCTTCTGGTTCCCGTTTGGGATTTCTTTGGAAGCAAAAAAGTGGAAGGTGACTATGATGGGAATAGTTATTCGGACATCACAGACTATCCAAGCTGGAGCTTCCTTACCATTAACGCCGTAGATGGCAGTATTATAGACAGGGATCTGGGCTACTGATATGAAGCAGGTACTTGGAATTGTACATTACAATTTCTTTGGTTATTTTCGAAATCCAAAAGTCATTTTTACCTTCCTTCTGGAATTTGTACTTAGCTTTCTTCTCACTGGAAGAATTATGGTTGTTATGGAAAACTATGATACACCGGTACAGGCCGTAGAGCCGTTTCTTTGGACCTTTGGGGATGGAACAGCAGTACTGCTCAGTTCTCTTCTGTTGCTCCTGTTGTTCTCAGACCTGCCAAAGATGACACCCGTTACTCCATATCAGTTAATTCGAACAACAAAGAAAAAATGGCTTTTGGGACAGTTTATTTATATTATTCTTGTGACTGCTCTTTATACAGTATTGATGCTGATATTTACATCTGTACTGTGTATGAAGGACAGTTATCCGGGCAACCTGTGGAGCGAGACTGCTGCCATGCTCGGATATTCTGAACTGGGGAAAAACTTGCAGGTCCCCTCTACAGTAAGAGTCATGGAGAGTATCTCTCCGTATGGCTGTATGCTGCAAGTTTTTCTCCTGTTATTCTGCTATTCCCTGACACTTGGTTTTGTGATCCTTGTTGGAAATCTTTATAAAGGAAAAACAAAAGGCATGGTGTTTGGACTTCTTTATAGTGTATTTGGATTTTTACTGGAACCCAGTGTGGTAGCCGCAATTTTGCATAAGGAAAAATATGAAATGTATCAGGTGAATGTACTGATCTGCTGGATCAGTCCTTTGAACCAGGCTGTATATGGAAAACATAACCTTGGCTATGATCCATTACTTCCGACCATCTGGCAATCCTGTATGTTCTTTGCAGGTATTTTATTTGTTCTTATGGTTCTGGCACTTCGCAGGATGAAAAAATATCCCTTTGAATTTCTGGGAGAAAAAACATAATCAGAAAGGGAAATATCTATGCGGGTAGAAACAAAACGTATGCTTTTTGGCAGGAGTTTCCTGGCGGCATGGCTGATTGCCTGCTTTTCTATTGCAGCAGGTCAGACTTATCCAAGTTTGAAAAAAGCATTAACATGTGGAACTTTTATCAGCCTGCTGGATGGTTCATTGAAAAGCCAGATGGTATCTTTTGCCATCCCTGTAGCTGCGGTACTGCCGTGGAGTGATTCTTTTTTACAGGAGTATAAAAGTGGATTTTTAAAAGCTGCATTTCCCAGGACAAACCGCAGGCTATATGTGGAAGGAAAAGTCTTTTCTGTTATGACATCTGGATTTTTAGTCTGGATATTTGCTATAAGCACCATACTTCTTGTTAATTTTGTTATATTTTATCCTATGGAAATAAAAGGCAGCTTTCCAAAGGAACAGTTTCTGGAGCTGTTTATGAAAGGTCTTAGGATGGGACTGATCGGAAGTATTCTAAGCACTTTTGGTGGAATCTGTGGTACCTTATGGAATTCAGCTTATATGGCATATGGGATTCCTTTTGTCAGCTATTATTTTGGAATTATACTTCATGAACGCTATTTCAAAGACCAGATCTGGTTTTACCCAGTGGAATGGATTATGGCAGATGGAAACTGGGGAATGGATAAAGCGGGATTGTGGTTATTTCTGCTATTATTTTTATTGGTGTTAATGGGAATTTTTGGAGGTGTTTTAAATGGAAAAGTGGAAGAAATCTGAATTTCAAAATACCTGTGTGAAAATAGAACACGTAACCAAAAGGTTCGGGGAAGATCTGGTATTAAAAGAAGTAAATCTTACCTTAAAGGTGGGACAGGTTTACGGCGTTGTAGGAAATAATGGCTCTGGCAAAACGGTACTTATGAAATGTATCTGCGGATTCCTTCCTGTTACCACAGGCACCATCCGTGTATTCGGAAAAGAAATCGGTCGTGATGTAGATTTCCCAGAAAGCCTTGGTGTTATCATTGAGACGCCTGGCTTTCTTACCCAGTATACCGGTGCAAAGAACCTGGAAATACTGGCAGATATGAAAAGAATGATTTCAAAGGCAGATATCCGCCTGATCCTAAAAAAAGTAGGATTGGATCCGGATATGAAAAAGCCGGTTGGAAAGTACTCTCTTGGAATGCGGCAACGTCTTGGAATCGCACAGGCCATTATGGAAGATCCTCGCTTCCTGATTCTGGATGAACCATTTAACGGTCTGGATAAACACGGCGTGGCAGAAATCAGGGAACTTTTGCTTGATTTAAAGACAGGTGGAAAAACCATTTTATTGGCAAGTCATAATGATGAGGATATCCGGATTTTATGTGATCACGTATATGAGATGGATGGCGGAGTTTTAAGAGAAAGGACAGCCTGAAAATGGAAAAAAAATTTGTGAAAACCACATTCGCAATATTAAGTTTCATGATGCTTCTGCCGACATCTGTTTTTGCAGAAGATGCAGGGGATATGGAAGCTGCTTTTGTGGGAGAGTCTGGTCTGGAAGCAGATCAGTCAGCTTCTTATATTGATGTAGACAGTACATTGCCTTCTTATATTGATGTAGACAGTACATTGCCTTTTGAAGAGGAAAAAAACAATCCTACAGATGAGAAGATCCCGGGAACTGAGGAACAGACTCCTGAAAAAACGGATTCGGAAAATCAAAATTCTGACCTGGATGAATTTATATCAGGAGACGCTTCTGCTGAGGACGAAAAGAAGACAATCCATGTCATAATAGAAAATGGAAATACTGATACAGATAATGGAACACAGATCACAGATCCTGTTATAGATAGTGGGGATTATTCTGCTGGAGGGTATAGTGGAGGCGGTTCTTCTGCCAGCTCGTCTGGTGAGAAAATACTACATAAACCGCAGGTTCTTTTAGAGGATAACAATCTTTCCGGACAAAATCTAAAAGCAGGCACTGTCACAGAAATGTCATTTACATTTCGGAATAAAAGCCGTAGCCAGAATGTATTTGGTCTAAAGATTTCTATTTCTGCGGATACAAAGGGAATTGAATTCGAGAGAAACTCTTTTTATGTTCAGAGACTGACTCCAGGAGAAGCAATTACCCTAAAGCAAAAGGTTACTATAGCAGAGGACTGTGCTCCAGGTCAGGCAACAGTTTCTTTTTCTCTGGATTACGAAGATTCAAAAGCGACGGGAGCGGCAGGTACAGAAACGCTGTCCTTTCAGATCACTCAGCAGGCGCGTGCAAAACTGGAAGCTTCTGATATTCCTTCAGTTTTGTATACCATGGATACGGTAGAAATTCCGGTGAAAGCAATGAATCTTGGAAGGGATAAAATATATAATGCAAGTGTACGGCTGGAAGCAGACGGATTGAACCCAAAAGAGTCCGCTTTTTTAGGAACATTAGAAGCTGGAACCGCAGTACAGGGAAGTCTCCGTGTGTATGTAAAAGGAAAATTAGAAGATGATGACGGTTCTTTTCCCAACAGGATTACCGGAAAACTGATTCTTACTTATGAGGATGCAGCCGGCAATTCCTATAAGGAAAGTACAGAGTTTGAGTCTGAGATCAAAGAAGCTAAAATCCAGTCTTTAAAAATAGAGGATGACCAGGAAGAAACAAACAGCTGGTGGTATTCCGTTATTGCAGTTATTGCAGTACTGCTTGTTTCTGTGATTCTACTTCTTTTGGGCAAGCTTCATAAGAAAAACATACTTCTGGAAGAAACCAGAAAGGTGGATGCCCATTGAAAAAGAATAGAATAGACAGTTTTACCTGTTTTGTAGGTTTTCTTCTGATATTGGCATTATTTTTCTTTATAAAGCTTTTTTCAGGAATACAGGACGGGAAAAAACAATACTCAGCACTGGTTTCCCTTGGAGACCTTACTTATGATGATGATTTTTTGAAAAAGGCAAAAAAAATAGAAGGGATAAAAGAGATATGGCCCGTTGTGGAAATTCCAGTAACCATCAAGATTGAAGATTATACGGAAACAGCCACCTTTTTAGGAATAGATCTGAATGCGTTTGGAGAAAATCCGGAGCAGAATGGTTTAGGAAATACACCGGTGTTGTTGCTTGGAAGTAAATCATTGCAAAACATGAAAGACTCAAATGATCATTCCATTTCAAAAAAACAACAGGAAAAATTCCTGCAAATGAGAGAAAATCTAACCATTTCTTATGCACTTGCTGGAAATACAAAAGAGCTTTCTGGCGCGGCAGATCATCCGGTATCCTTGACTGGGCACGAAGAAAATGAACAGCAAACTGTTTATCTTCCATGTAAAGTAACTGCAGTAACGGAAAATGAAGATATCTATATTCCTTTATCACAGGCGCAGGAGCTTTGCAGTGAGATGGGTGAGCCGCTTAAAATTACAAAAATTTATTTGAAAGTGAATGGAAAAATGAATCTGGAGAAGGCAAAAAAATTATTTGAATAAGTATTCTTGGAAAATTAATTGTATCAATCTCTGGTATTCATTTGACTAACTATTGTATTTTGTGCATGTTTTATGTAATTTTATCCATGTACTTCTTGTGGAAACAGCCATAAATACAAATAAATCTTCCAAACGCGGTTCCGCAGGAATCGAACCCTCTACCTCAGAATGATCTGCAAGATAACGGATAGATATTTGATTATTGTCCTCGCCACGCTGATTGATAATCCGCAGACGCATTTCATAGTCCATCATCTTATGAGCAGGAACCACACAACTTCATACTTTACACGCGATTTGTTTTACCAACTCGTTTGTCGTTCTCACATCAATAATTTTTCCAGCTTTCATAATCGCATTACGAGTTGCGATATATTCAATATCAGAAACAATATGGGTGGAAATCAGAACAATACGATTATGTAAAAATTCTGAAATAAAATTTCTAAACCGTACCCTTTCTCCGGGGGCAAGTCCTGCCGTTGGCTCATCCATAACAAGGATTTTAGGGTCATTCAGCATAGCCTGTACAATTCCTACACGACGTTTCAAAGATACAGACCTTTTTGAGCAGATCTTTTCAAAGATTCTGGAAGATTGTATGAAATATAAGCTTGTAAATACAGAACAGATCTTCGTGTAAAAGCCTGTGCAAACAGTAAAAAAATGCGTAAGCGGGTTGCGCACGAACAG
>NZ_JAAITU010000066.1 GCF_013304385.1 Blautia glucerasea
CTTACCAGACAGGCGTTCCACCTGCTAGACTACTCGCCCTTGTCTGGGCGCACAACTCCGATTTGTATTTCTGTTTGTTTTAAAAATGGGCAACTCCGATTGGAATTGCCCACTCAATGCACTAATTATGCGATTTTTTCTTGCTTGCACCGATTTCTGCATCAATTGATGTAAGTTTGATGTAAATCGCTGTTTTTTCAGTTTTTTATCAAATGAAGTACGTCCCGTCTATTCGGTAAAACGGTACATCTTTACATCATCTTAATAGAGCTTTGCACCTGCCGGAATGTGGTCATCTACCATCAGAAGATGAAGCTTTTCTTCGCCTTCTTCTTCATGAATAGCACTGAGGAGCATACCGCAAGAGTCAATGCCCATCATCGCTCTCGGTGGAAGATTTGTGATAGCGATAAGAGTCTTTCCAACCAGTTCCTCCGGCTCATAAAAGCTATGAATACCGCTTAAAATGGTTCTGTCTGTGCCTGTTCCGTCATCAAGAGTAAACTGTAACAGTTTCTTTGACTTCGGTACTGCAACACACTCTTTAACCTTTACTGCACGGAAATCTGACTTGCTGAATGTATCAAAGTCTACCATTTCCTCAAACAAAGGCTCAATCTTTACTTTAGAAAAATCAATCTTTTCAGACTCAGTTTTTACATTTTTTTCAGGTGCTTCAGAAGCTGTATTATTTACATCATTTTTCTTATTTACACCATCTAAGGACTTCATCGTCGGGAAAATCAGGATGTCCCTTAATCCATCTCTCCAATGTCCCACAAATGCCTATTTTTCGGGCTTTTTCGCATTTCGTGATTCCACGGAAATCTACGTTTTTCTACTATTTTTTGTACCGATTGGTACAAAATTGGTACAAGATTGGTACAAAGATTGTGCCAGCAAAACCAGCTGGAAGCATTCAGTTTTTACATTCTGAACTGCTTATTTTTCTATGTCTATCTTTTCTAAACGTACTCTACTGCAACATCCAAAAATTCCTGCATATTATGAACAAGCTGTCCTGTATTTACTATTTTTGCTTCAAAGTTTTCCCTTCCAAAGTCCATAATATGAAGAAGATTAATTGTCAAATCCTTATTTTCCGCAATCTGCAATATCCATTTTGAACAGCTATCTCCACATACAGAGGCGTTAAACACTCGACCATTTTCATCAAATGCCATCAGTATTAACGTTTTTACGCTCCCTGACAGTTCCTTGGGCGATATCGGTCCCAAAACAGGGCTCTCTATCAGATGAGTTCCTATTACCGTGGATTTGTCTACATCAGCAATCATTTTCACTGACAAAGGATTCGTTAGCCATTCATCTTCATACGTATTATCAAAGTATGTCGGAGGATGGTATATCGCCTCTGGCATATCCCCAAAATAAATACTTAACATTTTTCAACTCCATATCTGTCAGTAATTTTCCTACAAAGCAACAGGATCGCGTTCGGCTTCCTCATAATATCTGTCAGCTATATATTCTGCAGACTCTGCCCATAATCCATTTTCTGTTTCTTGTAGTGTCTTATACGTTTCTGACTGATAAAATTTCAGGGCGGCTTCTTCAAAACCGATATGATAATGTTGTTGCAACAATTTTAATACATCCCTAATTTGTATACATACATTCATAGTGATATCTTTTCCATTAAAACTATATATCATTTCTGGCATAAGACTCCCTCCTTACTAACTGCAAATACTGTAATGCTTTCTCTGTGTGAAATGATACCTGATTATTCACTTTATTATATCGCAGCCTTTCTACAGCTTCTGATGCCGTTAAGATATTTGCTATATACAACTGGACAGTCTCCATTGTATTATCATCTGCAACTGGTCCAATTACGACATCATAATTATGCTGCAATCCACCTTTACTTCTATTTTCTTTAATAAATTCCAGCCATTCTTCACTCAAGGTATCAAATCTTTTCACATTTAATACAGAATTTTCTTCAAATAAGTATTCATAAACGAAATACTTCTTCTTTTTTTCTCTTAATGAAAGCCTATATCCCCATTCTTTTGACTGAGATTGTAAAATAGTAGTATAAAAGCCTTTTCCAAAATCTCTTCTGTTATGGGATTTATTAAGATCTATCTTGTCAAATTCATAGCAGCTTCCATGATAAACCACCAGTTCTTTTGAACCTTCCATAACAATTTTCTCTACAAACTCCAACACTTCCTCAAAACTTACCTGATGGAGGCATTCATGCTGAATCAGCATTTTCTCAAATACCTGGTTTTCATGAAATAACTTGACTACATCAGTTCCTGAAATATGGTATTTTCGGGCATATGCTTCCATTGCCTGAACAGATAACATTTCACAATCTGTCTGCACGCTCATTTCCTACAACTCCCATTTTTATGAAAATATTTCTGCCAATTTTTCTACACATTCATTATAAGCTCATTGTCCATAAATACGCAACGAGATTTTTTCGACAAACCAATCCCTTCTTAACAAGGAATAAAAGCAGCCACCCTATTATTTATAGAATAGCTGCTCAGTTAAAATTCCATATTCAGTTTTATTCTACAAATCTGACAGTGAAATTCGGTCGTATGCACCATTTTCTTATCTTCTGAGTGTGGCTCCAAACCGATAATTGTAATATCTTTCTGATCTGGACCGTAAACCCAGTACATTCTCATTGCGCCACTGGTTTTATTTTCCAGATATGATTGCCACACTTTCATTCCATAACGTCTGGATAATGGCTCTATTTCATGGGTTTAATTGTCAGAACATCTCTTTATATATCCCTGCTATATCCTACAAATGCCTGTTTTTCTGTACTTTTGAGATTTGTCTGGGCTATGAATCTTTATATCCCTACGATATTTTTTACAGATTGGTACAAAATTGGTACATGATTGGTACAAAAATCAGAACCTCATATTCAGTAACAATGGTTTTGCATTCACCAGCATATGTAAGACTCTCAGCACGTATACTGTTCTAACTCTTTCATCTATAAAGAAATATATCTTATAGTTTTTATAATAGCACTTCTGGATTTCTCGCGCCGCTAATTCTTCATCCTCATCCAATTCATGCTGTTTAGGCATAAACTCAAGTTTGGCAATGGTGTTACGAAAACCCATTGCCAATTCTAACGCTGTTTCAGGTGCTTTTTTCTCGAACGCAATATAATCCGTATTATTCATGATATCTTCCTCTGCCATAGGAAGCATCATAACTTTATGCATTTGCATTCCTGTACCTGCTTTCTAATTCTGCAAAAAACTCTTTGTAATCTCTTCCTTTTCCTTTTTCAATATCATGGTAACTGTCCATTACCATCTTACGGACATCTTTCTGGTTCTCTTCCATTGCATCTATAAAATCTGATTTTCTCACTGTTGCTGTTGCTCCCATCGACAATTCCTCCTTTCAAATTATCCAATGTTTCATTCACTTGTTATAGTCTATAGCTCCATAGCTTATCTTTTGTTCCCTTTACATTTATTATAATCTTACTACCACTGCTTATGCAATAAGATTTTTTCGACAACGCCAGAAGAGAATCACGCATCCTTTTCCTGTCTGTTTTTCCATTCCTGCTTCTTTTCTTTCAGTTTTTTCTGGAAATCATCAAACTCTGCCTGTTTTAATTCTTTTGTTACTGTCGTATATATATCAAGTGTCACATCACTTCTGCTATGACCACACAGGTTCTGTATCACTTTAATATTTACTCCTGCTTCTACCAAGCGTGTTATAAACGTATGTCTGAGTGAGTGGCAGGAGAAGTTTGGAAGTAACACGGGATTCTTTTTTTCTTTCAGGAGCTGTTTGTCATTACAGTCTCTTATAATACGCCGTAAAGCCCTATTTAGGGTTCCCTGATTCTGCACATTACCAAAGCGGTTTACAAAAATGAAGTTGTGGTACCCGTCAATAGTTACTTTGGACTGTATTCCTGCCAGATTCTGCATTTTTTTCTCTAACAGGAACGCATTCTTTACTTCCTCCGTCATAGGGATCTGACGCACTCCAGCTTTGGTCTTCGGAGAATGAATATCGAAATAACAGCCGTTCTCATCCCTATGTTTATAATAAACCAGCGTATGGTTCACGTCTATCATTCCAGACTTTAAGTCGATATCATTCCAACGTAACCCGGTAATTTCACCTACACGCATTCCAGTTCCCAGCATAACTGTAAAAATAGGAAGCCAATGATAATACTGTGAGTTCTCTTTGGACAAAAATTCCATAAACAGCTCCTGCTCTGGTAATGTCAAAGCGCGTCTATGTGAATCCTCATAATGATGAGAACTTTTTAATTCTTTCAGCAAATTATCTGAAATATTTCTTCTTATGTAATTGTCTTCAACAGCAAGCTGCAGAATCTGATGTATCACTGTATGAATATTATCTATTGTCGCAATCTTCAGGCCCCTTGTATCTGCTAGCATGTTATAAAATGCCTTTATATCAGAACGTTTCAGCTTTGTAACCGGCAGCATTCCAATGTTATCAGCAACAAACTGGTCATACATATAGCAGTAATTTGAAAACGTATTATGCTTGAGATTTACCTTCAGTTCTTTCCATAAATCGTACAGTGAATTAAGTGTCACATTCTTCGCGTCGGCACGGATTCCATCAGACACATCTCTCTGAATTTCATCTTCTTTCTCGCGAAGCTCTTCCAGCGTACCCGCAGTTACCGAATTTCTCTTTCCTGATCTTGACGTCCAACGATATGTATAGTATCCATCTGCCCTCTCAGATTCGCCAGTACGAAGTAAACGATGTCTTGAATCATATCTTTTTGCCATATAAAATTTCCCCTTTCATAGACGGAACTGTAGGACAACAGTACCTACAGTTCCAGTGGATTTCTCTTTAGATTGAATATGCTGAATCCAGATAGGCTTCCAGCTTGGTTCGCTTAATCATCCTGCGCGCACCGTTCCAAAGAACCCAGGTGCACCGCTCGTCATTACTCATATCTCGCAACTTGTTCACTCCAATGCCTGTATAACCAGCAGCTTCTTCCAGTGTCAGCAAACATTTCTTGGAAATATCAACTTCATTTTTCATAGGTAGGTTCTCCTCTCTTTCATCCAGTTTACAAGTTTTCAATTAGTGGACTTTGAATCCACCACACATATGATCGGTGTATACAAAACTTTTGAATTGTGATTAACACTGTACTTTCCTTTTAAGATGGCCTGTCCTTTGGGTAGATTAGTTAATGCCCTGCGCCAGACTTTCCAGGCTTCACAATCTACAAGCTGTGCAATGCCCTTCATACTTCGCTCAGAGGGATGAAACAGCAACATTGTGTCTACCTGCTGTAACGTATCAATCTGTTCTGGCTCATAATTTGAGAGGATCTGAGTTGCCAGCCATACACCCAATCCATATTTACGACCCTCGCGTAGCATTGCTCCAAGTGTACTTCCCTTGCCAAGGGCAACATTCTGAAACTCATCATACAAGATGTAATCTGCACTGTTAGCTCCATCTTTCACACTCTGCCACAGCAACTCTGACATAAATTCCGTCAAAAACTTTTTGGTGCCACCTTCAAGTTCAGTAAACTGCATTATAGTAACAAGTTTGTTATCTTCCAGCTCTGCGTCCGCCTCTGGCATCTTCTTGCGAAAGATGATATCAATTTTTTCGTATTGTCCAATGATATCTAACAGCTTCTCACCACGTTCCTTGCTCTCGTCATCCGTCAAACCTTGCACATACCCATCCAGAACCGATATTGCCGAAGCAAACGTAAGCTCCTTCTCTTGTTCCTTTAGGAGTTCCATCACTTTATGCAGAAGTTCCTGCTGTCGGTGCCCCCTGAGTGGGAGCGCCTTTATTAATGCCTCTTCAAAAGCAGAATAGACATTCTTACCTGTATACCAGTATGTAATTCCAGACTGGGTTCCATCAAACACATAAGTTCGATCCTTGTAGGCAAACTTGCTTCTTTCCTGCTCTTCCGTGGTATAACTTCCAGAATAGTCAAAAATCACACACTTTTTCTTCTGTTCTACTGCCTCTTCAACCATCCGATAGCAGCACCAGGTTTTACCGTATCCAGATTTTCCAAGAATCAGTCTGTGATTGTTTGAAGCTATCGGAGTGTCTTTCAGTTCAATTACGTTTCCTTCCAAATCTCTCAACATTGTATTGCAGTCTCCTTTCTAGTGAACGCACTTTGGATATCATTTTTTATAGTTCGCACTGTTTTGCGGATGACGAACTACACACATATGCTTTTCACTTTCAGCACTTTCATCCTCTTCACCTTTTCCGAGTCCTTCAATCGGAATAAAAAGCGGCAGGTCGAATAATGCCTTTCTAAACCGATAAGTTTGTATAGCTACTCCATCCACACGTAGTTTGTATGTCACCCCACTCTCATCTGGTAATAGAAGTTCCTGCTGTTTCCATTTTACAAGTGTCTCCCGATACTTATTGGATGGAATGCGGTTGGTTTTCATTATTTCCTTGAACACCTTAACCGGAATCCAGAAGTATTCTTGGTCATAGTAACAACCATTCTTCACATATCTACAACCGTAACACTTCTCTTTGACGTATAACTCACTCATTGATCTTCTCACAGCCTTTACCATCCTTTCGCCCATTTCCTGTCGATCAGTTAAGCTGTGCCACATAACTTCCCAATCCGGACTTCCAGGTATTCCCCCAACAGTTGCAAGATCAATCCCCCTATCTCTTGCGAACTCTGACAGGATTTCCCAGATTGCTTTCAGAAGCACTAGGCTCATATTGCCGTCCTGGTTGATCGACCACTTCTTTATAACAGCCCTTACCTCAGCCATATGTGCTTCTACATATGTCACTAGCTCATACAGGAATGCGTCAACTGCATTTCCTCTTAGCATGTCTATAAGTTCTGATGTAAGAGTATGTTTGTCTGCAATAATATTGATCGCGCTGTCCATGTCTGATACATACTCATTCAGCACTACCAGCGTCCCATTTACCTTCCAAGAAATGTTCAAGGATGAACAGTCTCTTTCACATATTTTATTCACAATATCTCCCAGATTCCGTTCTATGTTCTTCCGACTATGAGGATCCTTGTCACTTGGTACATGTACTATCAGCACCTCATCATTTATTGTACGAACATAATCTGAAATTAGCTTTGATCTAACATCTGCTTCCTGGATTTCCCAGGTTCCTCTGTTGAACACCTGATACAACCGGCAGAACAGTTCTTTGTCTAGTCTGCCGACTAGTACAAAGTTCAAAAAGTAATTACTATAAATCCCCACTTCTTGAAAAAGACTTGCCAATACACCGCTAACCAATGTCTCCAACATCATAACTCGGTAATGCTTACTTTCTATGCTGCCAATTCCCTTCAGGAACTTCTCCAGTAGTTCCTTTCCACGATATTCTGTTGAAAAGTGTTTATCAAGAATCGGCAATGGCGGCATACCTTTAGGTATAACTGTCTGTAGCGTTTCAGCATATCTCCATTGACTTTGCGCCCATCCCGCCATTACATCAATTTGCGCGATGTTCCTAGCGTTTGCGATTTTTGGAGCAAAGTAATCAAAAAGAGCCTCATTAACCAACTTGCCTTTAATACCTTGGTAAAACTCAATCTCGGCCTCCAAAAACCATGTATACAGATTTGTTCCAGTTACTTTTTCTTTATCACATATAATCAGCTTCCCGCCATTCTTAAATGCAAGCATTACATACTTTCTCGGATTTCTACATAACTTTGGAAAACTAAGCCGATATACATAGCACTCACCGCTTACGTTGCCCAAGAGTGGAGACCCACAAAAAGAATAGTCCTCATACATTTGAGCAATGCTATACTGACCATTTCCATCCATCCTTATACTTGGTTTTCCAATCAGTTTCTTATTCCTCTTCGACATACTCTCTATGCACCTGTTATTATCATAAAGTGCCTTATTTACGTCTCTCCGTATGGAATTTACTGTTTGCAAAACTTGTTGAGTGCCTTGCATAGAAGTATCAATAAATGTGTCTATCGTAGCAACTGGTTTGTTACCTCTCAATAACGGATCGTTTCCCATCTGGTTTCTTGGAAAATTCTGATAGCTCATATTAACTTCCTCCTTTTAATTTATACTCTTATTATAATTTCATTTTTGTAAAATAAAAAGCTAGATAAATACGGTTTATTAATGTGATTTTATTTTACTTTTATCAATTTATATTGTATAATTCTAATAAATGTAAAATATTTTTGAAGGAGATGATAATATGAATTTAGATTTATTTAGTGCTAAATCATTATTGGAACAAGAATATATTCTAAAGTACTTCTATCTTCTTGATCCACAAGCCGTAGCTTCTGACGTACACGCAGAATTAGAACAAAAGGGAATAGTAGAATTAGATACTGATTCTGAGAATATTGAACATTTTTTCCATACACTCTTTGACCATGTATATACTTATGCCTATCAATATGTAAAATTTATTCCGACAAGTGGATTCTTTGATTCCTTTTTCGGAGAACCAACAGCTGACCAAGAGAAAAATGAAGATTTTTATTGGTTACTTTCTGCATTAGCTGCACTTCTCAAACTCTCACTCTATAATTACTGTATTTCAGAAGGCTTCTTACACTATCTTGAGCAGGATTATTTTTATAATGATTCACAGCGTTATTCCCCTTTATCGCTGAAATATAAAGACTATTTTAATTCTGGTTTCTTCTCCAATCAAAATTATAAAAAATCCACGACAAAAAATTCATATCCTGCAGACGATCGCCGCCAAAATTGGCGCTACCACAAGAACAATGTAAAAGATAAGGATAAACAAGATTTCATTCATTTTGTTTTTAACGACTGTAAAAAAATTGTACCCTCAACCAACTCTGAAATATATGTTCCTTGGATTTATAAATTTCCACTTTACACATATTTTAACGAAAATGCAGTTAGTGCCCTAAGCCACAATCTGTCTTTAAATACCAAAAGTGCTACCCGAACTACACTTTCCCTTTATAAACGGTTATATAATGATCTTTCACAAGCTGAAAAAAAAGCAAAATTTTCTTCAGCCGCTGACACATATCTCTTTCAGACATTAAATGAACGCTATTTTGGATTTTCTACTTTCTCGTATATTATGGACATTAGTTCAGAAATAGATGGATCTAAAACAGATTTAGAATCCGTTCCTTCAAAATTTGCTGGAACTGACTTCAATAACTTGCTGGAAAACTTAGCCCTATGTCCGTTAGTATATTCCAGACACTTTTTTCTGCATTATGCACTAGAAGCACTCAAAGACAATAATACCCTGGAAACAAAATATTTACAGTACACTCCACAAACAATGATGGCACTTTCCGGTCCTAGCAAAGTTTTAAATGACATACAGAAAAGTTTAAAAGGTAAAGCATTATTAGAGCAGTTTTTTCAAACACTTAACCAAATGGTTCTTCCTATATTTTCAGCACTCTGGAAAACAACTCTTCAACATCTTATTCCAGATTTTATGCCGAAAAAAACGACTACTTATTTTAAAACATATATCGAGAAACACCTTCGTCTTCTTACAGCTGATTTTACGCATTTAAGTCATGAAGACATTTTAGGTTATTGTGGAAAAGCTTCCCCTATTAATAACCCAGATTTCTATTGGAATCACTTGGTTCACGATATTGAAACGTTATATATTGCAAAGCAGGATACAATCATCCATGATTCAAAAAATTCATCATCGACAGATCAGGCTTTTTACTCTGATCATTTTTTGAATGCCGCAAATACTACATTCAACAGCTCATTGTTACGTGGATTTCTACTCCGTCCCATGGAATCTTCTGTAGAAGCTTCCAAAGGCTTTTATCCATTTTCTTATATTTCATTCCAAAAGGCGGACGAACCCAAAGCTCCTGCTGAGATTGAAGTATATAATTTCCAATATAAACGGGCTCAGGAGATCTTCAGCCTCTTTCATGATTAGGAATCAGAGTTGCCCTCTTTTAGAAAAAAAATTATAATTTTTCTAAAAATAACCTTATAATTCAACTTTTTCTTCGATTTTTTTCAAAAGAGGACATTTTCACAACCTCTACCTTATTAGAGACCAGATAAGCCCCCTTATCTGGTCTCTCAAAATCTTAGTTTCTGCATTTGATACATGTAACAAAAATCACACACCTTTTGATTCATCCGCTTGCTGCTTTTTCACCAGACGGTAGAAACTCGCACTGGACATTCCCAGTTTCTTCTGTGCAGCCCTGGCTGTGATTACCCCAGACTTCCACTCGGCATACACCTCTTCAAAATTATCGGGCACTTTCAGATAAGGACGTCCCAGGTGCCTGCCTTTCTTCTTTGCGGCTTCGATTCCTTCCCTCTGCCGCTTGCGGATCATCAGTCGCTCCTGCTCTGCCATGGAAGCCAGTACTTCTATAAGGATATTCTGTATCATGTCAATAATCCATTCCTGATTCTCCGGTACCTGCACCATGGAACTTGGGAGGTCTAAGATCATCAGCCTTACCTTATACGCCTTGAACCAGGCGATCTCATTCTTAATGTCTTCCTTGTTCCTGCTGAGACGGTCCAGGCTCACTATGTATAAAACATCCCCTGGGCGCAGACCAAATATTCCTTTTAAGGCATTATAGCCAGGACGGTCTAAGTTTTTCCCGGACTGCCGGTCCATTACAATGTTCTCTGGCTTTACATATTCCTGCAGGGCAAGAACCTGGCGGTCAAGGTTCTGCTCTGTAGAACTGACTCTTGCATAACCGTATTCCATCACATTACCTCGGTAATCTTATCTGTTTTCAGCTCATACATAAAAATATGACTGCTTGCCACTTCATCCTCTGGCGTTGAGTCCTCCGTTACAGCTTCCAGACACTTTGACAGCATCTCCACATCCTCCGTGTATCTGATGTCGTGTATTGCTACTTCATGGATACTGGTTGGTACAATATAAACAGCTTCTGTGCCATACGCCTCACATATCTTTCTTGCTACCCCTGGATAGAACACAGCCGTCGCACCATTCGTTTTTTTATCCGTGCTTAGGAAGCAGCCAAATCTCCTCTCGTTCTTCGTAGGAGAAAATTCTTCTATAGAAGTTCCGTTGCATTTGCCTGTAAGGGCAGACAGCTTCAGCTGCATACCGTCATAAAATCTTGGCGGTGCCATTTTCATGGTATTATTCATTGCCTGTTCCAGGACGCTCTCCTTTGGCATCCCCCATTTTTCCAGATAACTGCTGTCTATCAGTGTTGTACACAGTTTTCCATCCTCTTCATTTAACCACAGGTACACACCGAGAATAATGTCCCCGATTTTTCTGTAAATGCCGCGCTCCATTACCGTTACTTTTCTCTTTGTGCTGATAATGCGGATATATAAATCTTCCTTCACACGCTCGTAATCTTCAAGCATTCTGATCTTTTCCAGCCCCCTGATTTCCTTATGTGCCTCTATTTCCCTTATGATTTCTTCTGCAATCTGCCTTATACTGTAACCGGATTTATAAGC
>NZ_JAAITU010000067.1 GCF_013304385.1 Blautia glucerasea
CAGACGAGAATCAGCAATGGCAGGAATTGGCACAGAAATTAAACAGCGAGAACCGATTATTGCAGAAACAGAACAACGAATTGCTGACCTTGAACAGCAGATAGAGAAAGCGAGGGATATAGATGACAGAATACAAAAACTCAAAGAGCGACGCTCAACTGGAAGAACTGCTACTGCTGACGGAGCAGATGCAGGAAGAACTCGACCAGAAAGACCGGACTATCGAGGAACTGAAAGTGCAGCTCGACGAATCGCTGACCTTGAACGAGAGGTTAAACAGCGAGAACAGAGCAGGGAACATTCAAGCCTTAAAGAACGACTTGAGGAAAACAAAAGAATTGTTGCAGAGCGAGAAAGAGAAAACGCACGCTGCCGAAATCATGACAGAGGAATGTCAAGATAAGCTAAGGCAGGCAGAACAGGAACGGGATTATGCACTCTCCCATCAGAAAAAAGTAGAGATACCGGTTGAAAAGCCGGTACTCTATCAAAAGTGTGGGAACTGTAACCAGACAGCTTATCTGAAAGCCAAGGAAAAGTATGATACGCAGAGAGAAAAACTGACAGGCAGATATAAAACAAAAACAGCCATGTATGAAGCATTGATGTTTCTGCTGATATGGTATTCCGTATCAACTACTCTTTTTCAGATGATACAGTCAAAGGTATTTATTTCTGATTGCAGAATATTCTTTGATGCAATCGGAACTTTCACACAGACTATTGTTGGCTGGATTGCACTGATAGGAAAGAATGTGGCACAGATTAGTAATGGAATATCCAATCCTGTCATTGCCGGAATTATATACTGGCTGATAAGAATATTGATTTGCGGTGGATGTCTGGTGGGTGCGGGAATACTTGTAGCGTTTATAGGGATAAAGATTGCAGGGCTATATAAGAAATACTGTTGGGATATGATTACCATACTGGTAACACTTATAAGCCTGGAAATAGCAATCTACTTTGGAGATTGGATAAAGACAGTCTTGCCGATCAATATGCTATTTCTCTTATTATTGGTGCAACTGGTATATGTTGGAATTAGGTGGTATGTAAAAGGATGGCAAGAAGCCAGAGGATATTATTAAAAAACTATTAGAAACTATTCATATTTACTTTCGTGCTAGGACAGATTATTCTAAAAATTCAGTGATGAGCATGCACATGAAATCTTACTTCGTTTAGGTACGAAAAAGGGTAATGGAAACTTTGTGTTCAGATGAGCTCTCACTATCTTGGTAACAACCGCAAGCAGCAGTGGAATATTGACGATGCATTCCGTATATATTCCACAACACATGGCTAAGCCCGACTAGAATGTGGGTGAAAAATTTTACAAGCGCCAGAGTTCCCTCTGGCGCTCATTTTACTTTCGCTGTGCGTTTTTTCTGTACTCTAATGGCAACAATCCCGTGCTTTTTCGGAATAATTCTGCAAATCGGCTTGAAGTGGAATAGCCTACTGTTTGGGCAACTTGCCCGACTGTCAGCTCTGTATATGCCAGCAGATATTCTGCTTGGCTCATGCGCCGCTGTTGAACATATTCCGTGATGGTGCAGTCGTAGTATTTCTTAAAACAGCTTTTGAGCTTTGTTGTTCCCATGCAGGCAATCTGTGTTAGCCGTTCCAGAGGAATATCAAAAGCATAGTGATCGCTAAGATAAGCGGCAACTATTTGGAGATTTTCAATATCCTGTTGAGAGAGCTTATGGGCTGGTTTATCAGGATGTTTCTTCTGATATTCCACCACCATTGAAACAGCTTCTGCGACTTTACCCTCATAAAAAAGTTTTGCTGCAATCCCTTCCCCGCGATAGTCTTTGATTTCTGTGAGTAACCGTGACATTTCTGGAAAGTCGGATGTTTGGTCGATCTTCCGAAATGCATCCACAGGATTGATCTGTGCCTCCGGGTACAGTTTTTTCAGGTAGTCCTCATAATATGCCGGTGCAATCTCAATCCCAACCGAACGGATTGGAATATTTTTATGTATCAAAGCCTTGTATGGAGTGTAGCCTCCAATAAATGTTTTGATACAACCGGCAGACAGTCTACGGTATGGAGATAATTCCTCCCCGGAAATAGAGTCATACCGAGTGATACTCAGACATTCCGGCATGGAGCATTCCAACATGAAATCTTCGTGGAAGGAAAAGTTATGGATTTTAATATCATATAAGTCTTTCTGTCCATAAGTCCAGTAGGTGCCTTCTCCAACTTCGGGAGAAAGTTTCCAGCAGTCACCTAATGCCCCATATTGCTGGTTGTCTGGGTCACGGATAAAACCGTGTTCAATTAGTAGCGGTGTATAAAACTGGTCAATAATTTCAGACATGAAAACAGACCGCCTCCTTTTTGCAACGATTAGACGAACTTTTGAAAGGAACAGACGAACATTGCCGGAACCTATTGAATGTTGTTCGATAAATGCGTATTGTATTAGACGAAGATTAGAGGTATCTAACCGAAGAATATCACAAACCACTTGTCGAGTCAAGACAATGAAAGGTAGGAGGTCAAAATGAGTAATCAAGTAAATTCTATGAACAAAGGTCTGACAGTGAAAGACCTTGTAACAACAGGTATTTTTACTGCACTGTTATTTGTTTTTGTATTGGTGGGCGGTGTCTTTTTTGCAACGAATCCTGTACTTACTTTTTTCATGCCAGCAGGAGGTGGGCTGCTTGCTGGCCCCATTTATCTTTTGCTGATTGCAAAAGTACATAAGCGTTGGAGCCTTTCTATAATGGGCGTTATCATGGGTATTATTTGGTTCGTGACTGGTATGCACTGGGCTTTTGCATTGGGCTACATGATCATGGCGATTGTCGCGGACTTTGTTGCTGGTGCAGGGCAGTACAAAAGCAAAAAACTCAACAGCCTGTCTTATATCCTGTTCTCTCTCGGTGGCACTGGTTCATATATCGTGTTCTTTGTTGACCCCAACGGCTGGGCGCAGACCATGCTGGGGAACGGAACTGAACAGAGTTACATCGACACCATGCAGGCAACTGCAAATACCGGCATCCTGATTGCCATGTTTGCTGCTGTTATCATTACATCTGCAATCAGCGCTTTTGTAGGCTGCAAAATGCTGAAAAAGCAGTTTGAAAAAGCAGGTATTACAGCATGAGCGGTAAACGCCATAAGAAAGAGCTTTGGCTCGACCCACGGGCCAAGCTCTTTCTTATTCTTATGTGTGTTTTATCGTCCATGTTTGCGCCCTCACTTGCATATCAATTTATCCTTGTTATGCTGATTGCGATATTGGGGGCTTTCTGTGGAAAGTGGAAATATGTCATTAAGGCTGTATGCTTTTATGCGGTCATCTGTGCCCTGACAGTTTGGATCATGGCAGAAATGACAGGCACGCTGCGGACAATGTTTATTGCCTTTTTAGGCTTGTTTCATAAGGTCTATGCGTGCGGAACCTTGGCTGGGATTGTTCTGACTACTACAAAAGTCAATGAGTTCCTGTCTGCTATGAACCGTGTCCGCGCACCCAAAAAGTTAGTAATTCCTATGGCAGTTATGCTGCGGTACATTCCAACTATTCAAGAGGACTGGCGCTATATCACAGACGCTATGCGGATGAGAGATGTTTCACCATCTCTGGCGGGCTTTTTAACACATCCGGGCATGACAGTTGAGTGTATTTATGTGCCTTTATTGATGGCAGCTTCAAAAGCGGCGGATGATCTTTCTGTTGCTTCTGTCACTCGTGGAATTGAAAATCCCAATCCACGCACCTGTCTTGTCCAGATAAAATGCGGAATTTCCGATTGGGGCGTCATGGCCGTTGCCGTAGCTTATCTGATTTTTGAATTATGTGTGCGAGGAGGTGTGATCGGTTGATTGAGTTTGAAAATGTATCGTTTTCCTATACGGGGCAGGAACATGGTGGGCTGCGCGACATCAATTTGAAAATTTCGGACGGAGAATGCGTCCTGTTCTGTGGCCGCAGCGGGTGCGGAAAAACAACGATTACAAGGCTGGTGAATGGATTGATCCCTCAGTTTTATCAGGGGGAGCTTCATGGCCGTGTGCTGGTAGATGGTCAGGAAATCAGCAATATCCCCATGTATCAGATTGCCGCTAAGGTCGGCTCCGTTTTCCAAAATCCACGGACGCAGTTTTTTAATGTTGATACAGACAGCGAGATTGCCTTCGGAATTGAAAATGAAGCTCGCCCTCCTAAGAAATTGGCTGAGCGAGTAGAGCAGACAACTGAAGATTTACATATTCAAAAGCTACGGAACAGGAATATTTTTGAGTTGTCCGGCGGAGAAAAGCAGAAAATCGCTTTTGCTTCTGTTTATGCCATGAACCCACAGATTTATCTATTGGATGAACCATCCTCTAATCTGGATATGACTTCGATCCAAGAACTAAAGGAACATTTGCGGCTGATAAAAAAACAGGGCAAAACAGTTTTGATAGCGGAACATCGTCTGTACTACCTGATGGAGTTGGCTGACCGAATTGTTTATCTGGAAAAAGGAGAAATCAAAGGAATATACACCCCGGAAGAATTTTGGCAGCTATCTGAACCTGATCGTGAACACATGGGGCTGCGAGCTGTTGATCTACAGGCGGTATTCCCGCCAAAAGCCCACTTGCCTGCGCCTCCCCCTGTATTGGAGCTGCGGAATGTGACGCTCCGTTACAAGAAGCAAACAATTTTGCATGACATTGAGCTATCCGCCGGAAAGGGCGAAGTGATTGGTGTGGTCGGCCACAACGGAGCTGGAAAGACTACATTTTCCCGCGCTCTCTGTGGGCTTCACAAAGACTGCGATGGACAATTTTTGTGGGAAAGCGAGCCGATTGAGCGTAAGGAAAGGCTGAAACGCTCTTACATGGTTATGCAGGATGTGAATTATGAACTTTTCGCTGACAGCGTGGAGGCAGAGTGCTCCTTTGGTATACGCAATCCAGATCAAACACTGGTAAATGCAACTTTGGAGGAATTAGGCCTTACCCCATATCGGGAGCGCCATCCAAACACGCTTTCTGGCGGTCAAAAGCAACGAGTAGCTGTAGCTGTCAGCATGATTTGTGGGAAAGACTTGCTTGTATTTGATGAACCGACCAGCGGTCTTGACTTTGACAGTATGACGCAGGTGGCGGGACTGATTCAACGATTATCCGATATGGGAAAAGTCATTTTCATTGTCACTCATGATTTTGAGTTTGTCTGCCGTACCTGTTCTCGTGTCTTGCATTTTGACGAGGGCGAAATGCCCGATGATGTACCAGTTACAATGGATGCCCTCCCGAAATTGAGAGAGCTGTTCTCTGTTTCAGATGGAAAGGAGAGGTGATCTATGAAACAGAAAAAAGAAAACAGAGTAGCTTTGCTGCTCCACTGGGCCGGTGAGCAAAAAATCTGGCTGTTCCTGGCAATTTTTCTATCGGCGGTCAGCGGTCTTTGCATTATCGTCCCTTACATTGGAATTTACCGGCTGATGGACGCCACCTTCAATCATACCTGCACGCAGGAACTTGTTGTACATACCGTGGTAATGATTGCAGTGGCGGTAACTTTGCGGTTTGCCCTGTTTGGCTGTTCCGGCGTAGCAGCCCACAAAGGGGCCTATGGCGCTCTTTTCAAAGTGCGCTGCATGGTTGCAGAACACATGGCCAGAGCGCCTTTAGGGGCCTTGAATGAACGGCGCACCGGGGACATAAAAACGGTTCTGAATGAAGATATTGAAAAGTTGGAGCTGTTTCTGGCCCATAACCTTCCTGACCTTGTGTGCTATCTGGTGGGGCCGGTAGTCATCTTTATTTATCTGATGACCGTCAATATTCCTCTGGCATTGATTTCCCTGGTTCCGCTGAGCCTTGCTGTTGTTGTAATGGGGATGATGTTCCGCAATACGGATGACCTGATGGAACGGGCCAATCACTCCATTACCACACTGAACTCGGTTATGATTGAGTACATCAGCGGCATGAAATTGATTAAAGCCTATAACATGGGGAGCAAATCGTTTCAAAAGTTTTCAGACGCTATCCAGGAAGAAAACGCCATGTGGAATGAAACTTCCCGGCGCATGGGGCCACCTTATGCGGCCTTTGTTGTTATCATCGAATGTGGGATGTTGATGATGGTTCCAATCGGCGGAATGTTTTTCCTGAAAGGCTCACTGGCTGCCAGCGCATTTTTGCTGTTCGTCTATGTAGGTTCCATGTATCTGACGGAAATACGCCCCCTACAGGAACTGGGGACTAATTTTGCCAATGTGCTGAACGCTGTTACTAAGACCAAAGAGATACTGGATATTCCAATTTATGAGGGTGGAGCGGACTTTCCCCAAAATCACGATATTGAACTTCGGAATGTTCGGTTTTCCTATGATGGCAAGACCGATGTACTGCAAGGCGTTAATCTCAAAATTAAAGATGGTGAACGCATGGCCCTTGTGGGACAGTCTGGTGCCGGTAAAAGTACCGTGATTGAGCTGATCTCCCGGTTCTATGATGTGCAGGAGGGCGAAGTGCTGATTGGCGGGAAAAATGTAAAGGAACTCAATTATGATACTATCCTAAAAAATGTCGCCATTGTGTTCCAAAAGACATTCCTGACCCGTGACAGCGTTTTAGAAAATATCCGCATGGGCAGTAACGCCACTCTGGAAAAAGTACGGACCGCCGCAAAAGAGGCGCAGATTGATGATTTCATCATGTCTTTGCCGGATGGATATGACACGAAGGTGGGCAGCTTCGGCTCTCGCTTCTCCGGCGGTGAAAAACAGCGGATTGCCATTGCCCGCGCTATCCTGAAGAATGCCCCCATTTTGATCTTAGACGAGGCCACAAGCGCCTCTGACCCGGAAAATCAGATGGAGATTGACAAAGCCATTCAAAATCTCTGTAAGGGAAAGACTGTCATTGTGGTAGCCCATCGTTTGAGCGCGTTGAAGATGTGCGAGCGTGTAGCAGTGGTTGAAAATCACACAATTACCTGTGTCGGAACCCATGAGGAAGTCCGAAAGAACAATGCTTACTATCGGAAGGCGTGGGAGGACTACGAAACAGCCCGGAATATTACTTATCAGTTGGAGGGAGGCGAGCAGCATGAGTGAGCATGATGTATTGAAAAAGAACCGTAATTTTTATATTGGCGTTGGCGGGACTGTTCTGGAAGGGCTTCTCTCCGGCAGCCTGTTTATGCTGCTTTACTCTGTCATGCAGTTTTTGTGGTCGGGACAATTTGACATGAACCGTGTCCTGGTTCTGACCTGTGTGATCGCGGTGGTTTTTCTTCTTCGTATCCTGATTTACAGCTATGGCTATACCAAAGCGCAGATCGGCGGTGCAGAGGTCAGCAAGAATACCCGCCTCTTTATGGGCGACCATTTGAAGCGTATCCCGCTTTCCCGGTTTACCCAGGGACAGACCGGCGATTATATCAATACCATCACAAGCGATGTAAACAACTATGAAAAAATCCTGACCCATAAGATCGGTGATATGGCAAAGAGTTTTGCACTTTCGCTCATGCTGATTATTTTTGTGATGACCATTTATGTGCCTGCCGGAATTATCCTGCTGATTGCCGACTTGCTTTTGATCCCTGGACTGTGGCTTTCCTTCCGTATGGTTCGGAAGTATGGTAAAGAAAAGAATGATATTTGTGCAGAGAATGTCAGCAGCATTGTGGAGTATGTGTCTGGTATTCAAACTTTCCGGGCCTATGGCGTAGGTGGTTTGAAGAATAAAACCGTTATCAACGCTATGCGGGAGTTCTGTCGGATCAGCTTTGTGTACGAATCAAAAGTGCTTCCTATTGGTGCGGTCTTTGGTATTTTGAGTTGGCTGTCCTGCCCGCTGGTTATCTTGCTGGCCTATGCACCCTGGGTCGCAGGGACACTGAACACGGTGGACTACCTTTTGATTTGTATGCTGCCCCTGTTCTGTGCAAAGCTGGCTAACTCGATTTTTGTAGACCTCACCAGTTATAAGAACCTGATGATCTCGAAAAACAAAATCTTGAGTGTAATGAATGAGCCGGAGGAAACTGGCAGCATGGAGCCGCTTCACACAGCTACCCATGAAATCACATTTGACAATGTAGATTTTGCATATGTTCCCGGTGAACCGGTACTAAAACACGCCACCTTTACGGTGCCAGATCAAAAGCTCACGGCCATTATCGGAGACTCTGGCTCCGGCAAATCTACTATTTTGAACATGATTGCAAAATATTATGAAGCAACGGGCGGGACGATTTCTATTGGCGGTAAACCCATTAACCATGTTGCCGCAGAGCGTGTACTGGAGCAAGTTTCTATGGTAGACCAGGACATATTTCTTTTTGACGATACCATCCGGGATAATATCCGACACGCTCGCCCTAATGCTACGGACACGGAAATCGAGGCTGCCTGCCGGGAGGCTAACTGTGACAGCTTCATCCGTAAGATGGAAAAGGGATACGATACGCCGACTGGCGAGAATGGAAATCTTCTCTCTGGCGGTGAGCGTCAGCGAATTTCAATAGCCCGCGCTATACTGAAAAATAGCCCCATCCTGCTCTTGGATGAAGCAACAGCATCTCTTGACATTGAAAATGAGCTTGCCGTAAAGCAGGCCATCGCTAATCTATTAAAAGAGAAAAAGACTGTGGTAATGATTGCTCATACCCTTTCCATCGTCAAAAATGCAGATCAAATCCTTGTAATGGGTGATGGCAGGATTGCTGAATCTGGAACCCATGAGGAATTGCTTGCGAAAGGCGGAAAATATGCTGCTATGTGGAACGCAGAGCAAAAAATATCGGCTTGATAGAAGCTAAAGAAGAATAATTGCATAGCGCATGAACCTGCCCCGACTACGGGGAAAGAAAAAAACGCTGGCTGGGGCAGGTGATTTTGCGCGCCTATTTTAAGTTATTATCCTAACGGCGGTTTTGAGAAATCAGAGCCGCCGTTTCTTGCGTATACCTAAAAGGAATCTTCCGCATCTATCCACATTTGCATCGTTCCATCAAGATACAATCTTGCATACTCAAGTGGTTCATCAATGGCAAGTGCGTTTAATGCACAGTCAGATCCGGGAGTAGTTGTTAAATTCTTCTCCGCTTCCCAGCAGTCAATGCGGAGCATATAGCCAGCAGAAGTATAAACATCAATGCTGTTGCGTTGTGGATTGTATTCTGCAAATATCGTTCTCATCGTATCAAATCTCCTTATCGTTCAATCAATCATTTGTTGCAAAAATCAGAAGCATTTCAATCAGTTCACCATGTCACTTTTATTTTGTGTTATACTGTTTTATAAGATTTTCTTTCCCTTGTTTTTTCCCTTATCAGAGTTCGTAAACACTCATGGGACAATATAATACAAGGGAAACAATAAGGGAAAGCTCACCTGCGACAAACTTAGTGTTTTCAAGGGCTTGAGAGATATTTGATAATAAAATATAACAGTTATTAAATCCCTTTGAATATATGAAATCTCAATTCCAGTTTGTCAATGACAGGTGACATTGAAAGGGCCAGCTCATTCAAGGTGTTGGCTCTTTCAAAAATTCCATTCTAATAAATCGCACGACAACTTAGCGAAAAATAAGCTCCTCATTAGCAAAAAATGTGAATATTTCGCGCCAGCGACACCATCAGCACGCTTTTGAACTCCACCTATACGAACGATAGCTCCACTTGACAGGCAATTCACACAATAGCTCCACTTTTAATAGATCCTTTTGTAGAATTATATATGAGGATTACCTCAAATTTTACAGAAGGGAGGCCTGTCATTATGGCCAATAAGATTAATGCCAAGCTCATTCTTGAGCTTAATGCATCAGGGCTGTCAAGAAATCAGATAGCCGCAACCAGACATATGTCTAAGCATTCCGTAAACTATCGATGAGAACTCTCTGACGGATACCTTCAAGATTTTTCTTTAAAAGAAGCCGGAGAGATGAATAATATTAATCCAGCATCTGACGATGCACAGAATCTTGTAAGAAGAATACAGGATTATATTACCCAAAACTTATATACTTGTACAAATAAGATTTTGCGTGGATTAGGAAAAATGTCTGGTGGAAGTGCAGAAAATACGGTAATGAGTGGAAATCAGTTATTAATGCCAGTTTGATTTGGCGAAAAAATCTCGTTGCGTATTTATGTATAATGCGCTTATAATGAATGTACAGAAAAACAGCAGAAATATTTTCATAAAATGGAAGTTGTAAGAAATGAGCATGCAGACAGATTGTGAAATTTTATAAGTCCGAAACATACAAGACATTGCAGGAAACAGAAAATGGATTATGGGCAGAATCGGCAGAATATATAGCTGATAGGTATTATGAGGAAGCATGAGAATTCAAATTTCTAATTATGGAAATATACAGGGGAATCTTTATGATCAAACGGAAAGAAGCACTGGAGTTTGGCTTATCATTTCAGGATACATATGAGGAAAGGCCTTTCCATGACCAGACCTGGCAGCTGGTAAGAGTAAAGGAAAGTAAAAAAGCGTTTCTGTGGATTTTTGAGCGTAATGGATATGTTAATCTGAATGTAAAAACAGATCCGGAATGGTGTGATTTTTGGCGAAGTACATATGAAGCAGTAACTGCAGGATACCACCAGAATAAGGAACACTGGAATACCATTGTTCTGGATGGAACAATACCAGATAAAGATATTAAAAGGATGATATCTGAAAGCTATGACTTGGTCACGTACAGCCCAACAAAACGGATTTATGAGGCTGTTAAAAAAATTCCAAAAGGCTGTGTGGCAACCTATGGAAAAGTGGCAGAGATGGCAGGAAATCCAAGAATATCAAGAGCTGTGGGAAATGCACTTCATAAAAATCCGGACCCGGAGCATATTCCATGCTATCGTGTAGTAAATTCCAAAGGAGAGCTAGCTGGAGCATTTGCTTTTGGCGGCGAAAACGTACAGAAAAAACTGTTGGAAGCAGATGGGATTGAAGTTATCAATGGAAAAGTAGATTTGAAAAAGTACGGATTATAGTACAGCAGCTTCTGTGTACTAAAGAATGAATTTAACCGAATCAAGTAAGTTCCCTGGGTCGGTTGCGAAAAGTAATAAGCAGTTTGTCTATGAAAAATAGGCCAGCTGCTTTTTTTAGCTTTTTTTTATGCCAAAAAGAATTGACAAAGCAGAAGAGCTACACCATAATCGTTCTAAAAAGAATGATAAAGGAGCTTCTTGTATAATTCAAATATAAGGAATTCCGAGAAAGAAGGTTGAGAAAAAAAT
>NZ_JAAITU010000068.1 GCF_013304385.1 Blautia glucerasea
GGCACAGATTAGCACAAAAATTCCAAATCCTTTTATAGCCGGAATGGTATATTGGATATTGCTAATATTGATTGTAGGAATATGTGTGGCAGGAACAGGGATACTGGCGATACTGATAGAAATAAAGGTTATAGAATTATATAGGGAAAAGTGTTGGGATGTCATTACTCTACTGATGATACTGACAAGTGCTGCTGTCATCATTTATTTTGGAGAAGCAATCAAAAAAGCACTGTCAGTAAATCTTCTATTGCTTTTTGTACTTTTGCAGGGCGCATATGTTGGACTTAGGTGTTATTTAGAATCGTACCTTGAGAAAAGAAACTATTAAGCATTTTTTACAAAGCTATGTACAAAATCATTCTAAAATTCCCATTCAATAATACGATTGAGAAAACCTCTCTGATACAGTATAATAAAGTGTTAGGGAGGTATCTCTATGAAGGAAAAAATACTAATCATTGAAGATGATTTTACGATACAAACACAGCTTAAAACTCTTTTGTATGGGAATGGATATGAAGTATTTGCAGTTACGGATTTTTCCCAAACAATAGAGCAGTTAAAAGAAGCTGCACCACATCTGGTTATTCTGGATATAAAACTTCCGGGGAATAACGGTTTTGAAATATGTTCTCAAATTCGCACTTTTTCAGATATTCCGATTGTATTTGTAACAAGCAGCAATACAGATATGGACGAACTAAACAGCATTATGCTGGGTGGAGATGCGTTTATCACAAAGCCTTATAATCCTGCTATTCTTCTTGCTAAAATTGCTGCATTGTTAAAGAAAGCCTACCGTTCCTCTCAAACAGAAATTTATATGTGGAAAGAAGCTACCCTGCATTTGGAGAGTAGCATGATAGAGTACAAAGGACAGAAAGCAGAATTGACAAAGAATGAATTGAAAATCCTCTACTACCTTTTTAAGAACGCTGGAAAAATCTGTTCCAGAAATGATATTGTGGATTTTCTTTGGGATAATCAGCTTTATGTTGATGATAATGCCCTAAGTGTCAATATTACCCGTATTCGTGACAAACTGGCAACAATCGAACTTGTAGATTTCATTAAAACAAAACACAGGCAAGGATATACATTATGAATGGAAAACAATATTTGAAAAATCAACTCCCCGTTATTTTAATCAATCTGCTGGGTATGCTTGCCTTTGCCTTGTTCCTGATTGCAAGCGATAATCCTATCCAAACAGTCCTGTTTATTCTTGCGGTCTGGTCGATTGTCCTTGTTTTATCTTTGCTGACTTTTTATTTCTCACGAAAAAAGTATCTGAATAAATTGCTCAATATGACGGAGCAATTAGAAGAACGATATTTATTGCCGGAAATCATGCAAGTGCCGGAAAGGGCTGATGAACAGGTTTTTTACCAGATTATGAAAATGGCTGAAAAATCCATGTTGGAACGGATTGGCGAAGTACAGAGGGAACGCAGGGAATATAAAGAATACATTGAACAATGGATACACGAAGTAAAAACACCAATTACAGCTATGAAGCTGCTGTGTGAGAATAACCGTTCTCCCTTTTCCAGAGAGGTATTGGCAGAGTTAGAGAATATCAATCAATATACAGAACAGGCACTTTACTATGCCAGAAGTGAACACGCTGAAAAAGACTATTCTGTCCGTGAAGTCAATTTATGCGATGTTGTGAATAGTGCAATCGCAGATAATAAGTATCTTTTGCGTCAAAGTAATATGTCAATTCAGATAGACGATATAGAAACAATGGTTTACACTGATGAAAAATGGGTGCGGTTCATCTTAAATCAGATTATCGGTAATGCAATCAAATACCATGCAGAGCAGCCTATTTTGCACTTTGGGGCAACAAAAACGAATGACAAGATTGTGCTATCTATCAGCGATAATGGGATAGGTATTCCTAAAAGTGATTTACCCCGTATTTTTGAAAAAGGATTTACAGGTCAGAATGGGCGAACCGGGAAAAATTCTACTGGAATTGGCTTATATCTTTGCAAGCGTCTATGTGATAAACTGGGAATAGGACTTACTGCTTATTCCGAAAACAGAGGAACAACGATTTCACTTATCTTTCAAATGAATGATTTTATTATCGGAGTGCAGGGCTGACAGGTTCTGCACTTCTTACATTTTTGTAAGAACTGTGTAAGAAAACTTGATACAAAAAATGAGATACTCCATTTACAATATGGGTATGGAACAGTTAAGGAGGTTTATCCGATGAATACAATTTTGAAGCTGGAGCATATCCAGAAATATTATGGCAATGAGGGGAATATTACCAAAGCCATTAAAGATATTAGTTTTTCTGTGGAAGCCGGAGAATTTCTCGGAATTATGGGTGCGTCCGGTTCTGGAAAGACAACGCTGCTAAACTGTATTTCTACGATTGATACCGTAAGTGCAGGGCATATTTTTTTAGAGGGAACAGATATAACGGAAATCAAACCAAAATTCCTTGCCCGCTTTCGCAGAGAGAATTTAGGTTTTGTATTTCAAGACTTCAATTTGCTGGATACATTGACAATTTCAGAAAACATTGCACTGGCATTAGCAATCAATAAAGTCCCTGCAGGGATTGTAGAACCCCGCATTTTGGATATAGCCGGAAAGCTGAATATCAGCGATATTCTAAACAAATATCCTTATCAGGTATCGGGCGGTCAAAAACAGCGTTGTGCCTGTGCAAGAGCAATTATCAACAATCCGAAACTCTTATTGGCAGATGAACCGACAGGAGCATTAGACAGCCATTCCTCACAAATGCTGCTGTCTACCATTCAAAGTATCAATGAACAGCTTAGGGCGACAATTCTTATGGTAACTCATGACGCTTTTACCGCCAGCTATGCCAACCGTATTCTTTTTTTGAAAGACGGAGAAATCTTTATGGAACTGCGCAAGGGCAACGACAGCAGAAGTGCTTTTTTTGATAAAATTCTGAATGTCCTTACCATGATTGGAGGGGGACAGAGCCATGTATGCTAAACTTGTTTTCAGAAATGCAAAACGGTCTGTAAAAGACTATCTGGTCTACATTGTCACAATGACAATCTGTGTTACCTTGTTTTATGCGTTCTTGTCTATTTCCAGTAGTTATTATAGCCCGGATATAGGCAGCGAGTATGATTTTACTCTGTTAAGTGACGGAATGAAAATTGCAATCTGCATGATAACATTGCTGTTGTTATTTTTGATACGGTTCGTCAATCATTATATGCTAAGATGGAAGCAAAAAGAGTTTGCTGTCCAGTCCATTATGGGAATGGAACAAAAAACTATTGGCAGGATTTTCTTTGCAGAAACACTGATTATGGGTATGTTTTCCATTTTGATTGGTATTTTTTGCGGTGTATTTTGTTCTCAATTCATTACCGCAATGCTCCTTACTGCTTATGGAAAGCCTTATGAAATCTCATGGACATTATTCCCGGATACCGTTTTGTTGACAGTGGTATTTTTTGTGGCAAGTTTTTTTGTGGTAGGAATTTTCAATACCCGTACCATTCAGAAAACAAAAATTATTGATATGCTTTCCGCAGAGAAAGAGAACGAACCAGAGCTAAAAAAGAGCCGCTTCATTTCTGTTGTAGTAGTCCTCTTTGAAGTATTTACCGTATGGGGATTGATTGCAGGAATACAAAAGGTCTGGTTTTATTATGACACCCGCTTTGCGTTTCCGGTGCAGCTTATGTTTTGGGGAAATATTCTTTTTCCGCTGCTTACTTTGCTGTGGTCGATATTTTGCATAATCAGAAAGAAAAAAAGAGAATGTTTCATTGCTGGTTTGCTGATATGTTCTGTATTGAATGCTTTTACAGCAGCCAGCGTTGCAGCATTAACAAATAAATATTATCTGCCTTTAGGTGGTGGAACGCTCAATCAATATCTGCTTTTTGTTGTGATTGACTTACTTTTCTTCATTTGTGCCTTCATTTATCTTACCAGTGGTTTGATTGTAGCATGGAAAGAAAAATCGCCAGAACACCGATACCATGAGGAAGCACTTTTCTTTTTCGGACAGATTACCTCAAAGCTGAATACGACCAGCAAGACTATGGCAGTCATTTGTATCACTTTGGTATTAGCAATTTTCATGTTCGTTGCAGCCCCTATTTTGACGGGCTGGTCGTCTGGTTATTTGGATATACGCTCTATGTATGATGTGCAGGTATATTCGAGATACAATGATGTTTATGAAGAAGAAAATCTGCCACAGGACAGTTATGAAATCATTACTGATTTTCTGGCAGAACATAAAATAGATACAGACTATGATTGCACTTTCAATCTATATCTGCCAGAGAAAGACGATTTTCACAACAGACAGAAATATGATTTTCCGATTGTGGCAATTTCTTTAAGTGATTATAACACCATAAGGAAAATGTTGGGTTATGAACAGATTTCTCTGGGGGAAGATGAATTTACGACACAATGGGCGGCAATCGCCACCGAGGAAGAACGGGATAGCTTTTTGAAAGAGCATACCAGTATTTTGACAGACGCAGGAGAATTGACTCTTTCCGAGCAGTCCTATTATGAGGAAGCAATCGGAGAAACAGCGTACAATTCCTATACAGATATACTCTATGTACTTCCAGACAGTATTTGTGAAAAGCTGTTGCCGGTAATAAAAAACCGCTATATCACAACAGAAGAAAACATCTCCTATGAAAATGCAAGGGAACTGGAAAAATTTTTTACAGAGGAATACCCAGAGCAAGCAGAAAGCGGTGTTATGTATGGAATACGGTTCAGTACATTACAGAGGAACAGTACAATAGCAAATAATTTTGTTTTACAGGCTGCAATGCTTTATGGTGCTGTTGTATTGATGATTATATGTCTTACCGTACTTTCCTTGCAACAACTCTTAGACGCAGGACAATATAAATATCGCTTCTCTGTACTCCGAAAATTGGGGGTGGAAGAAAAGCATATCGGAAAACTTATCTTGCAACAATTAAGTGTTTGGTTTGGGCTTCCAATTATCACAGCAATCATTGTAGCTGCTGTTGTAATAGCTTACTTTATCCAAACCATATCAGCAGAAATTTCAGCCTATATCGGGTTTGGTGCATTGATGTTACAAATAGGGGCAACAATGGGCATTTTGGCAATTTTATTGATTTGTTATTTCATAAGTACATGGATTATTTTTAGGCATTCTGTTAATCCATAGAAAATATGTAATTATTGCATTTCGCACATTCTTTAAAGAGGGATAGCACTCTTAATGAACACTATCCCTCTTTCACTTAATAAAATTCTAATGAATCTTCTGCATCCACCCACATCTGTAAATTGCCCTCAAGATATAATCTTGCATATTCCAAAGGCTCATCCACAGCTAATGAAGTAAGTGCACATTCTGATCCATATGTGGTTTTTAAATCTTTTTCAGCTTCCCAGCAGTCAATGCGAAGCATATATCCAGCACTTGTGTAAACATCAATACTATCGTGATTTATGTTGTATTCTGCATAAATTGTTCTCATCGTATCTTATCTCCATTTTCTTTTGATAATCAGTAATAGAGTTAAATATCGAAAACATTTCAATCAGTTCACCATGTCGTTATTGTTATATGTTATACTGTGTTATGAAATTTTCTTTCCCTTAATTTTTCCCATATTAAGGTTCATGAAAGCTAATGGGAGAATGTAACACAAGGGAAAGAGTAAGGGAAAGTACACTTGCTACAAACTTAGTATTTTCAAGGGTTTGCGAAGAATTTGATAATCAAATATAACAGTTATTAAATTTCCTAAAATATGTGAAATATCAACTGGAATTTATTTTAATAAATATTTTTTAAACGCTTTATGATTATCAAAGTGGACTTCTCTAAAAAACAGAACTAACCAAATAATATAGGTTGGTATAGCCATATATGGGGTTAAAAAGCAGGATAATGTCGCTCCTGCTAACATTATAACAGTCCATATGAAGCACTGATTTCTTATATCACGAGAGATCTGAGCTTTATCATACATTGCCTGTTCTTCTTTAGAAAATGAATTAAATCCTGAAACAAATTTAGTTGCTTTTTCCTTAAAAATCGCAAATAACACACCTATAATTACAAATGGTATAACCAAAATTATACATGACCAAAATCCTATATTCATAATACATACCTCCTCTTAAAATACCAATTTCTCAGTTTCAAAAACTTGAATTTATCAGTATCTCTTTTTGCATGTTTTGGGTATCGTTGCTTCATAACTCATATCAAGCAACATTTTGATTTTGTCATCTGATACGCTGCACATCCAGTGCAACAGTAATCCAGCTATCCTTGCTCATGTGATACGCCGGGAAGAAGCCGGGTTCCTCTCGTAGTGTGCCAATCAGAATTGGGTCACATTTGAAATCGACCACTTCCAGCATTTCTTCGCCTTGCAGCCCCAGCTTGTTCTTTGGTACATCCATAATCAGAGCAAACCACTTCCGATTATTACAATGCCGGAACACCTCATAATTCGGATATTTGAGCCACGGATAATCTGTCTCGGCGTTATATGTCTGATTCTAATTCTGCGCGTTTCATAACCTCACCTCTACAACTTCTAGCTTTCTGCATGTTACTATATAGTTTTGATTACCTGTTCTTCTGCATTTTGGCCGAGGGATAATCTCTTCGTTGAAAAAATAATTGACCACGATAGGCGGATCGTTGAACGGGCGTTTGATGGAATCATCATCCTGGACATACAGTAGCCCTTCCTCTTGGCAAAACTGCCGCATCTGCGCATCCAGCATTGACCAGTAGCTGCGTTCTTTTTTATTGTAAATGGTATCGTACAGCGGCAGCAGGTCTGGATGTTTTTCCGTTATATAGTCAAAAATCGTTTTCTTATAACCGCCCCGCAAGTTTAGGTTTTCCAGCCAGACCAAATTACATTGATTCTTCGCCCGGTGGATGATGGAGGGCAGGTCGGTGAGGCCGGGGAAAATCGGCGAGATAAAGCAGGTGGTGCGCACACCAGCATCATGGAATGCTTTCATAGCGGCCAGCCGCCGCTCAATGCTCACTGCATTGTCCATATCAGCGCGAAAATCTTCGTCCAGTGTGTTTGATCGACCAGGATACCCGCGCATTGGGGAATGTTTTAATGAGGTCAAGGTCACGCAGCACCAGGTCAGACTTGGTAGCAATACTGAGGCTACATTCACTGCCCTGCATCTGCTCCAAAATGGCGCGGGTGCGGCAGGCGGTTTCCTCCAGCGGCTGATATGGGTCGGTCACGTAACAGAGAAACAGTTCTTTCCCTGCATACCGCTCCGGGTGTTTGATTTCCGGCCAAAATTTAACGTCTATGAACTCTCCCCAGGGCTCCGGGTGATTGGTAAAACGCTTCATAAAAGATGCGTAGCAATATTTGCAGCCGTGGCCACAGCCCACATAAGGATTGACCGAATAATCACTCACAGGCAAATTGGATTTTGTGAGGACGCTTTTTACTTCAACGTTTCAGATGATTGGCTCCATTGTATGTATGCTCCTTTGATTTTGCTTATTTTTCACGGGACAGTTTCATCATATCCTTCATATCGGCAAAACCGATTGTTTGATACAGCGGCCTGCCTTTGTTTGAGGTTTCAAGATAAATTTTTGAAATATGCCGCTGACGAGCCTGCTCTACAAGCCACCTGACGATTCTGTTCCCTATGCCGTGTCCGCGAAACTGCGGCCGGGTATAAATGTTCATCAGGTAGGCACATTTCCCGTTTAGATTGTCCGGTGAGGGCATCTCATGATAGAGGCATATCCCGCCGCAGCCGACGATTTCCTCCCCTACGTAGGCAAAGCAGGCAATATGTCCGCCCTGCGGCAGTTCTGTTTGATAGTAGCGGCGATTTTCCGATTCCAGCTCTGTTACAGACCGCTCCGAGGGGATGGAGAATACCTCATGCAAGACTTCCATTCGCCATTGCATCAATACATTCAGGTCCTGGATCGTGGCCTGCCGGATCTGAATCTCCATTATAATGCCCCCGCTTTCATTACCACCGGCAGTTTCGACACATCCGGCTTACCGTTGACATTCAAAGGAATCTGCTTCATCTTCACAAAGAACTCTGGGATCATAAAGGAAGTCAAATTTTCAGACAGTTCTTTTTTTACTTCCGAGACTTTCAGCTTATTGTCGGAAGGCACCACATAGGCGGTCATATAGGACAGTCCATCCTCGTCTGTAAAAGCCCGGACAATAGCCTGCTGCACATCCTTGCACCGATAGAGCCGGGACTCCACCTCGGCAAGTTCCACCCGCTTGCCGTAAATCATGATCTGGTCGTCCTTGCGGTGCAGGAATGCAATGTTGCCATCCGGCAGGATATAGCCCAAATCGCCGCTGCGGTACATGGTGCTACCGTCCGGCTGCCGCTCAAAAGCTCTGTTTTCCTCGGCATGGTCGCCAATGTAGCCCAGAGATACACCGCCGCCATAAATGCAAATCTCACCCGTCTGCCCTTTGGCAACCTCGTTGCCAGACTGATCCAGAATCCTGATTTGCGCACCTAGTACAGGATGACCGATGGGATAGGTACCGTCCTCCAGCACAGTTCCACTATTACAACGGTAATAGGAGGCGCAGACCGTTGTCTCGGAGGGGCCGTAGGTGTTGTAAACCTCTGCTTTGTTCAGCAGGTGATCCACATAAACGCCCCGCAACACATCGCCGCCGCTGATAAGCAGCCGCAGAGAGGACGGAATGACAGACAGGTGGTTCATTTCTGCCAGCAGATACGGAAAGCCGCTGATCATAGTCACATGGTGGCGTTCCACAAAAGCCATCAATGCATGGATGTCGGCCTTATCCTCGTCAGCGGGGATGGCCAGAGCGGCACCATTCAGCAGACTGGTGAACACTTCCTCCACAAAGATGTCAAAAGAACAGACGGAATATTGCAGCATGACATCACCGGGGCCGGGATGGAACTCGTTGGCAAAGGCACGGACATAATGGCAAACATTGCGGTTGGTGACACAGACACCTTTGGGCCGCCCGGTGGTACCTGACGTATACAGCACATAGGCGGGGCGTTCCGGGTCTTCGATGGCGTTGCGCTTCCAGGAGGGCGTCTCCACGCCGCAGATCTCACAATCTGTATAACGGATGGGGAAACTGCTCAGTTTGGGCGCAAAGGCGTGTTCCGTCAGCACAAAATCCACCTGTGCCTCGGTCATCATGTCATGGATGCGCCCGGTGGGAAAATCCGGCTCGGCTGGGACATATCGGCCGCCGCATTTGAGTACCGCCAGAATCGAGGCAATCATCTCGGTTCGGTGACGCATGACGATGCCGATGCTGTGTACTTCCTGCGGAAAGCTGCACGTGATCATATCCACCATGTTGGACAGCTCTCCAAAAGTCATGGCGCGGTCGTTTTCAATGATAGCCGGGGCATTTTCATGTTCTTTAACTACTTTCTGAAAAAGCGAATAAATCGTATCCATCGTTTTATCTCCTTGTCGGTTTATCTATTTAATATCCAGTGAATGCCAGCCGCTGTGCGCTTGTTGCACGCCTGATAGTGGCTGCCACTGTTCAGTACGAAGGTGGTTTCGATGCCTTTCCCGTGGCACAGTGTTTCTATCTCCTGCGTATTCTGCTGCACAACGTTCAAAATCGGATTATCGGTGGAGCTCTCCTTGTCTCCGAGAGAAAAATACAGACAGTCAGGTTTGCGCTTCATCTCATGGGAGCACACATATTCCATGATGCCCTCAAACCAGAAGGAACCTGACATACTCGCTGCGCGGGCAAACACATCCGTTTGGTAGAGAGCGTAGAGGGCGAACAGCCCGGCCAGCGAGTAACCGGCGAGGCCCCGCCAGGCGGGCGCACCGGGAAGGAGCGCTTCCGCTTCCGGCATAATTTCATCCAGAAGCAGTTTCAGGTAATCATCCGCACCCCCGGTGCAGGGCGTATCGTGTTTAGAGATCGGCCCCATATACCACGGTGTCATGTCATGATCCCATTTCAGCTTACTGACCGCCACCAGACAGAAATCTGGGCAGCCGAGCGCCATCAGGTTTTTATACACACTGTTAACGGCATTGGAAAAGGTGTTGAGATAGATAACTGGGCTGCCCGGCTTTGCGCTTGGGTATATGTCCACTCTTTTTTGTTCTATGGTTAAAGAAGTCACCTTGTTGCCTCCCTATATAGTCAAGTCTTTTTTCCTTGAAAATCAAGGAATTTCTAATGTTT
>NZ_JAAITU010000069.1 GCF_013304385.1 Blautia glucerasea
TTAGAGTAAATTCCACCGCATAAGCGGGCGGTGGAATTTAAAGTTTCATTTTAGGTTTGAATAAAGCTGTAAAACTTCACGTTGAATTTTACAGCTTTTTATGTATACTAGAAGTAGCAGAAACAATATAAATCAAAGAAAGGAGCTGAAAGAATATGGCAAATATTTTACCAGTATCTGATTTGAGAAATTATAATGAAGTCCTGAAAAACTGTCATAAAGGAGAACCAGTATATCTGACCCAAAATGGCAGAGGACGTTTCGTTGTCATGGATATTGAAGATTATGAGCGTGATCGGGCAGAGAAAAAGCTTCTGATGAAGCTGCAGGAAGCCGAAGAAGCAGTGAAAGACGGCGAAGGATGGCTGGATTTGGATGAACTGAAGGCACTTGTGGGGGAATAAGATGTTAAAACTGCGGATCAATCCGATTGTTGCAAAGGATCTGAAGAATATTCGGGATTACATTGCTGAAGACAACGAGGAATATGCGGCAAAGACCATGAAGGAAATTTACGGTAAATTTGAAAACCTTCAGATGTTTCCTGGAATTGGGGCGGATCTCTTCAAACGGGTCAGTTTTCGAACAGATTATAAATATGCGATATGGGAAGAGTATGTGATTATCTATAAAGTGGGCAGTGAGTATGTAGAAATTTATCGTGTAATTAACCAGTATCAGGATATCACTAGAATCTTTGACTGATGACAGTAAATTTGGTACTCAATGTGACACCTAAACTTTTACTCAAGAATATTTCAAAGTGAGTCTCAACGAAGTCTCGCGAGATCTGAGAGTAAGTGAGACTCTATGATATGGCAAAATGCGATAATCCTGGGATTTGTAGGTAAATTATAAAGTTATAGTTCCAAGTCAGTCTCATCTCTGAAATTGTTTGTTGAGACTAACATGAGATTGAGGAGGTTCAAAATCATGGACATAAGAAAAAAAGGATTGGAAACTATTTCGAGAAAGAATATCAGGCTGGCAGTAAAATTATATGGAAGATCTTGTTAAAAAGTATGTAAATTTTCTAAATGATGATAAAAAGCCTGCATCAGATAAATTCTGGGAACTTGAAAAATGGATAAAGGAAGATAAGCGTCATCCGGGAGTTATCATGGAGATGAGCAGGTGATACACATGGAGATTGGTGCAACAAAAGCAGTTCAAAATCGACTAAAAACAACAAAGATTGAAGAAAGCAAAGGTGCTTCACTTGTGTTTTGCTGGAACACACATTTGACGAAAATAAAAGGAAGAAATGTCTTGTTTATTGTAAATGCTAGTAATCGTTACACAATAGCAATGACAGATATTGAACAAAGAAACTGGAATTGCTATGCAATGTATATCAGCCGTGTGATTCATGGGATGATGCAGGAAATGGGATATTCCGAGGATCAGATAGGGCAGTATTTTAAAATGTCAGGCGATGCAATTGTAACCAAAACTCATGGTAAGAAAGCAGTTGGTGGCATTAATCGAATGGTAATGGATGCACAGTATTTTGATAAAAAGTTGGAGAAAGAAACAAAGTATCAATGGGAACTTAGTGAGTATCTGAACAGAGATATCTGCAAGCCAGAGGGATTTGATGCATATGGATATCCAAGTGAACTTTTTAAATTAGACATGGAACGATTAGGGATTGCTACTAAGAGAAAGCCTGTAGGGGAAATATTGTGCAATTAATCAGTTTATTGAATTGTCAAAAAGGTGTTTTGTGGCTGAACATCTGAATATGAAGAACAGTTTGTTTTGATGGAATTATTTTCCGTCAGAGCAGACTGTTTTTTTATACCCTTTTTTCAATGATGCAAACTTCAGGGTTTAGCAATAACACATATGGAAACTGTGAAATTAGGAGCTGGAAGAACAGAGATATCTGATGTTTAGAGGAAAAGTTCCGACAAAGTATTTTGTAAAGCGTTTATATGAAGAGGAAGATTCCTTTGTGCTATATCAGCTGGGAGATGACTCCCACCTCTATAGGTGGTGAGCAACAAGCTGGTATCAGTGGTGGGAGTCAATCCCCCAGTTGATATAGCCTCCGGCAGGATTGCAGAGGTGCGCAGGAGAAGTATGTCATGCAATTGCATGACGCGCACCTCGCAGCAAGAATGCCGAGGCATTCTTGAATATTTTGAATTTCTGTTAAAGATAAACTATTTGTTTGTAATGTCTGTATAGTAACTATAATATCTATTTGTTCTAAGCCATAAAAACGATACTTTTTTCATTTTTAAACTCTGAGATAAAGATCTTTTTCTTTTTATAAAACAATAAAGTTTGTTTTGAAAGTCCTGAAATGTTTGATAATTCGATAGGGATTAATAGTATTTTGTACATTTTGCTGGTTTGTTCATTCCTATATAAATGCTTTATAAATAATAAATTACAAAAAAGGCTTGAGTATATAGTAAGTACATACCATATAATGAAAAATAATAAAAGAAAAAAGGAGACCAACCATGTTAGAAACAAATAATTTTTTTCATGCCACGCGTATAGTTGAGGGATACGGAGTGTTAAAAACAGTAGGCGAAGAGTGTAATCATTTAGGCTTTAAAAAAGTTCTTGTAATTACAGACTCTTTTTTAGCATCCTCTGAGCACTATAAAGTCCTGAAGGATAGCCTTGACAAAGAAAATGTTGTGAATTATTTATTGACAAATGTAAAACCGAATCCAAGAGCTGAAGACTGTGATGAAATGGCTGCATTTGCAAAAGAAAACCACGTAGATGCATTAATAGCTCTTGGCGGGGGCTCAGCGATGGATCAAGCAAAAGCTGTTGGCGCTGTTGTAACAAATGGAAAAACTACAATAGAATGGGGAGACACAGAATTAGAGAAGAAGATATTGCCACTCATTTGTATTCCTACTACTTCTGGAACAGGAGCTGAAGTTACATGGTGTGCAGTTATTACAGATACAAAAAGACAGTATAAAATGACAGTAGGAGACCCTGTTCACATGATTCCTACACTGGCAATTTGTGATCCTGAAATTACATTAGGTTTACCAAAATCTTTGACAGCATCATGCGGAGTTGATGCATTAACACATTGTATAGAAGCGTATACAGTACAATTGCATCAGCCTATTACAGATGCTTTAGCACTTAAAGGTATTTCGATGATTTCTGAAAATCTGGAAAAAGCATATAATGATGGAAGTGACAGAAATGCAAGAAGAAATATGATGATCGCAAGTACAATTGGCGGCATGTCATTTATTTCATCAAATGTTGGGGCTGTACATGCATTTGCGGAAACGGTAGGAGCTTGGTTTGACACACCTCATGGAGTTGCCAATTCTTTGTTCTTACCTTATGTCATGGAATATAATATTCCAGCTTGTCCAGAGCGCTTTGTAGATATTGCTTGTGCGATGGGCCTCAAAAGAGAAGATGGTATGACAGATGAAGAATATGCATTAAAAACCGTAGAATATGTTAAAGCATTGAATAGAAAATTAAATATACCTACAATTAGAGATATAAAAGGTATTACAGAAGAGAATTTTGAAACTATAGCTGAACGATCAGCAAATAATGTTTTGTCTGCTGACAACGCAAGAAAAATCACAAAGGAAGATTATTTGAACTTAATTATAAAAGCATATAATGATAAATAAAGGGATATACAAATGAAAAAAATAAAAAAAATAGTTGATTTATCATGGGAGTTTACAGCTGATACACCAATTTATCCTGGAGATCCGGAACCATCTGTAACAGTTGCAACAACTTTAGAAAAAGAAGGATATAACTTATCTACATTGGTTATGGGAACGCAAACTGGAACACATGTTGATGCACCATATCATTTTTCAAATACTGGAGAAACTATTGATAATATGGAACTGGATTTCTTTTTAGGAGACGCAGTGGTTGTACATGTTACTGAAAAGAAAGCAGATGAAGCAATTACAATGGAAGATATTGAACCATATAAAAATGACATAACAGAGGGTAAAGTTGTATTATTCAATACAAACTGGTATAAAAAACGTGGGACAGAAGAGTTTTTCCATCATCCATATGTAAATGGAGAAGTTGCGAAGTTTTTAGTAGATAAAGGTATTCGTTTTATCGGTATTGATACTATTAATGCTGATCAAACAGGTGGAACAGAATTTCCAGTGCATGATTTGTTTTCAGAAAATAGATTAATGATAGGAGAAAACTGGGCTTTTTTTGATAAAATTGATTTTGCAAATCCGTATGTTATTGCCTTACCAATGAAACTAGTTGGATGTGATGGTTCTCCGGTTAGAGCGATCGCTGTTCAGTGGGAGATAGAATAATGAATCCGCACACAATATAAAGTTATACAAGAAGACTGCTTGCTATTATTCCACACATTTTTATTTGTGCTTTAAAAAAGAATCCCTGATTTTGTATCAGCCAGTACAGAACGTGATGATATCACAGAAAACATATGAATTTTGGATTATAATAAATTCATAAAAGAAAAAGACAAGGAGATAATATAAGTGGCATTGCTGCTTATTCAGGAAAGGTGGAAAATAATATGAAGGTAATAATAGTAGGTGGTGTAGCCGGAGGAGCTACAGCCGCAGCAAGAATACGCAGACTGGATGAACATGCAGAAATTACTGTATTTGAAAGATCAGGATACATTTCCTATGCGAATTGTGGTCTTCCATACTATATTGGAAACGTGATCACAGATCCGGAAGAACTTACATTACAGACACCAGAGAGTTTTTTTAAGCGCTTCCGTATTAATATAAAAATTCATCATGAAGTTATCTCCATATATCCGGATCGTAAAACTGTTTTAGTGAAGGATTTAGAGAATGGTGTAACATTTGAAGAAAATTATGATAAACTTATCCTTTCTCCAGGCGCTAAGCCAACACAGCCAAAGCTTCCTGGAGTAGGCATTAATAAACTTTTTACATTTCGTACAGTAGAAGATACTTTACGAATCAAGGAATATATTAATAAGAATCATCCCAAATCTGCTGTATTGGCTGGTGGTGGCTTTATTGGCTTAGAGTTGGCAGAAAATTTGAGGGAGCTTGGCATGGATGTTACGATTGTCCAACGGCCTAAGCAGCTGATGAATCCTTTTGATCCAGATATGGCATCCATGATCCATAATGAAATGAGAAAGCATGGGATAAAACTGGTACTGGGCTATACAGTAGAAGGATTTAAAGAAAAAGACAACGGAGTGGAGATTCTATTGAAAGATAATCCCTCCCTTCATGCTGATATGGTAGTACTGGCGATCGGAGTTACACCAGACACAGCGTTAGCAAAAGAGGCTGGTCTGGAACTTGGTATCAAGGGAAGTATTGTAGTGAATGACAGAATGGAAACTTCTGTACCGGATATTTATGCTGCAGGTGATGCAGTTCAGGTAAAACATTATGTTACGGGTGATAATGCGCTGATTTCTTTGGCTGGTCCAGCCAATAAACAGGGTAGGATTATCGCTGATAACATTTGTGGCGGTGATAGTCGTTACCTGGGCAGTCAGGGAAGCTCTGTTATCAAAGTATTTGATATGACAGCAGCTACTACAGGCGTCAATGAAACCAATGCCAAAAAGTCAGGATTAAAGGTAGATACAGTAATTCTTTCTCCTATGAGTCATGCCGGTTACTATCCTGGCGGAAAAGTCATGACCATGAAAGTTGTTTTTGAAAAGGAGACTTATCGCTTGCTTGGTGCTCAGATTATTGGATATGAAGGCGTTGATAAACGTATTGATGTGCTGGCAACAGCGATCCATGCAGGGCTGAATGCACTCCAGTTGAAAGATCTGGATCTGGCATATGCACCGCCGTATTCCTCTGCCAAGGATCCTGTAAATATGGCTGGATTTATGATAGATAATATAGCAAAAGGTACCTTAAAACAATGGCATTTGGAAGATATGGATAGAATCTTTAAAGATAAAAGTGCTGTGTTGCTGGATGTGAGAACTATAGGTGAATTTAACAGGGGACATATTAATGGATTTAAAAACATTCCTGTAGATGAACTGAGGGAACGTATCAATGAAGTTGAGAAGGAAAAGCCTGTTTATCTGATATGCCAGAGTGGGCTGCGCAGTTATATTGCGAGCCGTATTCTGGAAGGAAATGGACATGAAACATACAACTTCTCCGGCGGATTCCGTTTCTACGATGCAGTGGTCAATGACCGTGCGCTGATCGAAAGGTCATATGCATGTGGTATGGATTATTAAAAAATACTATTATGATTTTCTGAGTATTTCCAGGTTTTTCGAATCAAGGATGGTGATTTTGCCACGGGAGAGTTTGACGAGACCCTCGCTTTGAAAATATCGAAGCATTCGAGTGATAACTTCCCTGTGTGAACCAAGATGGCTGGCAATGGTTTCGTGAGTGATTTTCAGTTCATTTGTTCCTTCGATAGAGGTTTCTTCCAAAAGAAATGAAGCAACACGTTTATCCAAACTCTTCCACATGATTTGTTCAATCAACCACATGACATCAGAAAAACGGGTAGCCATTAATTCATTGGTATAGTTTGCGACGGGAGCAGATTCCTGCATGATACTCTTATAGATCTCAGCAGGGATGATCCAAAGATCAGTATCTTTTTCTGCTTCAATGGTTACTTCAAATTGAATGGACTGTATGATACATGAGGCGGATAAGAGACACATATCCATATCGAACAGACGGTAAAGGGTAATCTCCCGTCCTTCATCTGAAAGTAAGTAAGTTCGAAGCTGTCCGGATTTAACCAGTAATAATCCAGTGCAATCCAGGTTTCCGTTGTGAATGATCGTTCCTTTTTTTACATGCTGTGTGATTAAACTATCTGAAATTAGGTTTTTCTGCGTTGCAGTTAATTTATTCCATATTGGAAAGTAATTTTCAAAATTCATAAGATGTAGCTCCTTTATGAACATAGTATACTTGTTTCGTTGAAATGAGTCAATCGGATAATTGACATATGCCCAAAATATTATTGACATATGCTCTTTATGGAGATAATATGTAAGAAAAGAAAGAAGGAGCAGTTTATGCCGAGACCAGTAAAATGCAGAAAAGTCTGTCATTTCCCCAATGTTTTAGAATTTCTTCCGGTAGATGATACGGAGATAAAAAAATCTATTGTTCTGACGGTAGATGAGTACGAGACAATTCGGCTTTTGGATAAGAATGGTTATAGTCAGGAGCAGTGCGCAGCATCTATGCAAGTCGCAAGAACAACTGTTCAACGAATTTACGAGATTGCCAGGAAGAAAATAGCAGATGCACTCATTGATGGACATCCACTCAGAATAGAAGGTGGAGATTTCAGAATCTGTGATGGTCAGAGCAGTAACTGTGGACTTGGAGGATGTTATAAGCAGGAGATTCATCAAAAATATGCAGCAGAAAAAGGAGAAGGTATAATGAGAATAGCAGTAACATATGAAAATGGAAAGATTTTTCAGCACTTTGGACACACAGAGACATTTAAGATTTACGATGTAGAGGAAGGAAAAGTCGTATATTCAGAAGTAGTAGATACGAATGGAAGTGGACACGGTGCATTGGCGGGAGTCCTTAATGCATTAAATGCAGATGTTCTGATTTGTGGAGGAATCGGAGGTGGCGCACAGACAGCATTAGCGGCAGCCGGTATTAAGCTTTTTGGGGGAGTTTCCGGAGATGCGGATGAAGCAGTAGAAGCTTTTATTAATGAAACACTGGATTATAATCCAGATGTTAAGTGTTCTCACCATGAGCACAGCCACGGGGAAGGACATATATGTGGCGAGCATGGATGTGGAAGCCATAGCTGACCAAGAATGACTGAGAATGTTTTGCCATTATGGATATTAAAGATTATGACCGTGAGCAAGCGGAAAGGCGGGATGTACATGAAGCAAGATACTTTAGAATAGATATTTAAATAAAGGTTGTCAAATATTTTCCTGTCATTTATAATTAAGTGACAATCAATCGGCATTGAAAAAAACCTAATGGATGAGGAGGAATTTCCAATGAACGTTACTGAAATCAGACGACCGGCTGATATGGAAAGAATTACAACACCGGAGCTGGCACAGATATTTATTGAAGAACAGGTTAAATTGATCAAAGAGCAGGTGGGAGATAAGAAGGTTCTTCTTGCACTTTCTGGTGGAGTGGATTCATCTGTTGTTGCAGCACTTCTGATCAAAGCAATTGGCCAGCAGTTAGTATGTGTCCATGTTAACCATGGCCTGCTTCGTAAGGGTGAGCCAGAGCAGGTGGTTGAAGTGTTTCGCAATCAGATGAATGCAAATCTTGTTTATGTGGACGCTACGGATCGTTTTCTTGATAAACTGGCAGGAGTAGAAGATCCTGAGACAAAGAGAAAGATTATTGGTGGAGAATTCATTGAAGTTTTTGCTGAAGAAGCAAGAAAGCTTGAAGGGATTGAATTCCTGGCGCAGGGTACGATCTGGCCGGATATTCTTGAGTCTGAAGAAGGTATTAAGGCACATCATAATGCCGGCGGGCTTCCGGAAGATATGGATTTTGAACTTGTAGAGCCTGTTAGAATCCTTTTTAAAGATGAGGTCCGTGTTGTTGGTGACCAGCTTGGTCTTCCTCATGGTATGGTTTATCGTCAGCCGTTCCCGGGACCGGGACTTGGTGTTCGCTGTCCGGGCGCTATTACCCGTGATCGTTTGGAAGCAGTACGCGAATCCGACGCAATTCTTCGTGAAGAATTTGAAAAGAATGGACTGGAAGGGAAAATCTGGCAGTATTTCACGGTTGTTCCGGAATTTAGATCTACCGGAATCAAAGACGGAAAGCGTTCTTTTGAGTGGTGCTGTATCGTTCGTGCAGTATGCACTACCGATGTTATGACAGCAACTGTTGCTGAGATTCCTCATGAATTGATGGTTCATATTACAGATCGTATTACACATGAGGTTACTGGTATCAATCGTGTGCTTTACGATTTTACACCGAAGCCGACAGGAACTGTGGAGTTTGAGTAAACAAAAAGGCTTAGCAAACCCAGCGCTTTGATATGCTCCCCATATGGTAGACAATGGAAATATCCAAAAATCTATCATATGAGGAGCATATTTTTATGTCTAGGAAACAGTATAGTAAGGAGTTGAAACTTGAGCTCGTAAAGAAACACCTTGAGGATGGAATCTCTTATTGGAAATTAGGTAAAGAGTATGGAATTGAGGCTAGTATCATCCGCAGGTGGGGTCATAAATACGAAACGTTTGGAGAAGACGGTCTAGAAAAGCAAAATGCTGATTTATGTAATTACTCTGCAGAATTTAAGAAGAAGATTGTTCTTGAATATCTTGGAGGCAATATAACGAGTCAGGATTTAGCTGCAAAATACAAAATTCATGCACCAAGTACTGTTTGTACATGGATTAAGCAGTATAATAACCATGAAGATTTAACAAATTCCAGAAAAGAAGGTGTATATCTCATGGCTAAAAACGGTGCTAGAAAAAATACAACCCTTGAAGAAAGAATAAACATTGTCGAAGAATGCATAAACACGGGATGTAATTATGCTTCTACAGCGAATAAATATGGTTGCTCCTACGGACAAGTTTATGCATGGGTTAGAAAATATAAAGATAAAGGAATCGAAGGATTATATGATCGACGAGGTAAGAACAAAGCGATTTCTCAATTATCAGATATTGAGAAGTTGAAAGCTGAAAACCGATTACTAAAAGCTCAAACACAGCAGCAACAAATGGAGATTGATTTCTTAAAAAAACTCGACGAAATAGAGAGGAACTTCTTGTATAATTCAAATATAAGGAATTCCGAGAAAGAAGGTTGAGAAAAAAAT